>NZ_AP028156.1:777500-1007500 GCF_033096465.1 Blautia luti | reverse complement strand
TCAATATCAGATTCTCATTCCGAAGTCCCAGATCATAACATCCCCATCCATTTCCCAGTTCATTATCTGCAGTCCCATCCTTCTGAAATCCCGCTCTGTTATGAACAAAAGTACTGATAATCAATACCGCATTCTCACCCTTCCCTGCATTCATTTCCGGCAGGCACTCTTGTCTGAACCGCGTAACATCTTTCTCATCCATAATGCAATAATAACGTCACGTCTGAGAATTCTTTCATGAAGGAGCCTCCTGATCTGCCCCTATCATAGCAAGAACCTCCTCCTTACTCACCGTATTACCCTCTGCATATTTACGAACCGTTCTTCTCTTCTCGATCAACTTCTGAAATTTCATATTTTACGCCTCCTGTTTTCCTATAAATATAACATCCTCGTTACCAGCACAGTACCAAAGATATAACTCATTATATCTTATTTTCCCTTTATATTTGATAACCATTTTCACTTGTTATGCATCCAGGTAAAAAGGCTCCAGATATCCTATAACGTCATACAACGACCCCAAAATCGTCTCCGCAAGCCCCTGCATCTCTTCAGTAGGTTCCATCAGATCCGGCACCATGATCGGATGCATCCCTGCTGCATGGGCCGCTCTGATCCCATTATAAGAATCTTCTATTACATAGCACTTCTTTGGCTCCGACCTCAGACGTCTGCACGCCTCCAGAAAAATATCCGGCTCCGGTTTGCTTCGCTTCACCATATCTCCGCATACGATCTCGTCAAAATACCCAAGCAGTCCGCCCTCCTCCAGTTCCTTCTTCACAACAGCCTCCCTGGTAGAACTTGCAAGTGCCACTTTTATACCAGATTCTTTCAGATACTTCAGAAGTTTTTCAACCCCTGGTTTCTTCTTCAGTCTGCCGCCGGAAGCATAACCAAAAAATACCTCTGACATCTCTGCTTTATACTCATCATACGGAAAATCCTGACCATAATGTCTCAGAAAAATCTGTTTACTTACAGCACTGTTGGTACCCAGACATTCATGGCATGCAATCTCGATATTCCTGATTCCATGACATTCAGCCACTTCCCTCCAGCAATTCAATACAAGTGTCTCTGAATCAAAGATCACTCCATCCATATCAAATATTACAGCTTCTCCCTTTCCTGCCATACTTTCTTACTCTCCCTTTTATCACAACTTTATCCAAAAAAGGCTGAGAGTCTCCCCCTCAGCCAGATATCATTTATTTTTCATAATATACTGTATCGCATCTCTGATCTGTGATACATAAATCAGTCTGATCCCTTCGATCTTCCCGACTGATGACCGGCAGACTTCCGGAAGCATGACCGTCTCGAAGCCCAGTTTCTTCGCTTCCTGAACTCTCTGTCCTGCCATACTCACTGCACGAATCTCACCGCTGAGACCAACCTCACCAAACACCATCACGTTGTCCGGTATCACAATATCCTTACAGCTTGAGACAACAGCCAGGCAGATTCCCAGGTCAATGGCCGGTTCTGTCATCTTCATTCCGCCGGCAATGTTCACATATGCATCTGACGAACCCAGATGGATCCCGACCTTTTTCTCAAGTACAGCCATCAGCAGATTTACTCTGTTAAAATCCGTTCCCACTGCTGTACGTCTGGGAATTCCAAAATTACTCTGGCATACCAGTGCCTGTATCTCTACCAGAATAGGGCGCGTTCCTTCCATAGAACAGGCCACCACGGATCCTGATGCATCCTCAGGTCTGCCGTTCAGCAGAAATTCCGAAGGATTCTTTACTTCCTCCAGTCCTGTTCCACACATTTCAAATACGCCTATCTCATTGGTAGAACCAAATCGGTTCTTTACAGCCCGCAGGATCCTGTAAGACGCATGGCGGTCACCTTCGAAATACAGAACTGTATCCACCATATGTTCCAGAACTCTGGGACCTGCCACATTGCCCTCTTTGGTCACATGGCCTACAATGAAAATAGAAACTCCCATTCCTTTGGCGATCTGCATGAGGATATTCGTGGATTCCCTTACCTGTGAAACACTTCCAGGTGCAGAACTTACATCCTCATGGAACATAGTCTGAATGGAATCGATCACAACCACTTCCGGTTTCTTACGCTGGATCACTTCTCTGATCACTTCCAGATTCGTCTCACAAAGCAGCTGCAGTTTATCGCTGAATTCTCCGATACGATTGGCCCGCAATTTGATCTGGCGCAGAGATTCTTCTCCTGAAATATACAGAACAGAAACCTGTCTCTCTGCCAGATTCCGACATACCTGAAGAAGAAGGGTCGATTTGCCGATTCCCGGATCCCCTCCTACCAAAACAAGGGAGCCGGGGACGATTCCGCCACCCAGCACCCTGTCAAGCTCACCGATCTTTGTTGTCTGCCGCTCATCCTCAGACAGGCTGATATCCCTGAGTATGACAGGTTCCTGTCTTTTCTCAGTTCTTCCTGTTGTACCGGATGCCGGCTTTTTCGCTGAAACAGTTTCCTCTACAAAGGTATTCCATGCTTTGCAGCCCGGACACTGTCCCATCCATTTCGCGGATTCATATCCGCATTCCTGACAAAAATATACGGTTTTTTTATTTTTTAGCATTTTACGATCTTAACTTCTACTCTTGCAGCGTTTCCAAGTTCCACACTGAATGAAAGCTTGCCGCCCAGATTGGTTTTCATTTTTCCTGTGCTGGCCTGTTCGATAAATACTTCATACTCTGTATCAGGTTCCAGTTCCACTGTGATCTGTGCATCTTCCGGTCCCTCTACATGGAAATCCATCTGTGTTTCGTTCTGGGTAAGGTTAAATACTGCTGTTCCCGGAACAGATTCGTAAACGAACATTCCGTTTCTCTCTAGTTTGGTAATCTCTTTGAAGGTTTTTACTTTATACATATCTCCCTGATGCTGGTAGTCGGATAATTTAGACTTCTGCGCCAGATCATAATCACCAAAGCTGATTGCGCCATTCTCTTCTGTACGGATTAATTCTTTTACTACTGCCATTTCCTAATGTCCTCCCTAAGACTCTTTTGTTTGCCGGCCTTTTATCTGGATATTCCGGACTTTAAGTCCGGCATTTTTATTGTTATATTATATAATAAATCTTTTATTCTGACCAGTATCTTAGTCAAAAATTTATGGTATTTTCACAATTCAATTATTGCTTTTCATCCTGTTTCACTTCAAAACAGATTTCATTTTTGTGAAGTTTAACCTGCACCTGATCTCCCCGTTTGATCTTTCCTTCCAGAATCTCATTGGCCAGAGTATCCTCGATCCGGCTCTGGATGGCACGGCGCAGAGGTCTTGCTCCATATTTGTTATCGGAACCTTTTTCCGCGATAAATTCCTTCACTGCACCTGTAACACTCAGGTGAATATCCATCTGTTCTGCACAGCGTTTCTCCAGAGTCTTCATAAGAAGTGTCACGATCTTCTTGATGTGTTCTTTATTCAGCACGTGGAACACAATGATCTCATCAATACGGTTCAGAAACTCCGGTTTGAAGATCCGGCGCACTTCTTCCATAACGCCGCCTTTCATGCGTTCATAATCCTTCTTCTCATCATTTCCCGACATAAAGCCCAGACGTTTCGGTTCCATGATTGCCTGCGCTCCTGCATTGGAGGTCATAATAATGATCGTCTGTTTGAAATCGATCTTTCTGCCCTGGGCATCTGTGATATGTCCGTCATCCAGCACCTGAAGAAGAATATTGAATACATCCGGATGTGCTTTCTCAATTTCATCGAAAAGAAGAACACTGTAAGGGTTACGTCTTACTTTCTCACTAAGCTGTCCCCCTTCTTCATATCCTACATATCCCGGAGGGGAACCGATCAGTTTGGATACACTGTGTTTCTCCATATATTCGGACATGTCCACACGAATCATAGCCTGTTCACTGCCAAACACAGCCTCTGCCAGTGCCTTGGAAAGTTCTGTTTTTCCAACACCTGTAGGTCCCAGGAAAAGGAAGGAACCAATGGGGCGGTTCGGATCTTTCAGTCCTACTCTGCCTCGTTTGACAGCCTGCGCTACTGCCTTTACTGCTTCTTCCTGACCGATCACACGCTTATGGAGTTCTTTTTCCAGACGTGCAAGACGTTTGCTCTCTCCTTCTGTCAGTCTCTGAAGAGGGATCTTGGTCCAGTCTGAAATCGTTGCTGCAACAGCAGCCTCATCCACTACCAGTTTCTTACGTTTATTTCTTCGTTCTGTTTTTGCGCGAAGCTTCTCCATCTCTTCTTCCACTTCAAGCTGACGGGCCTGGACTGCTTTTGCCCGGGACAGATCCGCAGATTTCACTGCTTCTTCTTTCTCATCTCTGAGAGCACTCAGTTCCAGTTCATAAGCTTCCATCTCCGGTGCAGACTGATAACCGGCCAGCTGGATCCTGGATGCGGCTTCATCAATGATGTCAATGGCCTTATCTGGCAGAAAACGGTCATTAATATAGCGCTGTGACATTTTCACCGCTGCATCCAGCGCTTCATCTGTAATCTCCACGCCATGATGTTTCTCATAATATGGACGAAGCCCACGAAGTATTTCCATAGTTTCTTCTGCGGAAGGCTCCTCTACAGTCACAGGCTGGAATCTTCTTTCCAGTGCTGCGTCTTTCTCAATATATTTACGGTATTCTTCCAGAGTTGTGGCCCCAATAAGCTGAATCTCTCCTCTGGACAGGGATGGTTTCAGAATATTGGAAGCATCCAGTGCACCTTCTGCGCCTCCGGCACCGATAATGGTGTGAAGTTCATCAATAAACAGAAGAATTCCCTGATGTTCCCGTACTTCCTGTACAACATTCTTAATTCTTTCTTCGAATTCACCTCTGTATTTACTTCCTGCCACCATTCCTGAAAGATCAAGAACTACAAGACGTTTATCCTTCACTGTATCCGGGACCATTCCCATAACGATCCTCTGTGCAAGGCCTTCTGCAATGGCAGTTTTACCCACTCCGGGTTCTCCCACCAGGCAGGGGTTGTTCTTGGTTCTTCTGCTTAAGATCTGGATCAGTCTGTTGATCTCTTTGTCACGTCCCACTACAGGATCCAGTTTTCCCTCTGCTGCCAGTTCTGTCAGATCTCTGCTGTACTGATCCAGGGTAGGGGTGCTGGTTGTTCTTTTGTTTCCTACATTCCGCGCGTACTGAAATTCTTCTGCAATGGTATCATTGTCAAATCCCATTGCAGTCAGAACAGCAGCGAAAAGCTTCTGTATATTGACTCCCATTGTAAAAAGAAGTCTGGTTCCCACACAATCTGTCTCTTTTAATAATGCCAGCAGAATATGTTCTGTTCCTGCTGTACATTCCATGCTCTCCGCATCCTCCAGGGCCTGCTCCAGGATCTTTCTGGATCTGGGACTGTACTGCGGATCTTTCGGCTCTTTCAGGGCTGTCTCTCCCTGGGGCGGCGCTACAAGCTGTCCGATTAACTCCATAAGCTTCTCCTGGTCTACTCCGAATTCAGCCAGGATCTTGCCTGCGGTTCCTTCCGGCTCTTTTAAAAGTCCGGTCAGAAGATGCTCTGTTCCAATATAGCTGTGTTCGCAGGACTTCGCTGTGGTTTTTGCCAGTTTAAGGGCAGCTTCTGCCTGTCTGGTAAATTTTCTATCCATGTTGTCTCCTATCTGTCCTCTGCCGAGTTATATTCATCAAAAATTTCATCAATCAACTGGTGAACCTCTTCTCTGGTCACATTCTTACAGCATCCACGTGCCAGTGCGACCATCAGATGTTCTTTCATCTCTTCCAGTGCCTTACGTTTATTTACATCTATGGATATCACTGCTCCGCGTCTGCGGTCAATCGTTACAAATCCCTCCTGTCTCAGAAGAGAATATGCCTTATTCACTGTATGCATATTGATCCCTACAGTATCCGCAAGTTGCCTTACAGAGGGCAGTGTATCTCCCTCTCTCAGCCTGGAGGTAGCGATTCCCATGATAATCTGGTTTGTCAGCTGAATATAGATTGCTTCATCACTGCTGAAATCGATTTCAATCATCATAACACGTTTCTCCTTTTTTGTGTTACACTTATACTAGCACATACAAGCAGATTTGCAAACCTTTTTTGGTAAAATTTCAATCACTGTTCACAATCAAAAAAGAGGAAATGCACTTCTCTGTGAAATACATTTCCTCGATTTCTTTTATTTTAATCTGTCTCAGCCAATGATCTTCGCCATCTGTTCTTTGGTCAGAATAAGGTTAAATCCCATAGGATTTACTGCATATGCTATAGCCTGCTGGATCATCAGATCCGGAAGTTTGTTAAATGGTACTTTTGCGATGCGGAGCTTTCTGCCTTTTGTAAATTTCTCAAGTTCCATCACATCTGTAAATACAGGCTGAAGGATCTCGTCTTTCTTGTTCTTCAGATACGGAATGTTGATCTTCTTTGGATTCTCCGGATCTACATCCATAGCTAACAGAAATTCTGACTTTCTTAAATTCACGATCAGCTCTTCTTCTAATTCACGGATATTTCCATGCTGTTCTTTCTCTACCGGACGGCGGAGTTCCTGCATGAAATAAATGCCTGAAAGCTGAAGGGTAGGATTCAGAAGCGGTCTCTGTGCAGGCTCAAGTTTACTTAAATCTGCCTGTTTCGCAATGTCCGGAAGGTCGATCTCGATCTTATCCTCTCCGTCTACCCATACCACGCTGTTTATGCCAATTGCATAAAATGTTCCGTATAATCTTGGGTAATCTTTCTTCGCATATCTCATTCCCATCAGAAGGATCTTATCTTCCAGAAGCTGTTTGCCGAATTCCTTGATCTGCTCCTCTGTGGAAAAGATCCATGCCTGGTCATTATAACTTTCTTCATCACATTTCACATACGGCAGCTTCGTTGCCTGTGAGTATGCCACATATACCATCTCTCTGGTCTGTAATTCCTTGATTGCTTCTTCTTTACTGATTCCCATTGCCTTATCCTCTCTGTCTCATTTCTTTTATGATCTGCTTGGTCTCTTTATCTACACGATAAGATTCCAGAATCTTCTGTAATGATTTTTTATATGTAAATTCATCCAGCTTATGGCTGTGCTGCAGATAATCCAGCATTTCTCCCGGAAATGCCACAAAATATATGGAAATTGCCCATGCCACTGCCATCCTCGCATAATACCCCTGCTGAGTGATGCTCTCAAGCCTCTGTATGGATTTCTCCAGATATTCTTTCTTCACAAAGTGTGACAGAAGCATAACTGCTCCAAATCTCGCCTTGTATTCCCGGTCTGAAATAAAATACGGTTCCAGAAATTCCCAGTATTCCTCCTGGTATCTGTCCGCATCCTTCAGAGTACTGCAGAAACAGTCACACACTGCCCAGTTGGAAATGTCCGGTACAAAACGCTCCACATATGTCATCTTCTCTGCACAATCTAACTTACTGTACGCAACAGTCAATCCCCGCAGCATGGTTTCTTCATACCACTGGTCATCTGCCTGTGCAAACCAGTCCTGCCACTGCATTTTCGCAAGATTCTGGCTGAATTTACGCAATGCGGGAAGCCGCACCCCCATAATATTATCAACTCCAGGAAGCAGACTGCTGTGAAACTTCCGGTATCCCGGATCTGTATTTTCTTCCAGAAATTCACGCACCCTGGCCGTTGTTACCTTTTCATCTTGTTTCTTCATTTCGTTTCTTTCTGCTCTCCCTGCCGCATTTTATACGGCACTGTTTCATTTTATAACAAAATGCATGAAAAGTAAAGGTAATCCCTATAATTTTTTCACAAATATCACCAAAACAAAAGGACTGTCCTGAGACAGTCCTCTGTATTGTTTTTATTTTTTATGCCTCGTCAATGGCCTTTCCAATATCATGGCGCATATATTTGTTGGCAAAAGTGATCCATTCTGTAGCTGCATAGGCATTTTTTCTTGCCTCTTTCAGATCTTTTCCTGTGGCTGTGATTCCCAGAACACGTCCGCCGTTTGTAACAATCTGACCATCCTTTAATGCAGTTCCTGCATGGAAGCAGTAATAGCCTTCTTTATCTTTGAAGTTCTCAAAGCCATACATCGGGATCCCTTTTTCGTATTTCACAGGATATCCGTCACTGGCAAGTACTACGCATACTGCTGCATTATCCTCAAACTGAAGGTCTACCTGATCCAGTGTTCCGTCAATGCAGGCTTCCATAACTTCTATGATGTCATTTTTCATACGCGGAAGGACAACCTGTGCCTCCGGATCACCGAAACGCGCATTGTATTCCAGAACCCTCGGACCATCTGCTGTCAGCATCAGTCCAAAGAAAATGATTCCCTTGAACGGACGTCCTTCTGCAGCCATGGCATCCACGGTTGGCTGATACACATATTTTCTGCAGAATTCATCCACTTCTTCTGTATAGAAAGGACTCGGGGAAAATGTTCCCATACCACCGGTATTCAGTCCCTGGTCGCCATCCTGTGCACGTTTATGATCCTGCGCGGAAGTCATGGTGCGGATTGTTTTGCCGTCTACGAAAGACAGCACGGAGACCTCACGTCCTGTCATGAATTCTTCAATGACCATGGTATTTCCGGCATTCCCGAATTTCTTATCTTCCATGATCTCTTTCACTCCGTCCTCAGCTTCTTCCAGGCTGTTACAGATCAGTACACCTTTTCCAAGAGCAAGTCCGTCTGCTTTCAGAACGATAGGGAATTTCGCCTGAGTACGCAGATATTCCAGTGCTTTCTCCGGATCATCGAAATTCTCATATGCAGCTGTAGGAATATGATATTTCTTCATAAGATCTTTGGAAAAAGCTTTGGAGCCTTCCAGGATCGCAGCGTTTTTTCTCGGTCCGAATACTTTCAGTCCTCTTTCCTCAAACACATCCACAATTCCGCCCACCAGTGGATCATCCATACCGATAATAGTCAGATCGATCTCTTTTTCCTGGGCAAAATCTGCCAATTTATCGAATTCCATAGCTGTGATATTCACGCACTCTGCCAGTTCTGCGATTCCCGCATTTCCCGGTGCACAGTAAATCTTATCTACTTTCGGGCTTTTGGAAACACTCCATGCAATGGCATGTTCTCTTCCGCCGCTTCCTACGATCAAAACCTTCATTTGCTTTCGCTCCTCTTGTTTAATCTGTAATATAACTCTCAGATCTTCTAATCATCGATCTGGACTTTTCCATCTGTAACAGTCACTTTACCATTGGCAATCAGATTGATGGCCTTGGGCAAAATCTTCCATTCTGCTTCTTCCATTACACGACGCTGAAGAATCTCCGGTGTATCATCTGATTTGATCTTCACTGCCTTCTGCAGGATGATCGGACCTGTGTCTGTGCCTGTATCAACAAAGTGTACAGTAGCACCTGTAACGCGGACACCTCTTGCCAGTGCTTTCTCATGTACGTGAAGTCCATAATAGCCTACACCGCAGAATGACGGGATCAGAGATGGGTGAATGTTGATGATCTTGTTTGGAAATGCTTCTACGATCATCGACGGGATCGCTACCAGGAATCCTGCCAGAACAATCAGATCCACACCACTCTCTTTCAGCTTCGCCAGAAGTGCCTTGTGAAATTCTTCTCTGTTCTCAAACTGTTTCGGGGAAATGCATACAGCTTCTATATTGTGCTTCTTCGCTCTCTCCAGTGCATAGGCACCTGGATTGTTGCTGATGATCAGAGATACTTCTGCATTTGTGATCTTTCCGCTGTCAATGGCATCCAGGATAGCCTGCAGGTTTGTGCCGCCTCCGGAAACCAGTACGCCGACTTTTAACATAAAGTCACTCCTTTTTCACCGTCTTCGATACGTCCTACTACATATGGAGTATCGCCTGTTGCTTTGATCGCTTCCATTGTTTTGTCTACATCTGCTGCATCTACTGCAAGGATCATTCCAAGACCCATGTTGTAGGTATTGTACATCATCTGTTCTTCAATGTTTCCCTTCTCTGCGAGAAGTTTGAAGATCGGAAGTACCGGGTAGCTGTTCTTCTCTACCACTGCACGTGTGCCATCTTTGAGCATACGCGGAATGTTTTCATAAAAACCGCCGCCTGTGATATGGCTGCATGCGTGTACACGTACACCTGCGTTCTTGATGCTCTTTAATGCTTTTACATAAATTCTGGTCGGTGCGAGAAGTGCTTCGCCCAGAGTTGTTCCAAGTTCATCATAATAGGTATCCAGGGATTCCTTTGTCATATCGAATACTTTACGGACAAGGGAAAAACCGTTGCTATGAACACCTGTGGATGCCATACCGATGAGAACGTCGCCTGCTTTCAGGTCTTCGCCAGTGATCATGTCTTTCTTATCACAGACACCTACTGCAAAACCTGCAAGGTCGTATTCGTCTTCCGGCATTAATCCAGGATGTTCTGCTGTCTCACCGCCGATCAGGGCTGCATCAGACTGTACACATCCTTCTGCCACGCCGCCTACGATGGCTGCGATCTTCTCCGGATAGTTCTTGCCACATGCGATATAGTCAAGGAAGAATAAAGGTTCTCCACCTGCACATGCGATATCATTGACACACATGGCAACCGCATCGATACCGATAGTGTCATGTTTATCCATTACCATTGCAAGTTTTACTTTGGTTCCACATCCGTCTGTACCGGATAAAAGTACTGGTTCTTCCATGTCTTTGATCTTCGCAAGGGAAAATGCTCCGGAAAATCCGCCCAGACCTCCCATAACTTCTTCACGCATGGTTCTCTTTACATGTTCTTTCATCAGTTCTACTGATTTATATCCTGCTTCAATATCTACTCCAGCGGTCTTGTAATCCATAATAATCCTCCGTTTTGTGTTTTTTATTTAGTAGTTCTTGTATCCAACTTCCTGTAATCTTGCGTCTTTTGCTTCTACCTGTTCTTTTAATTCCTGGCTGTAAGCTTTTAATTTTGCAAGAAGTTCTGCATCTGAGGTTGCAAGGATCTTGGCTGCCAGAAGTCCTGCGTTGGCACCTCCGTTGATGGCTACGGTTGCCACCGGGATTCCTGACGGCATCTGTACGATAGAATAAAGGGAATCTCTTCCGCCCAGAGAAGTGGTGTGCATAGGAATTCCGATAACCGGCATCGGAAAGATTGCCGCGCACATTCCTGGCAGATGAGCTGCCATTCCGGCACCTGCGATAATTACTTTAAAGCCTTTTTCTTCTGCTGTTTTTGCATATTCAAAAAAGACATCCGGTTCCCTGTGTGCGGAAATGATCTTCATCTCATAATCAATTCCCAGTTTCTCCAGAATGTCTGCTGCTTTGCTCATGATCGGCATATCTGAGTCGCTGCCCATCACAATTCCTACTTTTGCCATGATTATTCTCCTTTTCTTCTCAAGTATCTTCTGACAGACGAAACTTTCTCTGCCGAAGACTCCACTTTTATTTTATTGATAAAAAAAGTACGGTCAGAAAAGATTTATGGATATAAACCCTCTCTAACCGTAAATTCTACTAAGATTCCCTTTTTCTGTCAACAATATTAGCGCAAAGAAATATTTTGACAAACTAATAATTTTTTTGACCTGTTACTGTTCCTCAAAAGGCTCGTTCAGTCCTTCCGTTCCCGGCAGAACGAATCTTCCGTCTTCAATAATGGAAGTCATCTCTCCCTCATCATCTACTGTACGGATGCTTCCCAGTTCATCATACGGGATCGTAATGTCTGTATGGCATCCGAAATATGCCAGACCCGGATCATCCTTTCTCATCTCTGAGATCTCATTGTCCCTGGCAATGATCTCCTTGCCATCCGGATTAAATACCGGAGTATCTTCTGCCCAGCTGTAGCAGGTATCACCTACTGCGAAATGCGGTCCCATTTTCTCCGCGATCAGAATTGGCAGTTTGTCAGCAATCTGATACTTCTGTGCTGCTACGTACGCAGTAGTATTGGTACCGATGGCAAATTCTCCCATGGCGATCTTCGGATGATGATACAGAATATTATCTTCGATATACTTGCGGTTTTCCTCTTCTGATTCGAAATTGCTGCATGTATAATCGATCACCTGTCCGCAGTCAAATACCAGTTTCAGATCACGGAACTGAAGTCCGTTCAGATATACCTGTGACACATGAAGGGTTCCGCCTGTTCCGGCCAGTACAGGAGAAGTAAACACTTCACCAACCGGAATGTTCACATCTGCCACACAGTTCTCGAAGTTTGTCTGCTTCTTCGGATCTGTGAGAGTATGGAGATGGATCAGCATATCTGTTTCATTGTCACCTTTTCCCTTGACTTCCACCCATTCGCAGGTATCCAGAGTGTCGATGATCGTCTGCTGGATCGTCTGGTACTTCTTATAGTCCAGTGTATTGATCTTGACAATCTCACGGAAGATCTCCGGGAATTTAACGCCAATGGCAGGAACCGGATATGCAATAATGGTAAAGCTTCTCTCGTCCCCTTTAATATAGCGGTTTGTGATCTGGCTGGATTCATTATCCAGTTCCAGCTGAAGTTTCTGCTGTGCTTCTGTAAAATTCCAGCTCTCCGGCTTGCTCACCGGTGAAAAAGGAGTCTCACCAAATGTCTCGATCACCGCCGGACCGCCGTGAACAGCTGCCAGTTCCTCATATTCATCATAGGAAGTCTGCATTGCCCGTAACTTGCGCTTCACGAAGTCAGAATCCATAAAGAGTGCACTGTCCTGTCTGTGGTCATAATCAAACTGCGGATTGGCAATACCGCCTGTAAATCCGCTTCTGAACTGGTTTCTTCTGTTGACTGCATGAAGTGAATGGCGGTAGATCACAGTCTCCAGCCCCATTTCCTTAAACTGCAGGATCGCAGCCTTCACCATTCTCTCAAATCCCAGATGATAGCGGATATTTACCGTTTTCTTCTTCGTGATATCTTTTCTTCCTGTAATGAAACCGATCCTGTACCCCTCTGTATATGTGCGTGCCATCTCATCAATCTCATTCTGGGAAAGAGAATTCAGGAATTCTGCGGTCTGCAGCTGGTCGTCCGAAATAAATTCCCCGAATCTGTACAGATATCTCACATCCTGCAGATCAGAATCCATAATGATATTTACTGCGAAATTATCCTTCGCATCAATAGCCTCCCGGATCCTTTCTTCCACCATATCCTGACAATAGTCATTCACATAGGACACCAGGATCTCTCTCACCTGTTTTTCCGAAGGAATCTCTTCTTGGGAAAATGCTGAATAGATTTCCAGAAACAGTTCAAATCCTACCGTAAGATCCCAGATCTTTTTCTCAAATGCATAGGCGATCGTGCCATGAAGTTCTGTATAAAGGAAGGTAAAATCCCTTCCGTATTCTCCCAGCATTTTCTGTGCATAGGCAGGATTTCCATAAGAATTTTCGTAATTCTCAGGAAGAACATCCTCATAAAGTTCATGATTGAGTTTCTGGTGTTCCCCCAGAGACCACGCTTCTCTTTCCTGCTCATGATCCATTACAGCAGCCACTTTTTTCAGAAAAGCAGCTTCTTTTATAAAAAAGTCACGATAAGGCTCTGCCACTGTTTTCTCTTCCAGGATCTCTCCGATCCTCTCTCTGGCAAGCTCATACCGCTCCATAACCCATTCGTCCAAATTTTTATCTCCTTTTATTTACGGCTTATCCGGCCATTCCCATCAGGAAAATGCCCAGCCAGCCAATCATGATCATTCCATTTGCAATGGAACCTACCATACTTGTCCTGTGGTTTCGGTTTTCCTCAGAAAAACTCAGAAGTCCCATAATAAATCCGTAAACCGACAGCAGCATTGCGAAAAGGCTGATCCCGCCTATCATATATCCTAAGCTTCCCTGCAGCCAGAATGCCAGAAGGACAGCTATCACAAACAGTACAAATGAAACTGCAGCAAGTACTGTGGACAGTTTGCCCTTCTGTGCTTCTTTCTTTTTCGCAAAGGCATACCTATATCTCTTTGCCATATTTCTTTCTCCTCAGGTGATCACAGATAAAAAAGAGCAGATAGCCCAGCGCTGCCCCGGCTGTATTCATGATCATATCATCCACATCAAAGCAGCCTACCTTCGCGATCAGCTGGATCACCTCCACTGTAAAGCTGAGAGCAAATCCAGATAAAATGATCAACAATCCGTTCCGCATCCGTTTCACGATCATCGGCAGCATAAACCCGAAAGGCAGAAATCCTGCCACATTTCCAAACAGATTGGTAAATACCGCCCAGAATCCAAGCTGTCTTCTGTATACCCAGAATCTTCGTATTTCCACAAACGGCGTCAGATTGTATCTGTACTGCCGTTCTTCCATGGCAACTCTTCCGTATTCCTCAGAGAAAAACAGGAAATAGATCAGTGCCAGAACATACAGGATAAACAGAACTGTTCCAAGTCCCCGGATGATACGTTTTGTTTCTTTTTTCAATGTTTTCCCCTATATTAATATTTCTGATTTCTTTTTCAGCAGTCTTGCACCGTTCACGATCATCAGGATTCCGGTGACAATGCCTGTAGTAAGGACAATGATTCCTACTGCCAGACTGCAGGCACCGGTGGAAGACATGGTCTTATAAATCTTTTCGTTCACAGTCATTTCTCCTTTTGGGATTATTTTGCTCCGTACTGTTCATAATATGCATCAATGGCTGCTTTCAGGCTGTCATCGATGACTACTTTTCCATTGTATTCTTTATTGTAAAGATGTTCGATCACTTCTTTCATCGTAACAATGGCATTGGTCTCAAATCCATAGAGATCATGGACTTCATCCAGTGCGCATTTCACACCGCCCTTGCCCACTTCCATACGGTCCAGGGATACCATCAGACCTACGATTTCCACATTGGCAGCCCCTCTTACCTTCGGCACGGTTTCTTCCATGGATTTACCGGATGTTGTTACATCCTCGATCATAACTACACGGTCTCCATCTTTTAATTTGCTGCCAAGGAAGCTTCCCTTGTCTGCACCGTGGTCCTTCTCTTCCTTACGGTCAGAGCAGTAACGGATTTCTTTGCCGTACAGTTCACTGAATGCAATGGCAGTAACCACGCTTAACGGAATTCCTTTATAGGCAGGTCCGAAAAGTACATCAAAGTCATCTCCGTATTTGTCATGGATCGCATGTGCATAATATTCACCCAGTTTCTTGAGCTGGGAACCTGTTACATAGCCGCCTGCGTTCATAAAGAACGGGGATTTTCTGCCGCTTTTCAGGGTAAATTCACCGAACTTCAGCACCTGGCTGTCTACCATAAATTCAATAAAATCTTTTTTATACTGTTCCATCTTCTGCTATTCCTCCTACTGTTTGTTGGGGTGTATCCTCCATTAACTGTATCTTTATTTCACGATTCCAACCATATCTTTCACTGATTCGAATCCGTTCTTCTTCATATAAGCTTCGATTCCGTCGATCACTTCCATAGTTACTGCCGGATTATGGAAGTTCGCAGTTCCCACAGACACTGCACTGGCTCCTGCAAGGAGGAACTCTATGGCATCTTCTGCACAGGAAATTCCACCCATGCCTATGATCGGGATCTTCACTGCCTGTGCTACCTGGTAAACCATACGTACAGCAATAGGTTTTACGATCGGTCCGGATACTCCACCGGTCTTATTGGCCAGTGCAAAAGTTTTCCGGTTGATATCGATCTTCATGCCTGTCAGAGTATTGATCAGCGAAACTGCATCTGCTCCGCCGGCTTCTGCTCCTTTGGCGATCTCTGTAATGTCTGTTACATTCGGGGTCAGTTTCATGATCACCGGCTGCTTCGCGATCTTTTTGATCTGTGCGGTAAGCTCCTCCACATGATGTGCATCCTGACCAAATGCAAGAAAACCAGCATTGACATTCGGGCAGGAAATATTGATCTCCAGCATATCTACCGGCTCGTCTGCCAGTCTCTCCACTACTGCCAGATATTCTTCCGGTGCATGACCGCATACATTTACGATGATCTTCGTATCATAGTTTCTCAGATTCGGAATATCTCTTTTGCAGAAAAGATCGATTCCCGGATTCTGAAGACCGATGGCATTCATCATTCCCCCGTAAACTTCTGCAACTCGCGGAGTCGGATTTCCTGCCCAGGGAACATTGGCCACGCCTTTGGTGGTAACTGCTCCTAATTTATTTAGATCCACATACTGTGAAAATTCTTCTCCTGACCCGAATGTACCGGAAGCCACAGTCACCGGATTTTTCCACTCTACGCCGGCTATATTTACACTCATATTCATCAGATTTCCACCTCCGTAGAAAGAAATACAGGACCGTCTTTACAGATTCTCTTATTATTTACATTGCTGTGTGCATCTTTCTCTCTGGACTTGCAGACACAGGCAAGGCAGGCACCAATCCCGCACGCCATCCGCTCTTCCAGGGAGATGTAACACTCAATGCCATTTGCTTCTGCATAATTTTTGATGGCACGGAGCATTGGGGTAGGACCACAGGCAAAGATCATATCCGCTTTCAAGTCATTTTCTCTGATCGCGTCCATGACATTTCCCTTCGTACCCACGCTGCCATCCTCTGTGGAAATATACAGCGTGCCTGCTGCTTCGAATTCTTCCTTCAGGAAAGTATGGCAGTCACGGTAACCTGCAAGGATCTGTTTTTTCTCACATTTCATCGCTTTGGCAAGTTCCAGGATGGGAGGAACTCCGATTCCTCCCCCCATAAGGAATACACTCTTTCCTTCTGCCTTTTCTAACGGAAATCCATTTCCCAGCGGTCCGATGGCCGAAACTGTATCTCCTGTTTTTAATCTGGAAAATTCTGCAGTTCCGGTACCTGCACCTGTTACTCTGTATACCAGATGGATCCTGCCCTTCTCTTTATCGATCTCACACAGGCTGATGGGTCTGGGCAGAAGCTTGGACGGATCATTCGTGTATAAAGACACAAACTGTCCCGGCTTGGCTTCTGCTGCGATTTTTTCTGTCTGCAGCCACATGCTGTAAATATCTGTGCCTATGGATTCCTGACTGACCACTGTACAAATTTCTTTTTTCTTTTCGCTCATTGTTGTCCTCCTAGCGGTTATTTAATGCACCGCTGATATCTTCAATCATATCTTTTACAGCCTGACGGGATGCATCTGCATAATTTAACTCTCCGAAAGATGTATATTTCTCCTGCTTGTATGCGGCGATGATTCCACGGGAAGAGTTTACAATGGCACCCAGTCCGTCTTCATTAAAGAAATGTACCAGATCTGCGCCTTTTCCGCCCTGTGCTCCATAGCCAGGAACCAGAATAAATGTTTTCGGCATGATCTTACGGAGAACCTTGCCCATTTCCGGATAGGTAGCGCCTACTACTGCACCTACATAGCTGTATCCATTGCCCATATGTTCTTCGCCCCACTGTGCAACTTTCTCACCAACCCACTCATAGAGAGGACGTCCGTCAATGATCCTGTCCTGGAATTCGCCGCTGGAAGGATTGGAGGTCTTTACCAGAACAAAAATACCTTTATTTTCTTCCTTGCATACATCTATGAATGGTTTCACACCGTCAGAACCCAAATATGGGTTTACGGTTGCAAAATCCTCATCAAAGCCGGCATATTTTTTGCTTCCTACCTGGACTTTTCCAAGGTGGCCTACTGCATAGGCTGCTGATGTGGAACCGATATCGCCTCGTTTGATGTCTCCGATTACAACCAGATCTTTTTCTTTACAGTAGTCTACTGTTTTTTTATATGCCATAAGTCCCGGAATTCCGAACTGCTCATACATGGCGATCTGTGGTTTCACTGCCGGAACCAGATCACTGACAGCATCTACGATTCCTTTATTATACTGCCAGATCGCTTCCGCAGCACCTTCCAGTGTTTCACCCAGTTCCAAGAAAGCTTTCTTCTGGATATGCTCCGGAATATAATTCATCATCGGATCAAGGCCTACCACGATAGGTGCGTTTGTTTTTTGTATTTTTTCAATCAGTTTGTTAATCATGAATTTTTCCTCCTGCTATATGTTCTGTATAATTATAAAAAGTATTGTTCACTCCGTGTGCAGTCACTATATAGATTCTGATGTTTTTGTTTCAGACTTCCTGATACACGATTTTTCCATCACAGATCGTATAAAGAATTTTTCCCTTTACTTTCCATCCGTCAAATGGAGTGTTTCGTCCTTTGGACGCAAATTTCGTCTTATCTATTTTGTACTCTGTATCAATATCTGCGATCACCACATCTGCCGGATGACCTTCCTGAAGAGTTCCTCTGTCGCTCTTTAAGATCTGTGCCGGATTCCAGCTCATTTTTTCCACCAGCTGTGTCAGTGTCAGGATCCCTGTTTCCACCAGTGCTGTATAAGTCAGCGCAAAACTTGTCTCGATTCCCACAATACCGAAAGCAGCGTCACGGATGGAGCCTGTTTTATCAGCTGCTGCGTGAGGTGCATGATCTGTGCTGATCACCTGGAAAGAACCGTCCTTCAGACCTGCGATCAGGGCATCCACATCTTTCTGTGTACGAAGCGGCGGGTTCATTTTATAGTTCGGATCATCTGTCTGGATGGCATCAGATGTAAGAACAAAGTGATGTGGGCATACCTCTGCAGTGATATTGTCCAGCCCTTCTTCCTTCACGATCTCCATCATTTTCGCCACTCCTTCTGTGGAACAGTGACACAGATGAAGTCTGGCTCCTGTTTCTCTTGCCAGAAGGATATCCCTGGCAGCAATCACATCTTCCACTGCATTGCAGATTCCGGGAAGTCCCAGATGTTTCGCATTCTCATCATCGTTCATGCATCCGGCCCCTCTCAGGTCAATATCCTCACAGTGGGCGAAGATCGGCACATCCAGATCTCTGGCAACTTCCATTGCCTTTTTACACAGTGCTGTGTTCATCACGGATTTACCATCTTCTGATAATGCCGGAATGCCTACTTTTACCATTCCTTCTATATCAGAAAGCTGTTCGCCCCTTTCTCCCTGTGTAATGGCGCCTGCCTGGAGTACGTGGATTCCGGATACCTGTGCCGCTTTATTGTGCACATAATTTACCCTGTCCGGATTATCAATGACCGGCGTAGTGTTGGGCATGGCAACAACTGTTGTCACTCCACCTCTGGCAGCTGCCCTGGAACCGGTCTCAATATCTTCTTTCTGTGTCTGTCCCGGATCTCTGAAATGAACATGCAGATCGATCAATCCCGGCATAACCAGACGTCCCTCTGCATTTATTACTCTGTCACTTTTATCCCTGGTCTTCAGTTTCTCACCAATCTCTGTGATCACACCTTCTTCCAGATAAATATCTCCTGTCTTATCAGTACCGGTTGCCGCATCTACAATACGGCCGCCCCGAATCAGAATACCCATGTGCTTAGCTCCCTTCATTGGTTCATACCATAATATACCTAACATACATAATACACGAAACAGCCTTTTTTATAAAGCCCTTTTTTTAGATATTTAGTACGAAAGCACAGTGGCTATTTTGTGCTTGACAATTCAAAATATGAGAGATATAATCAACCTATATCTGGATTATTTAATGTATAGTCACTGGTTTTTAGAGATTATATAACATCATATAATCTGTAAAATCTGGTGATTTTTTATTGCCAGAAAGCTTTTCAACTTTTTTATTTTTTATGGAGGTAACAACATGAACAAGGGAACTGTAAAATGGTTCAATGCAGAAAAAGGTTACGGATTTATCACTGGTGAAGACGGTGCAGACGTATTTGTACATTTCTCCGCTATCAATGGTGAAGGATTCAAATCCCTTGAAGAAGGCCAGGCTGTAACATACGACTTAACAGAAGGCGCACGTGGCATGCAGGCTGCAAACGTTACAAAATTATAATTCATAATTTACTGTAACAGAAAGAGGATTGAATCCCGCACTTTTTGTACGGGTTAAACCTCAAAAACCCCCGGCTCTTCATCCGGGGGTTTTCTTTTTATCCTGTTTATTATTCAGCGTCTGTTTCAGCTGTGTCTTCTGTAGAGGATGTATCATCTGCGGAAGCTGTCTCATCTGTAGTATCTGCATCTTCTGAAGCATCTGTAGAAGAGGTATCTTCTGCTGTGCTGTCTGTTACGTCTTCTGCATCTTCAGTGCTGTCTGTCTCATCTGCCTCAGTACTGTCAGAATCTTCAGTATCTGTAGAATCAGTGGTAAGACTGGACATATAGTTATCCAGTGCACTGGTATCCATAACTGTATTCTGTACAACATCCTCCTTGGTTCCTGTTACTTTTACGTATGCAGAATAACCAATCCAAGCAATGATCACAACACAGATAAATGCCCATGCAAACATCTCCAGGGTGAAGAGCACTTTCTCTTTTTTATCTGCTTTTCCGCGATGGAGCTTCTTTGACTTATACGCATCGACTTTCTTCTGGCTCATGGTGTGTCTCCTTTGCATAACTTATTTCATAATTCCTTATTATAGCACATGCTGTTATAAAAAGAAACAACAAAGTTATACTGCTACGATCACCCCACCGTCGTTGGCATACATAGAGCTGACTCCTGCTGTATCCAGAACAATGATTCTTCCTGTTTTCATTCTCTCCTGGAACGCTTCTTTCAGAACCTGCGCTCTGGCAGGACAGTTACAATGGCTGATAGCCAGGACTTTTTCTTCACTGTCCGGTGTTTTCTCGATGATCTGTTCCACCATTTTGATCATTGCGCGGTTCATGCCTCTTGCCTGATCCAGCTGGCAGATGTTTCCCTCATCTGTGGAACCCATAACCGGTTTGATCTTCAGGGCACTTGCCACCAGAGCTTTTACCTTGCTCAGACGGCCATTCTTTCTTAAAGTATCAAGATTTTCCAGAACAAAAAATGTATGCTGGCCTTTGATATAATGTTCTACTGTTGCGACCACCTCCTCAAAGCTCATTCCTGCTTCTTCACATTCCTGTATCTTCATAGCAATCAGTGTCTGACCCACAGATGCCGAACAGGAATTAAACACATGGATCTTTTTCTCCGGGTGATCTTCCAGAAGAAGATTTCTTCCCAGAAGTGCACTGTTATAAGAACCGCTGAGTTCAGAAGAAAGTGTTACCGCATAAATATGCTCTGCCTCACAGTCATAAGCTTTCATATATCTCTCAGGGGAAGGGCAGGCAGATTTCGGACACTCCGGACAATCTGCTACTTTCTTGAGAAATTCCTTCTGATTAAAAGTTTCGTCATCTATGATCTGTTCAGCTCCCACCATCAGGGTAAGTGGAACTGTTTCAAAGCGTTCATCATTCTTCCATTCGTCTAAAAGTTCTCCACAACTATCTATGGCAATCTTATATCTCAATTATATCGTCCTCTTTTCCATTATATGTAGTTTTGAATACCAGATATATATTATCATACTGCCAGAGGTTTGAAAAGACTTTTTCGCAAAAACACTGTTCTTTTTTTCAAAAGTGATTTATAATCAAAAAGACACTCCCCTATCCTGCCGGAAATAATAAAATTCCGACTGAATTTCAGGGGAGTTAAGAAAGGATTTCTATGATTGCATTATCCATTATCGACGTAAAAGATTTCATGAATAAGCTTCTGATCGGTGAAGTGTTCGACAGATTTTTCCTGGTGGAAGCCTCTGTCACCACTTTCAACACCTTTACCATTGACGGAAGGCTCCAGCAGGACTTTTTTGATACAGATACTGTTGCCATGCATAAAAGCAATTCGATCGAGTATTCTCTGTGGCGTGATGTGAAACCTTACTGTTTCTCTGTAATACGCGGCAGACGTACGCCTCTGAATTTCAGGATCGTACTTCAGCTTTCCCATAAACAGACACAGCAGATCCTGAATCCGTCATTTCCTGACGGATCCGTTCCTGACTGCAGATTCTGCCTGAACCTTCAATATAGAAATGATTCACTTTTATGTACTACCGGTGTGTCCTATACTTCTTTCTGTCTGGATAAGCGTCCGGAACATTTATGGGATGAAATAATCCGGAAATTTCTCTCAGGACAACACATCGCATTTCAGGTTCTGTAGCCTGATCTTCTGACACCTGTCATCTTCCTGCACAGTTTACTGCCGTGCTGTTTTCTCATGGGAACTGTATAAATAGTATGCAAGGATATCTATGAATTCACTGTTTGTCGGCTTGTCTTCCATAGTACATCCTGCAATTTCTTCCAAAGTTTCTCTGTGGCTCATCCAGCATAGATTGATCAAAGTACGGATATTATGCTCTACATTGGACGGAGTTGATTTGTATTTTCTGGCAAGGATCGGATAAATATCTTTTGTGATCTTCATCGGACGCTCCTGCAGTGCCTCTGCCATTTTTACTGCTTCCGCAACGTAGTAATAACCTTTGTACTTCGAAGTTGCCCCAAGCCTTCTTATTAAACTATAAATTTCACTCATACATTTTTCCTCCTAACTTTCTGTTGAACACTGTCTGTGTGTTCATGCTTCTCTTTTATACACACATAACCCGGCAGAATTGTCATTCGGAAATCATCGTCACTTTTCACATAAAATTTATAGAGTTGTATTGAAATATCAGCAATTTAATCATAAAAATATATACGACATTTGTCAATACAAAATGCAAAAAAGCAACAGTCCAGATTGTTCCTGGACTGTCGTTTTTTGATATTTTGTGTAAATTATTCAGTTATAAGATCTATTTTGTCAGCATAAGAAGTACTTCATTGCTTCTCTGCACGAAACGTGTCATCTCTTCCGGTGAAAGCTGTTTGTGGCTCATCATAGCCAGATCATACAGCTGTTCACAGATTACAGGTGCCTTGTCTGATTCTTTGTTTTCTGCCAGATATTTTACCAGCGGATGATTTGCATTCAGTATCAGTGTTTCCTGACCGCCGAACATGTTCGGATCCATTCCATACATGTTATACATCTTCATCATATCCTGCATACGGCGGCTCTCTTCAGAAAGAGTAACCATTGCAGAAATGCTTTCATTCTTCAGATTCTCTACATGAACCTCCAGTTTATCTTTCTTCAGGTTCTTGCGGAACAGCTCTGTCAGTTCTTTCACTGTTTCCTCATCAGTAGCTCCTTCGCCTTTCAGTTCTTCAGTCAGGTCTGCATCAATTCTCTTGAACTGGATATCCTGATGTTTCTGCTCCAGGCTGGAGATAAAGGCACTGTCAATATTATGCTTCAGGATCACTGCATCCTTACCTGCTTCCTTAAACATATTGATATACTGGCTCTGCTGAACTTCATCTGTCACGTAGAAGATAATAGTCTTTTCCGGTTCTTTTTCCTCTGCTTTATCCTTATTCTCTTCTGCTGCAGTGTCTTCTTTCTTTTCTTCAGTCTCAGCTTCTGCTGTCTCTTTCTTATTCTCCTCGATGCAGTCTTTCAGTGTGAGATATTTGCCGTCAAGGTTTTTGAAGAGTACATAATCTCCCATCTTCTCAGCAAACTTGGAGTCTTTGATACAGCCATATTTGATAAATGGGCTGATGTCATCCCAGTATTTCTCATAAGATTCTCGGTCTGTCTTGCACATTCCGGTAAGTTTGTCTGCTACTTTCTTGGAAATGTACTCGGAAATCTTCTGTACAAATCCGTCATTCTGCAGTGCACTTCTGGATACATTCAGAGGAAGATCCGGGCAGTCGATCACGCCCTTAAGCAGAAGCAGGAATTCAGGAATTACTTCTTTGATATTATCTGCGATAAATACCTGATTGTTGTACAGTTTGATCGTTCCTTCGATAGAATCATACTCTGTGTTGATCTTCGGGAAGTACAGGATACCTTTTAAGTTAAACGGATAATCCATGTTCAGATGAATCCAGAATAACGGCTCCTTGTAATCCATAAATACCTTGCGGTAGAACTCTTTGTATTCATCATCTGTGCATTCATTCGGATGTTTCATCCAGAGAGGATTGATGTCACTGATGGAAACCGGACGTTTGTTGATCTTTACTTTATCCCTGGCAGGGGAGACTTCAACTACTTCTTTCTCGCCGTTTTCGTTCTCTTTCTCTTCTGTCTTGGCATCCTCATGAATATGCTCAACAACGACATCGTCATCTCTTAATTCAGATTCATCGATCGTCTCATATTCCTGCGGTGCATTTGCCTTGGAAAGGTAAATATGAACTGGCATGAAGGAACAGTATTTCTCAAGGATCTCGCGCATACGGTATTCGTTGGCAAATTCCAGGCAGTCCTCATTCAGGAACAGTGTGATCTCTGTACCAACTGTATTCTTATTGCCTTCCTGTATATCATATTCTGTTCCACCGTCACAGGTCCAGTGTACAGGCTGTGCACCTTCTGTACAGGAAAGAGTGTCAATGTGTACTTCATCTGCTACCATAAATGCAGAATAGAAACCAAGTCCGAAATGACCGATGATCTGGTCATCTGTTGTCTTGTCTTTATATTTCTCCAGGAACTGGGTAGCACCGGAAAAAGCGATCTGAGTAATATATTTCTCTACTTCCTCAGCTGTCATACCAATACCATTATCAATGAATTTCAGAGTCTTCTCATCTGGGTTTACAATTACCTGGATCTCTGGTTTATAATTGTCCGGGAATGTATATTCCCCCATTACTTCCAGTTTCTTCAGTTTGGTAATGGCATCACATCCGTTGGATACCAGCTCTCTTACAAAGATATCGTGGTCTGAATACAGCCACTTCTTAATGATCGGGAAAATATTTTCGCTGTTGATTGATAAACTTCCATGTTTTACAGCCATTCTGTCCACACTCCTTAGTTCTTTTATTATCCTGCAGTTCCCTGAATAAGCGGGAACTGTATCTCTGAAAGATATACTAATACCATTTTGACCAAAAGTCAAGAAGAAATTAGCACTCATTAAAAATGAGTGCTAACAATGTTTTTTATTCGTTTTTATTTCTTTTTCTTTTTATAAACAACCACACCTGCAATGCATCCCGCTGCGATCACCAGAATGATCACGAATGGAGCAATATTGGTAGTATCACCTGTCTGCACTGCTTTTTTCTGGTTTGCACTGTTTGGCTGCGGAGTTGGGGTTGCTGTGATCTGCTGTCCCTGGGTGATGGTGAAGTTCACCTGTTTGGTATCCTGGGAACCTGTGTTTTCCCATTTACTTCCTGTGTATTTCTGCTGGTCAAACACAACTGTAAGAGTATAAGTTCCGGCCTTTGTAATACCAAATGCAGCTGTATATGGAGCCTGGCTCCAGCTATTGGTGTTCAGGACCTTCCAGTTATATGGAACATAACGTGTATCACCTTTGCCCGGATTTTCGTTATCCATTCCTGCGCCTACTGCCTCGAAGGTAATCTTGGACTGAGTGGTATAACCGTCACTGCTGATTCCCTTGATCTTATTGTCTGCAGGATCTGCAATCTTCGCAGTACGTCCTGCCTTTACAGTGACATTAACTGCTGTGATCAGATTGATCCCATCCGGATTCTCGACTCTGTCAGGGAGTGTGACAGTACCTTTTACCTTAAAGCTCTGGGCTGTTTTTACAGAAGGATCATAGGAACTTTCTTTCACATTCCACTGAACTTTCGCCTTCATATCTCCATTGGTAGTGTTGATCACTACGCTGGATGGAAGTCCAAGGGCTTTGGCTGTTTTCTCTGCTCCGTTCTTCACGTCAGTCACATCGGAAGGTGCCTGGATCCCTGTCAGTTTTACTGTTGCTGCTATAACTGTGAATTTCACATTTACAACTGCATCAACCCCCTGATTATTGGGAATTGCAACAGTTTCTGTATAAACACCTTCCCCCAGTCCATCTTCCGGACGTATCTTAAAGGAAGCACTCTCTCCAGGTGCCAGTTCTGTAGCAGAAAGTTTACCCGTTTTAAATGTCTGGCTCTCACTTTCCGGTTTGCTTAATGTAATAGTTGTATTTCCTTCATTGGTAACAGTAACTTTCTCAGCTGAAGGTGCTTTGCTGTAACCTGCCTCTGTCTCTCCGAAATCAATCTCATCAGGATCTACAGACAGTTCTGCCCTCTTTGCTTCATTTACTGTAATTTCTGCGTTTACCTCTGCTGTTACTTCCGGATCTTCCGCAATGGTAAATAAAATCGGATCACTGTAGGTTCCTGCTTCCAGTCCCATTATTGGCTGCACGCTATAAACTGCAGAAGTGTCATCCTCTTTCACAAGGGTAATGTCAAAATAATCTGACTGCGGTGCATCCAGTGTTACCTCACCTGTTTTCTGGATGGTAACAGTTTTCGCTTCTACCTGCTCATATCCCTCTTCCAGATTATCGAAACTCAGTGTGTCCGTATCTGTGCTGATGCTTCTCTCCAGCTCAGGTTCTTCATTGTCAGGATCATCTGCCGGATCCAGGTTACCTGTAGGCTCCGGATTCTCCTCTGACGGTGTCTCGGTCGGTTCCGGATCTTCTGTCGGATCTTCGGAAGGCTGCTGCTCTTCTACCACTGCCTTGGCCTGGAACGAAACTTCTGCGCCTTCTTCTGTCTCATAGGTGATGGTATCGTCATAAGAACCTGCCTCAAGAGTATCTCTCGGCTGGATCCATACACTGACAGATTCTCCTGCAGCCAGCGGTTCTTCAATATCAGCCACCATAAAATGTTCCGGGCTGATGGATTTGAAATTCAGGGTTCCTGTTCCTGTATTCTTAATATCCACAAACATCATCTGACTCTGTGTTTCATCAGACGGTGTGACTGTTCCGAAATCGCAGACTGGCTCTTCCCCTTCTTCGGTTCCGTCTATATATGCCTGAGCCTCATAAACCGGCTTATCTGTCTCATCCCCGGATGAATCACCAGAGGTATTATCTGCTGTACTGTCCGCAGTATTGTCTGTGGTATTATCTGTAGTCTTCTCTGTACCGTCAGGCTGAAGCTCTGATTCTGTATAGATATGCATTTCCTCGGAATCCTTATTCTCCGGATCCTGAGTTTCTGAATCCTGGCTCTCTTCTGTCTGTGGAACCTCTTCCAGGGTGCTATCATCAGTCTGCTGTACATCCTGATCTTCTCCATCAGTCTGCTGTGCATCCTCCGGATACTCTTCCTGATCCTGGGAATCCTGTGCTTCATCGCTGTTCTGGACATCTTCAGTTTCCTGTGCATCCTGGCTGTCAGCATCTGTTCCATCCTCTTCCAGAGTACCCTCTACCTCTTCTGTATCTTCAGAATCCTGTGCTGCCTGTTCTTCCTCTTCCTGCTTCTGAGCTGCTGCCTTGGCTTCTTCCTCTGTAGCAGCAGTCTCAGGAGTTTTCGCAGTCAAGGTGCCTGTAAGCTCCGAACCATCCAGTCCGGTGACTGTAAGTACCAGCTTATATCCCAGGTCATCCTGGGTCACTGTATAATTCTTCTCTGTCCCTACCTCGACAAGTTCTTTCTCCCCTGTCTGTCTGGACCATGAAAAAGTAACATCATCATCTGTTACTCCTTCCGGTGTTACTTTCGTATAATCTGCGCTCAGTGTAGTTCCAACTGCTGCCAGCCCTTTGATCTTCAGTTTGCCGCCCAGCTCTCCCGACGGAGCTGCCGCAAAGACCATGGAAGGGAGCATTGCAAATACCATAAACACAGTCATGACAATTGCCAGAAATCTCTTTCTCTCCATTTGTCATCCTCCTTTTCACATTATATAAAATATGTCCTCTGCCTGTGGCAATTATATCATTTCATATTTCGTTAATGTAATCTGCGTTTTTCGCTGTACTACCCTTCTACGATCAGGTACTTTCCATCCGGCAGGGCAAATACTTCACTGGCTTCTTCCAGTTCTTCATCAGACATTCCGTCTACATCTGCACCCATATCTTCCAGATATTCTCTTACTTCTCCCAGGGAATCCACCACTGCTGCCATGCAGTCTTCCAGGAAAGTTTCTGCCTCCTCATACGATGCTGCTACCGGCTGTGGAAACAGCTGCCCCTGATTCTCAAGAAATATGTTGATGCATTCTTCTGTATACATTTAAATTACCTCCTCAATTTTTCCCTCTGCCTGGATCAGTTTTCTCAGAACTCCTTCTACACGCACAGCTGTATAAGATGCTGCTGCTTTTACCCCATCCTTTGCATGCTCCATGGCAAAG
Source organism: Blautia luti (assembly GCF_033096465.1). Lineage (NCBI taxonomy): Bacteria > Bacillati > Bacillota > Clostridia > Lachnospirales > Lachnospiraceae > Blautia > Blautia luti. Next base: position 979,510 of record NZ_AP028156.1, on the reverse strand, counting down.
CTGTATTTTACTGATTTTAACATTTCAATATCATTGTATTCATCCCCGAATACCATACATTCTTCCGGCAGGATTCCATAGCGCTTCTGATACTCCCGGATTCCTTTGGCTTTATTTGTCCCGAAAGGAATAAAATCGATCCAGTCATTTCCGGAAGTTACTACTGTACAGTACTGTGAAAATCTGCCCCTCCAGTATTTCACGGATTCATCTGTGATCCCTGCCGGTTCATAGACTGCCAGTTTCATAATAGGGTCTGTCATTTCATCCAGGCTCTTTACAAACCTGCAGTCATTTTTTACTTCATAAAGCATATGCTCCCGGAAACGTTCTGTCTTCGGCATCAGGTAGTGATAATCTTTGGCAGAGCAGGTAAATTCCGCGTCCTTTTTTCCAATGATCGCTTCGATGATCTCAGCTGCCACCTTCCGGTCAAAGGAATCCTGATACAAAACTTCTTCCTGGTCAACAGCAAGTGCCCCGTTTTCACTGATATATGCAATCTCGGAAGCAACCGGTGCAAACATCCGCTTCATATTGGGATACTGTCTTCCGCTGGCAGCTACAAAAAGGATTCCCATTTCCTTCAGTTTCCTGATCAGCGGAAAAATTTCTTCAGGAAGGGACTGTGCTTTATTCAACAGTAATGTTCCATCCAGATCACTGGCAATCATTTTAATCATTGCAGTATTCCTCGCTTATCATCACCAGATCTGTGGGATGCTCTGCCACCAGATCCGCACCATTTGCGTTCAGTTCCTCACGGTCGCGGAAGCCCCAGAGTGCTCCTACTGTAAACATTCCGGCTGCTTTTCCTGTCTTCATGTCTGTGCTTGTATCCCCTACATACATGCATTCTTCCGGTCTGACTCCAAATTTCCCTGCTATCATAAGCGGACCGTCCGGTGCCGGTTTTCTCCGGATCGCATCACTCTGTCCCAACACCATATCGAAGTCATCTCCGTAAAGCTGGGCGATCACTTTCACAGCTGCCGGATGTGGCTTGTTGGAACATACTGCCAGACGGATGCCGCGTTTTTTCAGTTCTTTTAATGTCTCCGGCATTCCCTCATAGGGAACTACTTTATACATGGGATCTGCCGCAAACATTTCCCTGTAAAGCCTGCGTCCCTCTTCATAATGAATCAGTTCTTTATCTCCTGCATCTTTCAGTGCCCGCTGCATCAGCATATCAGCACCTTCACCGCTGTAATATCTGAAATTATCTGTGGGCAGCGTTTTCAGTCCATATTTCTGCATGATCTCATTGGCTACGTACGCCATAGACTCCAGTGTATCCGCCAGAGTTCCATCCAGATCAAATATACATGCCTTGATCATCTTTCGTCATCCTCTCAAATTAATTCCTGATTTCTTCATTTCATGGAAAAGTCTTGCTACCGGCAGTCCTACTACATTATTGTAGTCTCCGCAGATGCCTTTTACATAAATGCCGAAAAGTCCCTGGATTCCGTAACTTCCTGCTTTATCCATCGGCTCTCCTGTTGCAATATAATCCTGTATCTCTTCTCTGGAAACAGGATAAAATGTCACATCCGTACTCTCAAAGAAAGTATGTTCCACCCATTTGCCGGCTTTTCTTTCCAGCACTGACACTCCGGTGTAAACCTGGTGGGTATTTCCCTGCAGTTTCTCCAGCGTTTCTGCGGCATCCCTGCGATCTTTCGGTTTTCCCAGGATCCGGTTTTCAAATACAACAATGGTATCTGAACCGATTACCAGAGTTCCTTCTTCGCATTCAGCCAGAGACTGTGCGACCCACTCTGCTTTATCACGTGCCAGCTGCTGTACAGCTTCCCCGGGGTTCTCGGAGGTTCGTTTTTCTTCACCTGCCGCCGGGATCACGGTAAAGGATATGCCTGCTTTCGCAAGCAATTCCTTCCGTCTCGGAGAGGCAGATGCCAAAATAATTTTACTCATAGATCTCTCCTTTTCTTTCCTGTCATAGTATACCCTGTATTCTGAGGGGGTGCAACCGCTTTTACCGAAAGTTTCCCCTTTTCTTTTAGACCAAAAAGTATTAAAATAGGGATAACCTATATCCGATCATATCAGCAGGAAATAGGATAAGATCAGAAAGGAGTCAATATCATATGGCAAAGATCAACAAATATTGGGGATTTGTAGCAATTGGTGCTCTGACTGCCGCTGCTGCAGGTGCTGTTGCCGCAGTAATCGCCAAAAGAAACTCCCGTAACGAGGAATTTGAATTCGAGGATGACTTTGATGAAGATTTCGATATTCCAGTAGAATCAGAAGAAGAAAGAGAAGAAGAAGAGGAAATTTCCGAGAATTTCCAGGCATGGGAAACAGTTTCCGCTCAGGAAGAAACTCAGGAAGAAGAATCTCCGGCAGAAGAAACAGATACAGCAGCCGACGAAGCTGGCCAGGCTTCTGATGAAGAAACTGTTGCTGAAGAAGCTGCTCCTGATGACGTTTCAGAAGAAAAATCTGAAACAGAAGAAGCAGTCCAGGAAGAATCTGCTTCAGAAGAGAAATAATATTTCACAGAAAATGCGCCGTACGATAAACATACGACGCATTTTTTATGTCAGGATCGCACTGCATCGGAGAGGAATTATGTCACTGAAGCCAGCCCACAGACTCAACATCCTGTGTGCTGGCTTCTTTCTTATTTATGCTTTCGGAAGTTTGAATGAACTCTTCAGAGATACGATACGGTTAAATACCGGAGCACCCTCTTTGGAGTCATGGATGTCTGCGCAGAAGAATCCTGTTCTTACGAACTGGAAGCTGTCGTAGCCTTTTGCTTCCATCAGTGCAGGCTCTACATATGCAGTCACTTTTGTCAGAGAGTTCGGGTTTACATTCAGAGAACCGTCTTCTTTGTTGTATACACCTTTCTCCTCGTCTACGATGTTCTCATAGAGACGTACTTCTGCTTTTCCTGCCTGGCTTGCTTCTACCCAGTGGATAGTTCCTTTTACTTTTCTGCCATCCGGTGCGTTGCCGCCCTTTGTTGCGGGGTCATAAGTACAGTGTACGACACGTACAGTTCCGTCTTCGTCAGCTTCATATCCTGTGCAGGTTACGAAATATGCGTTCATAAGACGTACTTCTGTGCCAGGGAACATTCTCTTATATTTCTTCGGCGGGTCTACCATGAAGTCTTCTCTCTCGATGTAGAGTTCTCTGCCAAATGGCATCTTGCGGGTGCCAAGTTCTTCGTTCTCCATGTTGTTCGGAGCTTCCAGGTATTCTACTTCGCCTTCCGGATAGTTATCAATTACAAGTTTGACCGGATCAAGAACTGCCATCAGACGCGGACGTTTCAGTTTCAGATCCTCACGGATGCAGTACTCAAGCATTGCATAGTCAACAGAGCTGTTTGCTTTGGATACACCGCAAAGTTCAACGAACATCTTGATAGATTCCGGTGTAAATCCACGACGGCGCAGTGCTGCGATAGAAACCAGACGTGGGTCATCCCATCCGTCTACGATTCCTTCTTCTACCAGTTTCTTGATATAACGTTTACCTGTAACAACATTTGTCAGGTACAGCTTTGCAAATTCGATCTGCTTCGGTGGCTGTGGATATTCCAGTTCCCTTACTACCCAGTCATACAACGGTCTGTGGTCTTCGAATTCCAGAGTACAGATGGAATGTGTGATTCCCTCGATCGCATCCTCGATGGGGTGAGCGAAGTCATACATTGGATAGATGCACCATTTGTCCCCTGTTCTGTGGTGTGTCATATGAGCAACACGATAGATAACCGGATCACGCATATTCATGTTCGGGGATGCCATATCAATCTTGGCGCGGAGTACTTTCTCTCCGTCTGCGTATTTGCCTGCTTTCATTTCTTCAAAAAGCTGAAGGTTCTCTTCTACGCTTCTGTTTCTGTACGGACTTTCTTTACCCGGCTCTGTCAGAGTTCCACGGTATTCACGGATCTGGTCTGCTGTCAGGTCACATACATAAGCTTTTCCCTTCTTGATCAACTTTACAGCTGCTTCATACATCTGGTTGAAATAATCAGATGCAAAGAAAAGTCTGTCTTCCCAGTCTGCCCCCAGCCATTTGATATCCGCTTTGATGGATTCTACAAACTCGCTCTTCTCTTTAGTCGGGTTTGTATCATCAAAACGCATGTTGAATTTTCCGTTATATTCCTGTGCAAGGCCATAGTTTAAAAGAATAGATTTCGCATGACCGATATGAAGATATCCATTCGGTTCCGGCGGGAAACGTGTATGCACGGTGTCATAAACACCCTCTGCTAAATCTTTATCAATGATATTCTCAATAAAATTCTTGGAAACTGTTTCGTTCTCCATCTTCTTCCCTCCTGTTGTCACTTTTTTACTGTTTCATGTACCTGTGATGCCTGGCTGAATACATAAATTTAGGTACAAAAAAAAGCTGATGACGGGAATTGAACCCGTGACCCCTTCCTTACCAAGGAAGTGCTCTACCTCTGAGCCACATCAGCATCGTGTCGGACTTGCCGTTCACAGTTGTTTATGTTACCAAAATATGCTCCGGTTGTCAATCCCTATTTCAAATTTTTTAAATTATTTGTATTGTTTGTACTTTTCAGCTGTTCTTTAATCTTGGTTCGGATCCTCTGGAGGGCATTATCTATGGATTTGGGTGTTTTTTTCATAAGGGCTGCGATCTCTGAATAACCCATTCCATCCAGATAATATTCCAGAACCTGATTTTCCATTAGACTTAATGTACAGGTGATCTCCTGTTCCAGGCTACGGACATTTTCCTGATCTATGATAATGGATTCCGGATTATCCGCCCACATATCCTGCAGATGATCCTGGCTTTCCCCCGGATCCTGGCTCAGTGAAATATAGGAATTGAGAGGCTGATGCTTCTGCCTGTTGGAATTCTGGATTGCATTATAAATCTGACGGTCCACGCACATTCGTGCAAAAGTCTGAAAGGATGCTTCTTTATCCGGCTGATAGTCACGGACTGCTTTAAACAGCCCGATCATCCCTTCCTGGATCAGGTCATCATTGTCACCGCCAATGAGAAACATGGCACGTGCTTTTTTTCTCACCATATCTTTATATTTTTCCATGAGGTAGTCCAGGATTTCTGATTCTCCGTTTTTAAAACGCAGGATCAGTTCTTCATCACTTATTTCATCATATGGATTCATAACTGCCTCTCATTTCCTTACATATATTTGAAAGCTTCTATTTTTTCTGCAGTCTCTGACGAACGATTTCATAGCCAAGTACGCCGGCTGCTACTGATGCGTTGAGGGAGTCGATGTCACCTTTCATAGGAATAGATGCCACGAAATCGCATTTCTCACGGATCAGTCTGCTTACGCCTTCCCCTTCGTTGCCGATCACTACACCAATCGGGCCTGTGAGATTGAGGTTGTACATGGTTTCGCCACCCATATCTGCGCATACAAACCACATACCCTGTTCTTTCAGTTCATCGATAGTATGTCCCAGATTGGTAACTTTCGCAACAGGTGTATAGTTTAATGCACCTGCAGAGGTTTTGGCAACTGTGGAAGTCAGACCCACTGCTCTTCTCTTCGGAATGATCACACCATGTGCACCTGCAAGGTTTGCAGTACGGATGATCGCACCGAGATTGTGAGGATCTTCGATATTATCCAAGATAAAGATAAACGGATCTTCCCCTTTTTCCTTTGCTTTCGCAAGGATATCCTCTACGCTTGCATATTCGTAGGCTGCCACCTGAGCGATCACGCCCTGGTGTGCCCCTGTCTCGCTTAACTGATCCAGACGCTCTTTTGCCACATAATTAATAATGGTATCTTTTTTTCTTGCCTCTCTGGCGATTGTGCGGACCGGGCCATCCTGACATCCATCCAGGATAAACAGCTTATCTACACATTTACCGGAACGAAAGGCTTCCAGGACTGCGTTGCGTCCTTCTATCTGTTCACTCATATCTGATCCTCTCCGATTCCTGCACGGACCAGTTCTATGATCCTGCTGAAATCATCTTTTAAATATAAATAACCCATCAGAGCTTCAAATCCTGTTGCCCTGCGGTAATCTGCCATAGTTGCATGCTTTGCCATTGTGGGAGAATGGGCGTTTCTTCCTCTTCTGTAAACGCTGTATTCCTCTTCTGTGAGCATTGGCTCGATCACTTCCATCATGGAAGACTGGGTTCCTGCCTTGACCAGGCTGCTGGCTTTTCTGTGAAGCTGATTGACCGGACAGTTACCTTTTTTTACAAGGATCGTGCGGATCACCAGTTCATAGACACCGTCTCCGATATAGGCCAGAGTCAGTGGAGAATACGTTCTCAGATCCTTATCTTCCAGATGAAATGCCTGATTAAGCAGACTTTTCAGAGCGCCTAAGTTCATTTCATTAAGCTCATTGGTTTCACTCATATCATTTAAGCTCGTTTCCATTTTACTCCTTCACGGGTATCCTTAAGGATGATTCCCTTTGCCAGAAGTTCATCTCTGATCTCATCAGCTCTTGCAAAGTTCTTTGCTTTTCTTGCTTCCTGGCGTTCTGCGATAAGGTCTTCGATTTCTTTGTCGAGAATTTCTTCTTTCTTCTCAACTTTCAGGCCAAGTACATCGCATAATTTCACCATTGTATCAAGAAGTGCGCCTGCAAATTCTGCAGAGCTTGTATCAGATACGTTTGTGTTTGCAAATTTAACCAGTTCAAAGATTGCTGCCAATGCATCAGCTGTGTTGAAGTCATCATCCATGGCTTCTTCGAATTTCTTTACGAATTCCTGTGACTGTGCAAGCAATTCTTTGTCTGCATCTGTTGCAGCTTCTGTCTGTGCTGCTGCTTTTCTGTCTTTTAAGTTTGCGGCAGCGTCTGTGATACGCTCTAATGCGTTCTTTGCAGCTTCCATCAGGTCTGCGCTGAAGTTCAGCGGACTTCTGTAATGTGCATTCAGCATGAAGAAACGAAGTACCTGCAGATCATACTGCTCGCTGATCTCACGGACAGTACGGAAATTTCCCAGAGACTTTGACATTTTTCTGTTATCAATATTTAAGAATGCATTGTGCATCCAGTATTTTGCAAAGATTTTGTCGTTGCAGCATTCGCTCTGTGCGATCTCATTCTCATGATGAGGGAAGATCAGGTCTTCTCCACCTGCATGGATATCGATCTCATCGCCAAGATATTTCTTAGCCATAACTGAGCATTCGATATGCCATCCCGGACGTCCGTCGCACCATGGTGACGGCCATGACGGTTCGCCTTCTTTCTTCGGTTTCCAGAGTACGAAATCAAGCGGATCTTCTTTCTGGTCTTCACCGGATACCTGCAGAGAACGGAAACCTGACTGCAGATCATCCAGGTTCTTGTGGGAAAGTTTGCCATATTCTTTGAACTTCTTAACTCTGAAATATACAGTACCATCTGCTGCCGGATATGCATATCCTTTATCGATCAGTGTCTGGATCATGTTGATCATTCCATCGATTTCCTGTGTAGCCTGTGGATTGGTTGTGGCAGGTTTTACATTCATGCCGTCCATATCTTTCTTACACTCTGCGATATAACGCTCGGAAATCTCCTGTGCACTTACGCCCTCTTCGATTGCTTTCTTGATGATCTTGTCATCTACATCTGTGAAGTTGGAAACATAGTTTACTTCATAGCCTTTATATTCCATGTAGCGGCGTACAGTGTCAAAGATGATCATCGGACGTGCATTTCCGATATGGATCAGGTTGTAAACAGTCGGGCCGCAGACATACATACGAACCTTTCCCTCTTCAAGAGGTACGAATTCTTCTTTTCTACGTGTCAGTGTGTTAAAAAGTTTCATACTTTATTCCTCCAGTTTTATTTCACTTCATTAAGAAGGCAGATCGCCTGAGACGCGATTCCCTCTTCTCTTCCTGTAAATCCCAGCTTCTCTTCTGTAGTTGCCTTGATATTCAGCTGAGACTCATCGATTCCCATCGCTTTCGCCATGTTGGCTCTCATCTGTGGAATGTGAGGTGCCATCTTCGGCTTCTGCGCAATGATCGTGGCATCTATATTTCCTATCTCGTAATGATGCTCTCTCAAAAGCTTCGTTACATGCTCCAGTAACAGAATACTGGAAATTCCTTTATATGCAGGGTCTGTATCCGGAAAATGTTTCCCGATATCTCCCAACGCAGCAGCTCCCAGAAGTGCATCCATTACTGCATGGATCAGTACATCCGCATCTGAATGTCCCAGGAGTCCCTTTTCCCAGTCAATCTTTACGCCGCCCAGGATCAAATCTCTGCCTTCTGTCAGTCTGTGTACATCATATCCCATTCCAACACGCATCATATTATTCTCCTCTGATTTCCAGCATTTTGCTGATTCTCAATAAACTTAATCTTCTCCTTGTATAAGGAGCAAGTCGGAGGCTTGGCAGAACAGCTGCTTCATCAAGTCCGATATCATAGACTGTCTTCGCACATCCTGCTTTCTCCAGCAGATGAAACATATCCTGCTCATTGGGAAGTTCATCAATGATCTCTGCGATCCCATCCAGACACTCTTCCAGATGTTTCGGAGAAATGGACTCCAGCAGTTCCGGCTCATTTTCTTTCTTTATCTCCTCCAGAACCCCTTTCTTTCCGAAGGTTTCTTCCAGGAGTTTCTCATCTTCATTCTTATACGGTTTCACGTGACAACGTCCCTGTGTGATGGCTGCTGCGATACGCTTGTATTCTTCCAGTACAAGAAGTGTAGCTACAGAAACTTTCTCACCGTGGAGTGCATCCAGAGGACCATTGATCACTTCCATGTCCCATAAATGTGTAACTTGGTGTTCTGCGCAGGACGCTGGTCTTGAACTGCCAATCATCTGCATGGCAAGTCCGGAAAGGATCAGTGCGTACATAAGCTGTTCACATTCATCTTCCTCTCCCTCTGTAATATCCTGAATGGAAGATCTGACAGTTTTCAGTGCTTTCTCCTCCAGTTTTACTGTCTCACGGCATAAATATTCTCCGGTGACCAGGCTGGCGATCTTCCAGTCTGCAAGGCAGATATATTTTCCCATCAGATCTGAAATCCCCGCTGCCGTAAGACGCTGGGGTGCTTTTGAAAAAATATCTGTATCTGCGTATACACAGATGGGAGCTACGGACGGCACCGTCTTCTTCACTCCATCTGAGATCATCGTCGCTACTGTTGTTACAAATCCATCTCCACTTGCTGCGGTAGGCACCGAAATGAAAGGTATTTTATATGCGTGCGCAACATAACGGCTGATATCGTGGATCGTACCTGCCCCTACTGCAAGGATCAGATCGATATCCTCCTCCATGTTATTCTCCACAATCCGTATCGCCTGTCTGTCTGCCTGAAGCCCCTCTGCATCCAGGACCAGTACCTGGCATCTGTCATAGATATCCTCCATGAGTTCCTCTGTTGCTGCATAGGTATTGGTGTCGCAGATGACCAGCGGAGATATGTATTCTCTGAGCATCCCCTCTGACATCTCTTCTTCAAGCTTCTCTAATGCTCCGGCTTCTATCAAAATCTCTTTCACTGCAATCTGGTGTTCCCTGCCGCAGCTGCAAGGTCGGGCAAAATCGTCCGCATCAACTCGCATTTAATTTTCTCCTCCTGACTTATTTCCACAGCCTTCATCCCGGCTGTATAAGATACATTTTATTACTGTTTCCCTTCTGCCTTCTGACAGGTACAGTACAAACAGTATACAGTTCGTTGGTATTATACATGATTTCCCATTAAAAATCAATTTGTGGCTGCATGGAATTATCCCTGTAAATTAAGATAATTATAGACCATTCTGGACAGATTTTGAATATTGGTAACTGCTGTGCCTTCCGGACAGTTTTCAGACATGATACACAGGATATATGTCGTCTTTTCTCCGTATACGATCGCAATGTCATGCTGATCCTGATCGGTCTCTCCCGTTTTATTGGCTGACCGGATTCCTGACGGCAGTCCCTGGGGAATCTTCCACACTTCCTCCTGATTGGAAAGAAGGTTCAGCATCTCCCCGGAAGCCTCTTTGCTGACACATTCTTCTTTATATATTTTCTCCAGAAGTGTACCGCAGTCCTTTACAGATGTGGTGCTTCTTCCTCCCAGACTCTCCTTGGCAGAGGCAGATGGATGCAGGGTATGCTGTACGGTAGTTTCCGTATATCCCTCTTTTTTCAGCCATTCATTGATCAGCTCTGCGCCTTTTTTGAAGTCCAGCGCATCTGTCTGAAGTTTTACCAGTTCATTATGAGATTCATTATCGCTGACTGTGATCATATTCCAGAGAAGATCGTTTACTTTCACATCAATCGTCTTTTCGTCTGTGACATTCAGCTTCTTTCCTTCATCTTTCTTTACCTGTTCCAGATTCTCATAGGTTTCTGCCATGACAAAGGCCTTGATCAGACTTGCAGAATACAGCGGCTGGTCATTGATCACCACCTCTTTATTCTTATCCAGGTCCTTTACATAAATGCTCCAGGTTCCCGTATAATCAGAGATCATTTTCTCAAGCTGGGACTTCAGGTTCTCAATTCCCATTTCATCCAGATTAACCACCTTACCTGTTTCGTCCACCTCAAATCCATCCGCAGTAGTGGTGCTTTCCTGAAGCAGTGCACCATTCGTCCCGCCGAAATAATAGCTTCCGTCGAAATGCTGTGTATAACAGTCCATCTCCAGATAATGGATTCCCGGATCCATTACCATCTTCCCTGTTTCATCGAAATAGTAATATCCGTTCAAAGAAGTCCCGTCCAGAATCAGATTGTCAATATACCGTACCTGCGGTGCTGCGCTGAGCTTTCCCAAATTGTTGACAAAGTAAAAACCGTCCAGCTTTTCCTCTTCCTGATTTTCATAAGCCTGAACACTTTTCAGATGCTTCATGTGGGAACTGCAAGCCTTGAATTTGCCATCTGCATCATGGTAATAGTAACCGTTAAACACCGTTCCATCTATTTCAAAATCATCAAAATAATGAATTTCTGCTGTTGTGCTTCTGCCCCCATTAATATCCAGACAGTAGAAGCCATCACTTTTCATCATATATTTTCCGCTGCCGTCTTCTATTGGCTGGATCTGTGCCTGTTCTGTTACTGAAGACATGCTCTGCTGTGCTGCCTGGACACTGACACACGATATTCCAGCCAAAATCAACGTCCCCACTGGCACCACTGGCATTCTTTTGTGTTTCATGGAATCCTCCTTTTTTCTGATGGAGAAAAGTATACCTGTTTTTTGCAGGAACCGCAACGATTTTCTTTATTTTCCAGCCTGGCTGCCACTTCTTTCCCAGAACTGTTTCAGCTCACTTTCCACAGTTCTCAGGGTGCAGTTTCTGCGGTCAGACCACTCTGCCGGAAACAGTCTGCTGTATTCCCTGTCCCGGAACCGTTCATCCAGAAGCAAAATCGCGCCTATATCCTCCTGCGTTCGGATCACCCTTCCTGCCGACTGTAGCACTTTGTTCATGCCTGGATAACGATACGCATAGTCAAAACCATCCGTTCCTTTTCTGTCATAATACTGTCTGAGGATTTCCCTCTGGATTCCGATCTGGGGAAGTCCTGTTCCCACAATGATGGCACCGATCAGCTTCTCTCCCATCAGATCGATCCCTTCGGAAAAAATTCCTCCCATTACACAGAATCCCACCAGCGTTCCCTCTGACCGGGCAAACTCCTCCAGAAATTCTTCTTTTTCCTTTTCATTCATGCCTGAACTCTGGGTAATGCAGTGCACCCACTCTGCCGAAAACTCATTCTCATACACTTCACGGACATCCTCCATGAATTTGTACGAGGGAAAAAATACCATATAATTTCCCCTTTTAGCCCAGACCATTCTGGCAATATACGAGGCGATCCTGCGGTATTCTTCGTATCCTCTTCTGGTATACCGGCTGCTTACATCACAGCCTGTGAGAATGCACCGTTTTTCCTGCTGAAAAGGGGAGGGGATATAGATCCCGTAATCATCTTTTCTGGAACTCAGGAGGGTTTTGTAATAATCCATAGGAAGAAGGGTTGCAGAAAAAAACACAGCGCTTTTCCCTTTTTCCAGGCATCTGCCAAGATTTTCTGCTGGATTCACACAGAAAAGTCTCATACATACCTTATCCTGCTCATCCTTCTCTGTATATACTACATAATTCTCATCCAGCAGCTCCTCAATATTCAGAAAATCCCTTACACAAAAATAAAATTCCAGCAGAGTTTCCGGCAGCTCTTCTCCGTGAAGTTCTTCCAGAAGTTTATCCATCTCCCCCATCACCTGAAGCATACTTAAGGAGACTGCCCCGGGATTCTCCAGGATCTTGTATCCTTCACATTCTTTTTCCAGTGCAAGGAGCTGTCTGTTTACCTTTTCCAGTGCTCTCACCAGACCTTTGCTGTATCCTGCTGCCAGCTTTTTTGCCTCCAGCACATCTGATCTGGATACCATGGCACTATACATTTCTCTGCCCCTGTCCACCAGATTATGTGCCTCATCGATCAGGAAAATATACTTTCCGGAAGTCCCTTCTCCGAAAAAGCGTTTCAGGTATACATTGGGATCAAATACATAATTGTAATCACAGATCACACTGTCCGTCCAGACTGCCAGATCCAGGCACAGTTCAAAAGGGCAGACCTGCCACTTCTGTGCAGCTGCCAGAAGTGTTTCCCTGTCATATCTGTCAGCCCCCGTCCACAATTCATACACAGCATTATTGATCCTGTCGAAGTGTCCTCTGGCATAGAGACATTTCTCAGGATTACATTCCGGTTTCTCACAGAAGCATAATTTCTCTTTCGCCGTGATTGTAATAACTTTAAATTTCAGCCCATGCCTGCTCAATATCTGAAAAGCTTCCTCTGCCACTGTCCTGGTGATGGTTTTCGCTGTGAGATAAAAAATATTTTCGCCAAGACCTTCTCCCACAGCCCTCACTGCCGGAAATATGGTCGACATGGTTTTTCCTACTCCTGTAGGTGCCTGAATAAAGATCTGTTTTCCTGCAGATATGCTGTGGTAGACACTGGTAACGATCTTTCGCTGGCCTTCTCTGTAGGCAAACGGAAACTCCAGCCCTTCCATGGAGCTGTTTCTTTCTTTTTTCCATGCGATCTGATAGGCAATCCACTTGTGATAAGCATCCAGCAATCCCTGATACCAGTCTCTTAATTCTTCTGCTGTATAGATCTCCCGGAAACGGCGGATCTCTTCTGTATCCAGATTTCCATAGGTCATCTGTACACCTGCACGTTCCAGTCCCTGATCCCTGGCGCAGATCCACGCATAGCACTTCGCCTGGGCTTTATGCACAGCTACAGGTTCTTCCATTTTTTCTATATCTGCATAGACTCCTTTGATCTCGTCGATCCAGACCTGGTCATCCTCTGTGAATATTCCATCTGCCCGCCCCTCTACGATAATGCGGACATCCTCGTATTCACTTTCCAATTTCATGGAAACTTCAGCTCTGTATTCACTGCCCATCCGGCTTTGTATTTTTCTGTGAAGCCTGCTGCCTTTTAACATGGCTTCTTTATCCCCGGCACCTCTCCGGTTGTCAAGATCCCCGCTTCTCAATATAAATTCCACCAGATTCCTGACGGAAATACGGACCGCCGGTTTCTCCATATTCCTTCTGCCTCCAATTAATCTTTCTGCTTTTCCCACTGATTCACCCTACATTATAGCACAGAAGCATCTGTTCTGTAAAAGGTGACCTGTCCATATCTGTATATGCAAAACCAGCAGGAATATTTTTCTTACTCCTGCTGGTTCTCTGTTTCATTTATTCTCTGTTTTTCTGCCGGATGTATTTCTACATCAGATCTGAGTAAGTACAAAGATATCATAAATTGCTTTTACAGCAGTTTCGAAATCTCTGTTCTCAACACCGATGATGATATTCAGCTCACTGGATCCCTGGTCGATCATCTTAACGTTTACATTTGCATGAGCAAGTGCAGAGAAGATTCTGCCTGCTGTACCTCTCTGGGATTTCATGCCGCGTCCTACAACTGCGATCAGTGCAAGGTCAGATTCCATTTCTACGAAATCCGGCTGTACTGCACGGTGGATTCCTGCGATTACCTGTTGTTCTTTTTCTTCAAATTCATCCTGATGTACATATACAGTCAATGTATCGATTCCGGATGGGATATGCTCAAAGCTGATTCCCTGGTCTTCGAATACCTGCAGAACTTTACGTCCGAAACCAACTTCACTGTTCATCATGGATTTCTCAATATTGATGGAGCAGAAACCTTTCTTTCCTGCAATACCGGTAATTGTATATTTCGGTTTCTTGCATGTGCTCTCTACGATGAAAGTACCTTTATCTTCCGGTTTATTTGTATTCTTGATGTTGATCGGGATTCCCTCTTTACGAACAGGGAAGATCGCATCTTCATGAAGAACAGTTGCACCCATGTAAGAAAGCTCACGAAGTTCTCTGTATGTGATCGTCTCGATCACAGCCGGATTCTCTACGATTCTCGGGTCTGTTACAAGGAAACCGGAAACGTCTGTCCAGTTCTCATAGAGATCTGCTTTGATTGCTTTTGCAACAAGAGAACCTGTTACATCAGAACCACCTCTGGAGAATGTCTTAACGGTTCCGTCTTCATATGCACCGTAGAATCCCGGGATTACGGCACGTTCACATTTGGCAAGTCTCTTGGAAAGAAGCTTGTCTGTTTTGTCTGCATCAAAGTTTCCGTTCTTATCGAAACGGATCACGGTTGCTGCGTCTACAAATTCATAGCCAAGGTAAGCTGCCATTACTTTACCATTGAGGAACTCGCCTCTGGATGCAGCATAGTCAGAACCTGCCTGCGCTTTGAAATCTTTTTCAATCTGTGCAAATTCTTCCTCTAAAGAAAGGTCCAGTTTCAGGCCACGGATGATCTCGTAGTATCTCTCTTTGATCTCCTGTAAAACAGATCCGAAATCTTCGCCCTGTACTGCGATGTTATAGCATTTATAAAGTAAATCGGTAACTTTGGTATCTCCGTCAAATCTCTTTCCAGGTGCGGACGGAACCACGTAACGTCTGCTCTCATCACTTCTGATGATCTCTCCTACCTTCTCAAACTGCTGTGCATTTGCCAGAGAACTTCCTCCGAATTTTACAATTTTCTTCATCTTTCCTGCTCCTCATATGTTACTTAGTATTTCCAGATAACGCTTATTCTTGCCTTGTTGTTCCTGATCAGTCTCCTGCCTCACTATCATTATTTATTTCGGTCCGGTTCCTGTCTGAGAACTGTTATTGTTACTGTTCACAAAGTAAACAACAACCTGTTAGTCTTTTTCACTCTACTAACATAAAGTCTGTTTAATATTTTATTGAATAAAACGGAATTTTGCAAGCTTTTCTTACAGAAATATCTGAAAATAGTTATTTTTCACAATCTGCGGCAGATTCTTGCTGTTTTTTTACAAAATCTGTTACATCATGAACTCGCAGAGTATCCCCGTTTACGCGGAAATGGATGTCCTTGTCCCCAAAGGGCATTCCATAGGAGCGTTCCGGATCATTCTGGTAGGCAGGGCGTGGGTCGTCTGCAAGTACCGCCATTAATGCTTCGCGGCTTTCCGGCGGGATTTTTTCCAGAAGATGGGGTGGAAATTCTACGTTCAGATGATAGTCTCTGACAAATTCAGCAAAGCTTCCCGTGGCTTCAGGATGACAGTCTGCATAGGGAATATATGGTTTAATATCAAAAATCGGCGTGCCATTCATCAGGTCTGCACCCTCTACAAAGATCACCGGGCTGTCTGGCTCATCCAGAGATACTTTTGTAAGTTTCACGCAAGATAAACCTATGGAATTTGGACGGAATGGAGATCTGGTGGCAAAAACGCCTTTTCTCACATTTCCACCAAGCCTGGGCGGACGGACAGTCGGTGACCACTTTGTTCGTTTTGCCTCTGAAAACTCCCAGATTAACCAGATGTGACTAAACTCTTCCAGTCCCCGGCAGGCATCCGCATTGCGGTATTCCGGTTCAAATATAATTCTCGCTTTCAAAGCTTCTACCCGGCCGCTCTGTCTGGGGATTCCGAATTTGGTTGGAAAGTCATTTTCTATATGTGCGATCGGCTTCATATACTTCTTCTCCTTTTTCAGAAAACAATAGCCCGGAAAATTGCTCTCCGGGCTATTCATGTTAATTCTTCTGTGCGAAATATTCTTTCGTAAGTGTAATGGCGGTTCCTGAAAGTAAGAACACACCAATCAGGTTCGGGATTGCCATGAGGCCGTTGAAGGTCTCGGCGATGCTCCAGAGGAGTCCCAGGTCTACAGTTGCACCAAGGATCGCTACTAAGGAATACGCGATCATAAACGGGCGGATAACTTTGGCAGAGAATAAGAATTCAATGCATCGTGCTCCGTAAAGTCCCCATCCGATAATAGTTGAGAATGCGAAACAGCACATCGCAACTGCTGTGAAGATGGATATCCAGCTTCCGTATGTAGAAGTAAATCCGGAAATTGTAAGCTCTGCTCCTGCTGCTGCACCGTAATTTATCGGCACACCGCTTACAAGGATGACAAGTGCTGTCAGAGTACAGATCACGATGGTATCTGCAAATACTTCGAAGATACCAAACATACCCTGTTTTACAGGTTTGCTTGTATCCGCACACGCATGAGCGATAGAACCTGTACCAAGTCCGGCTTCGTTTGAGAAGATACCACGGGAAACACCTTTCTTCATACTGAGGAAAAAGCTTCCGATCACACCGCCGGTCACTGCTGACGGATTGAATGCTCCGTAAACAATATCATGGAATACTGCCGGAACTCTGCCGATATTTAAAATAACAACACCGATTGCAAGCACGATATAAAACAGTGCCATAAATGGAACCAGTTTCTCGGAAACACTTCCAATTCTCTTAATGCCGCCAAGAAGCACCATACCTACCAGTAAAGTGATCACGATTCCAAGGATCAGATTCAGTGTGCCTGTAGAAGAATCAGAAATTACGTTAAAGTTTATAAGCGCTGTATCAATTGCTGTTGTAATAGTATTTACCTGAGTAGCATTACCTGTTCCAAATACAGTCAGTACACCGAATGCAGAATAAAGAACTGCAAGAAATCTCCAATTCTTTCCCAGACCATTCTTAATATAATACATAGGTCCGCCTACATAATCCCCATGTCTGTTTCTCTCACGGAAATGTACTGCCAGGGTAACCTCTGTAAATTTCGTGCACATTCCAAGGAGCGCGGAAACCCACATCCAGAATACAGCTCCCGGTCCGCCGATGGCGATAGCTCCGGCAACACCGGCGATATTTCCAGTACCTACTGTACCTGCCAACGCAGTACAGACTGCCTGGAAAGGTGTCATGGAACCGTCAGAGGCCTCCTTCTTCTTAAAAATT
The DNA here is from genome assembly GCF_033096465.1 of Blautia luti. Lineage (NCBI taxonomy): Bacteria > Bacillati > Bacillota > Clostridia > Lachnospirales > Lachnospiraceae > Blautia > Blautia luti. The sequence goes on along the minus strand of NZ_AP028156.1, from coordinate 962,126 downwards.
CTTCCCAGTGTGGTTTTAAGCGCATACGGGAATTTGCGGATCTGGACAAAACCGGTCCGCAGGCTCAGGTAAAGCCCTACGCCGATAATACAGATCATAGCCGGGACACCCCAGATAAAATTATTTACGACGTTATTGATGGATTCAATTGTCTGAAGCATGTTAAATAAACCTTTCTTTCGTGTAATAATAACAGTTTAGCACTTTTTTCACCGTATGTACAGGAAAAATTCTATCAAGATAAAGCATTAAAGCATAACAGATTATCGGAACAAACAACTAAAACCATCCGCTCTACTGCCTGCCATACCTGTATCTCTGCTTCACAGTTTGATCAAAAGTCAAAATAACGTATAAATTTGTCATAATTTCAGTAGCATTTCCTCACCCAAACCTCTATTATTGTAAATATGAAATCAAGGAAAACATATGTGTATTTTCCAATAGTACTTAATCGTTTCAGTTATTTATTTAACATTTTTCAACCTAAGGAGGATATGACAAAATGATTCAGAAATATACTTACGGAACCCCATTTGAAACCGATGCCATCGTAACTTCTATCCCGGCTTCTGAGGGAACTCCTGCATACGGAACTATCTCCACAGAGAACGGCTTCTCTTTTACTTATGACATGGATGACAACGATGTTGTCTATGGTCTGGGCGAATCAAACCGCGGAATCAACAAACGTGGATATGTTTATGAAAGCAACTGCTCCGACCAGCCAAACCATACAGAAGATAAAATCTCCCTCTACGGAGCACACAACTTCCTCGTAATCTCTGGAAAGCAGACTTTCGGTCTCTTCGTTGATTATCCAGGAAAACTGAAGTTTGATATCGGTTACACACTCTCTTCCCAGTTAAAGATCACCTGTGAGGATGCAGACCTTTATCTGTATGTGATCGATGGTGAAACTCCTTACGATATCGTAAAACAGTTCCGTAAAATCATCGGAAGAAGCTATATCCCGCCTAAATTCGCATTTGGTTTCGGTCAGAGCCGCTGGGGATATACAACTGCTGACGACTTCAGAAAAGCCGCTGACGGATATCGCGAAAACAATATTCCAATCGATATGGTATACATGGATATCGATTACATGGAAGACTACAAAGATTTCACAGTCAATCAGGAAAACTTCCCTGACTTTGAAGCCTATGTCAATGAAATGAAAGAAAAAGGCATCCACCTTGTCCCGATCATCGATGCAGGTGTCAAGGTAGAGGCTGGCTATGATGTTTATGAAGAAGGCGTTGAGAAGAACTACTTCTGCAAACGTGAAGACGGCAGTGATTTCGTTTCCGCTGTATGGCCGGGCTGGACTCATTTCCCGGATGTCCTGAACGCAGATGCCAGAGCATGGTTCGGACAGAAATATGAACGTCTCATTTCCAAAGGAATCGACGGTTTCTGGAATGACATGAACGAGCCTGCAATGTTCTGCACACCGGAAGGCGTTGCTGAATTAAAAGAATACATCAAAGACAACTTCATGGACAATGAAGAAACATCTGGATTCGTTCTTGGCGCAAAGGTAAAAGGACTTGCAAATAATCCGGAAGATTACAAACGCTTCTATCACAATGTAAACGGTCAGAAGATCCGCCACGACAAGGTACATAACCTGTTTGGCTATAACATGACCCGTGCAGCAGGTGAAGCATTTGAAAAAATCGCACCTGGCAAACGTTTCCTGATGTTCTCCCGTTCCTCCTATGTGGGAATGCACAGATACGGCGGAATCTGGATGGGAGACAATAAATCCTGGTGGTCACACATCCTTCTGAACTTAAAGATGCTTCCATCCCTGAATATGTGCGGTTTCCTTTACACAGGTGCAGATCTGGGCGGTTTCGGTGCAGATACCACACGTGACCTGGTACTGCGCTGGCTGGCACTGGGTGTATTCACACCTCTTATGAGAAACCACTCCGCTCTGGGAACCAGAGAACAGGAAGCTTACCAGTTTGAAAACATCGAAGACTTCCGTCATGTGATCGGTGTCAGATATCGCCTTGTTCCATATCTGTACAGTGAATACATGAAAGCTGCATTAAACGATGACATGATGTTCCGTCCGCTGGCATTTGACTACACAGAGGATGCATTCGCAACTCAGGTAGAAGATCAGCTTCTTCTCGGAAACGAAATCATGATCGCACCTGTTTATACACAGAATGCAAAAGGCCGCTATGTATATCTGCCAGAAGAAATGATGTTCGTAAAATTTCTGCCGGATGGAACCATCTCTCAGAAAATCCTCGAAAAAGGACATCACTATGTAGAAGTTGCCCTGAATGAAGTTCCATTGTTCATCCGCAAGGGAAAAGCTATTCCGGTTGCTGATGTTGCACAGACAGTAAAAGACATTGATCCGGCTACTATCCGCATGATCGGATATGAGGGGGCTGAATATGACCGTTATGATGATGACGGTGTAAGTACTCTGTAATTTAACCGAATCAGACAACTTTCCCTGCCTGAATTGCAAAAAGTACCAGGCAGCAGATAGAACTGAACCAGAAGTCACCTCATAAAAATAATAAAAAGAAACAGTCACATACATCTGATGAATGTCGAGATATTCACTCAAGTATGTGACTGTTTTCTTTTACATTGTTATTCTTTATCTTTATTTGCCAAAACAATATAACGGTAAATTTCTGCAAATGGGATCTCTTTTTCTCTGCTCAACTGTGCAACGCTCTCATATTCCGGGTAAATCTGCTCTTTTCCATTCAAAGTGCATACCTTTGCCAGAACTTCTCCCCATGGAGTCGGAAGGGTTCTCGTTTCTCTGGGAAGAATCGTACGTTCCATTCTGCTATAACGAATTCCAATCGTAGTAGTTTCTTCAAAAATAATATTCTGAAGCGTTTCCATATCTTCTTCCTTACAGATCACATTCAGAACCCATGCAGGTCTGTTCTTTTTCATAAAAACAGGCACATAATGCACATCTCTGGCACCGGCTTTCATTAGACGCTCCATGACAAATCCCAGAACTTCTCCACTGCAGTCATCAATGTTTGTCTCCATCTTGATAATCGTATCTTTGGTTTCCTGATTTTCAGCTTTCGGATTATTTCTGATTTCCGGGTTTTTGAATTCTTCTGTCTGAGCCTTTTCTTCATCTATTTCTGCGCTCTGTGAGATAATCATTGCCCTTAGGATTCCCGGACACTCATACTGGCGTTTACCTGCACCGATTCCAATCTTCCGGATTTCAAATGTTTCCGGAAGTTTATCTTTTGTTTTCACTGCTGCCACTATCGCCGCACCTGTAGGCGTTACAAGTTCACCTTCTACCTCTGTCATTTTCAGATATAAATGATTGGCACTTACTATATTTGCGACTGCCGGAACCGGGATTGGCAGGATGCCATGCTGACAACGGACAGTTCCACGTCCCTCGCAGAGAACAGGAACGATCACCTCTGTAACATCCAGATTATCCAGACAGACTGCCACAGACACAATATCCACAATAGAGTCCACTGCTCCCACCTCATGAAAATGCACCTGATCCACAGGCACATTGTGTGCTTTACTCTCTGCCTCTGCAAGAATTTCAAATATACGCAATGCAATCTTCTTTGCATTCTCAGTCATTGCACTATGCTCTATAATATAGGTAATTTCTTTTATTCCACGGTGTTCGTGATGGTGATGGTCTTGCGCTGTTCCTGTGCCATGGGCGTGATTGCTCTCATGGCCTTCATGATGATGTCCATGCAGATATTCCATATCATGGTCATGATTTTCATGATCTTTATCCAGCACAACATCAAAATCACATGCATCTATTCCGGACTTCACAACTCTGCTGATCTTTGTCTCAAATCCTGATACCTTAAGACTCTTCAGCACCCTGTCCAGCACTGAGCGGTCAGCTCCCAGATCAAGAAGAGCCGCAACCGTCATATCACCACTTATCCCTGAATAACATTCCAGATATAATGTTTTTCCCATAATCAATTTCCTTTCTCATCTGTACCTGCTGCCAGACGGTTGATCTGCGTTGCCAGATAGCCGGCACCGTAGCCGTTATCAATATTCACCACAGCAATCCCATTCGCACAGGAATTGATCATGGTAAGAAGTGCCGAAAGACCATGCATACTTGCACCATAACCCACAGATGTCGGTACTGCGATCACCGGTCTGCTCACCAGACCGCCCATCACACTGGCAAGAGCTCCCTCCATTCCCGCAACTGCAATTACACAGTTCGCACTCTGGATCGTCTCCAGTCTGGAGAATAAACGATGCATTCCGCTGACTCCCACATCATAAATCCGTTCAACATTTGTGCCAAAATATTCCGCTGTCTGTGCAGCTTCCTCAGCAACCGGAATATCTGCAGTTCCTGCTGAACACACCGCAATCTTACCAATACGCTTCTTATCTTTCTTTTCAACCTTTAAGATGCGTGAGATCGGATCATATTCCACTTCCGGAAACTTCTCCTTCACCAGTTCATACTGATGTTGGGAAGCTCTGGTTCCGAATACCTCACCGTCTTCTCTGTATAATCTTTCAAAAATATTCAGAAGATGTTCATCTGCCTTATTACTGCAGTAGATTACTTCTGCGAAACCGGTTCTTGCCTTACGGCTTGTATCCAGCTTCGCATACCCCATTTCTTCATAACTTTCTTTCTTAAGGATTCTCTCTGCCTCTTCCACAGATACAGAACCACTTTTTACACTTTCAAGAATCTCCTGTAAGGTCATGGATTCCTCCTTTTAGAACACCACCTGCACCAGAAACATACAGACAACCGTTCCCACTATAATACTGAGCAGTGTATTTCTCTTCCACAAATGAAGATTTTGCTGTTATCATTCTTTTTCCTTATCAGCGCCCTTATTTCCACGCTGATCGTAGTCATCCAGGAAATTGTAGTATTCTCCATCTTTATGATATCCCATAACAGTACGAAGATTAATATCCCGCACACTGTTAAAGATATTCGTCTCGATCACACTGCTTGTATTTCTAAACTGCGCAACCAGCTCTTTCATCTCATCACGCTTGGAACCACGTCCGCCTCCACAGCTTACACAGTTCTCAGTAAAACGGCATGCACACTGAATGAAATGCAGTCCATTGGTATCTCTCCATGCCTTGATCGCAGATTCCTTGATCAGATACATAGGGCGGATTAATTCCATCCCCTCAAAATTCTGACTGTGCAGCTTCGGCATCATAGTCTCCACCTTACCACTGTACAGCATACCCATAAGGATCGTCTCGATCACATCATCAAAATGATGTCCCAGCGCAATCTTATTACATCCCAGCTCCTTGGCATGAGAATACAGATAACCACGTCTCATTCTCGCACAAAGATAACAGGGATTATTCTCAATTTCTGCCACTGTATCAAAAATATCACTTTCAAAAACCGTAAGAGGAATTCCCAGAAGCTCTGCATTATCCTGAATAATCTTCCAGTTATCCGCATTATAGCCCGGATTCATTACCAAAAACACCAGTTCAAAATGAATCTTTCCATGACGCTTCAGCTCCTGAAGCAGCTTCGCCATCAGCATAGAGTCCTTACCACCTGAAATACAGACAGCAATCTTATCCCCCTCCTGGATCAGCTGATACTCATTCAAAGCCTTGGTAAACGGTCTCCAGACCGTCTTTCTGAAAGTCTTGATAATACTGTGCTCAATCTCTTTCGTCTTCAGTTCCTTCTGCTCCTTAGCATCATTCTCCATAAAACGACTCAGAGAAAGTCTCAGATAGGCACGATATCCACCTTCAATATTCACAGCCTCATACCCTGCATCACTCAGCTTCTCCACACAATCCCGGCTCCTGTCCCCCGTATGGCAGAGAACATATACTGTTTTATCTTTATCAACAGCCTCCATCTTCTCATCAAACTCATCCAGCGGAATATTCACCGCCCCAGGAAAAGATCCCCTACTATACTGATCCGCCGGCCGCACATCCACGATCGTAATCTCAGAAGCATCAATCTTCTCCAACTCTTCCACACTAATTGTATTCATATATAACCTGCCTTTATCTCTTAAAAATCAATCGCCTACATCTGATGAATCACCCTATATTTCCGCCCAATTCACCAGCCATCATTATACTTTGAAACCCCATGATAGTCAACACATTCCCACCCCACCTCAACACCCCGCAAAAATTTTGTGTGCACACAAAATGAATTATTTTTCTGCGCGTCCCCTATAAAAAAGATGTGCACCATACCATCTCTGATACAATACACATCCACATAAACATTTTTTATCTCCTGCACTCCGCAGTCAAGTCCTTAACAACCTCTCCCGCAATGATCAATCCCACCACAGACGGCACAAACGCCACGCTTCCGGGAATATCCCTGCGCTCCGTACACTTATGCTTCGCCCCCGGAGGACAAATACAATGCGACCTACAGCTGATCGCCATATCCTCAACCGGTCTGATCGGCTTTTCCTCAGAATAAACAACCTTCAGCTTCTTAACGCCACGCTTCTTCAACTCCCTGCGCATAACCTTCGCCAGCGGGCACACCTTTGTCTTATAAATATCTGCCACACGAAACGCACTGGCATCCAGCTTATTCCCCGCACCCATGCTGCTGATGATCGGAGTCCCTGACTCCTTTGCACGCATGATCAGTTCAATCTTCGCAGTCACAGTATCCACTGCATCCACCACATAATCATACTCATTGAAATCAAAATCAGCCGAATTCTCCGGAAGATAAAAACACTTATGGATTCTCACATCTGCTTTCGGATTAATTTCCAGGATCCTGTCTCTCATTACCTCAGTCTTATACTGGCCTACTGTCTTTCTGGTCGCAATGATCTGTCTGTTAAGATTCGTCAGGCACACCTTGTCATCATCGATCAGGTCAAAAGAATACACACCGCTTCTTGCCAGTGCTTCACATACATATCCTCCAACCCCTCCGATCCCGAAAACTGCCACACGGGAATTCTCCAGCTTGTTCATCGCTTCTTTTCCCAAAAGAAGCTCTGTTCTTGAAAATTGATTCAGCATTCTCTATTCTCCTGTTATTCGTCTCTTAGTTCTCTGTTCGCTCCTGACTGTATCCATTCCTCATATGGAATCATATGGGCAAACATATCTACCACTTTTTGCTGGGACTTATAATTCTCCAACAGGGATCTTTTGACCGCCTCATTCTCTGACGATACCTTTCTCAGTGAAGATTCCACCTCCGGGAGCACTTTCTTTTTATAGTACTGTCCAAAATAATACAGATCATTCTTCTGGTAATTCCGGTAATATTCTTGCGTCACCAGCTGACTGGTCATCTCATGATGAATATGTCCGTACTCTCCTTCCGGATTATGGGTCACTACCATATTCCAGTGTTTATAAGTAAGGATCGTATCCAGATCTTTGATGATATCCTTTTTATCTCCGGCCCAGTTGGAACGTTCTCCATGAACCTTATCAGGATAACGCAAGATCAGTCCCTTGTTTCCAGACTCCTTTATGGTATTCTGAAATTCATTTCTCCTGGTCTTATTATATCCATCTGTCAGGCAGACCACGAAATACCCCTTATCAGTCAGGTGGGCACCTCCCCAGATCGTTTCATCATCCGGGTGAGCTACGATCATCAGTTTGGTACAGTCTTCAAGCTGAAGACTGTCCAGTTCCTTCACAGTTACATGGGAAGATCTGATTCCTGTAACATAAGCAGCCCGGCATGCACCTGCCAGAAATATCAGAAGCAGAAAATATCTCCATATTTTTCTTTGATTCTTTTTCAGTTGTTTTATCATAATAGGAAAGTCACTGTCCTTTTATTTTTCCTTAGAAAACGCAAGATATGCAGCACCAAGAAGTCCGGAATCTTCGCTTAAAGTAGATTTTCTTACTTTGATAAATTCCCTCTGTGCTTCATAAACCTTGCTCTTTACCAGTTCCTCTACTTCCTGTACAAAGCCTTCCACCTTGATTGCCACTGAACCGCCCAGGATCACAATATCCGGGTCTGTCAGATTATAAATGGCTGCAATGAAATTCGCCAGATGGACTTTCGCATCTGTCATGATCTCCTGTGCAGTTTCATTTCCCACTTTCGCAAGGTCATTTACCTCACCTGCATGCTTTACATCAAGTCCGGCTTTTCTAGCTCTGGTTGTAATAGCAGTTCCACTGCTGATCCCTTCGATACCTCCCGGAAGGATTGATCCGTGGCATGGACCACCCTGCTTCATAATCGTGTTCTCTACCTCATTCGCCCATCCATGAGCACCCTGGTAGATATTTTTATCAATCACAAATCCGGCTCCGATTCCCGTGGAAACTGTCAGGAACTGTACGAATCTGTAATCTTTTCCCTCTCCGATAACAGCTTCTGCCAGTGCAGCCAGATTTCCATCGTTGTTCAGATATACCGGAAGTCCGATTCTATCACTGAGTTCCTGTGCCACATGTAAATGCTGCCAGTCTCCTCTTAAATTCGGAGGAGTCAGGATCTGTCCGTTTATCAGATCCAGCGGTCCGGGGCAGGACATTCCTACTCCTACAACTTTATCCCCATAATTTCTGATCACATCTGCAATTTTCCCCAGTGTTTCTCCGGGATTCTCCGGGTTTGTTGAAAACTGCTGTCTATCTGTAATTTCCAGGTTTTCGTTTACTAATGCTACTCTTGTATTGGTTCCCCCGATGTCAATTGCTACTGCGTATTTCATAACCCATAATTCTTCTGCATCTGATATGCAGAATCTCCTTTCTCGTCAACATATGTAAACTTCTGTCTGCCTTTGCAGACATTCTGGTTTAGTATAGCACAATAAAAAGGATCCTGCAATGCAGGATTCCCATAATAAATACTTCTATCAACTTTTCGCAGAAAGGAAATTCACGAACTGGAAATGCTTATCCATCTCGTCACCGATCAGGCCGATCACTTTTCCCATCGTAAATGCCGCCAGCACTGTTCCGATTCCAAGACCTTTGATATGTCCCAGGATCAGTCCTGTCATGCATGCAGTTGTTCCCAGACAGATCACATCAAAAGAAACCTTGATTTTAGAATATTTCACTTTAATAATCTCTGACAGTTCACGTGGAAACAGGTCTGTTGGAATGATCGGCAGACCGCATCTGTTGGAAAGTGCGATTCCCACACAGATCAGCAGATAGCTGATCACAAAATATAAAACTCTGAGTGGAATTGTCTTCGGCAGAACATTGATCCATGCCTCATTAACATCCAGAAGTTCACTGAACGCAAATCCTACAAAGAAACTGCACAGATAAATCGGTACGAATTTCTTTCTCAGTATCATCAGGCTTAAGATCAGAAGTGCCTGAAATATGTAAGTCCATGTTCCCAGTGTGATCACCGGAAATACTTTTTCAAATGCATAGGGAACGCTGGATATGGCAGATATTCCGGAACCGGAATACAGCATCAGGATAACTGCAAGACTGTTGATCATAACTGCGATCACCAGTGCCAGCTCCCCTCTGAAAATATGTCTCGAGTCTTCTTCTCCGTTTGTTTTCATAATAATCTTCTCTCCTCATTGCGCACAAAAAACAAGGGACCGCTGTCGAAAAGCTGACGGCAGACCCTTGTATGTGTCTTTAAAATTTATATTGTTATTTATTATTCTACGATGCAGACACGGATCATATTTGTTCTGCCCGGGATACCAAGCGGTACACCACCGGCAAATACAACAGTATCGCCAACTTTTACAAGTTTATGTTTCTGTGCTGCTTCGATTGCTCTCAGGCAAAGGATCTCAGAACTGTATTCTTCCCTGATCAGCATTGGATATACACCCCATGACAGATTCAGCTGACGCAGAACTCTCTCAGAGCTTGTGCAAGCACCGATCAGACATCCTGGTCTGTGTTTGGACATCATGTGTGCGGTACTTCCGGATTTGGTCACTGCCAGGATTGCCTGCGCTTTCAGGTCAATGGCTGTCAGACAGGTTGCATGTGCGATCGCGTTTGTAATATCCGGGTTCTCATTTCTGTCGGTTTTCTTGAAGATTGTGTTGTACTCAATGTTCTCTTCCATATGTTCAGCGATACGGCTCATCATCTGAAGTGCCTGTACCGGATATTTACCTGCTGCTGTCTCACCGGAAAGCATGGTAGCACTTGTTCCCTGGAAGATCGCATTGGCAACGTCTGTAGCTTCTGCACGAGTTGGTCTCGGATGAGAGATCATGGAATCAAGCATCTGTGTTGCTGTGATGACCGGTTTGCCTGCTGTATAAACTTTCTGAATGATCTTCTGCTGGATAACAGGTACATATTCCGGTGGAATTTCAACACCCATATCACCTCTGGCGATCATGATACCGTCTGCTGCTTCGATGATCTCATCGATATTGTCAACACCCTGCTGGTTCTCGATCTTGGCAATGATCTGGATTTCCTCACCGCCATTGTCTTTCAGAATTTTTCTCACTTCACGGATATCGTCTGCAGTACGTGTAAAGGATGCTGCAACGAAATCAAATCCTTCCTGAATACCAAAGAGAAGATCTTCATGGTCTTTCTTGCTGATAAATGGCATCTTCAGGTTTGCTCCTGGAACATTGACACCTTTCTTATCTCCGATCACACCTGCATTGATAACCTTGCAGACAATATCTTTTCCGGAAATATCCTGTACTTCTAGATCAACAAGTCCGTCATCAACCAGAATGTGTCCGCCCGGCTGTACATCCTTATAAAGTTCTTTATAAGTAATGCTTACATGCTCGTTGGTTCCTTCGATATCTTTATTTGTAAATGTAAAAATCTGTCCTTCTTCCAGAGAAACCTTGCCATCCTTGAAGCATCCAAGTCTGATCTCCGGTCCCTTTGTATCAAGAAGCGCTGCAACAGGTCTGTCATATTTCTTACGAAGTTCTCTCAGCTTCTGGATGCGTCCTCTCTGTTCATCATGAGGTCCATGTGAGAAATTGAAACGTGCTACATCCATTCCCTCTCTCACAAGCTGTTCCATAACATCGTCTTTATCCGTAGACGGTCCCATCGTACAGATAATTTTGGTTTTTCTCATTTAATCTTTCCCTCCAACTGTCAAGTCAATTTTCTCTATTATCCCTGTAAAACAATGTAATAAAATGTTACTCGTTTTTATCAATGAAAAACATTAAGTCAACTAAAAATTACCATTATTGAGACTATATGTCAATATCAAATTTCGGTTTATTTTTGTAAATATTTGACAAAAAAATAACACACTTTTATTGCAAATGTTACATATATTTTTGCTGGTTCGACAGTTGGCAAATTTATTACAAATTCCTGTCAAAACCCAAAATCTGCGTAGTCTTCCGGCAGGAACCTGTGGTAAATGATATGGCATCCTTCATCTTTGAAACAATAATAATAGGGATCTGATCCATCATCAAAGCGTACCATCACATCAAATTCGCCGTTATCCATAGGTTCAGTAACAATCTTGTCTGAATAAGAATGAAATAACTCTTTGATTTCATCCAGCGTACATCCATGTCTACCTACCAACTCGATCAGTGCCTTGATAAATTCATTATCTTTCATATTATTATGCACATATTCTGACGCTTTATCAGAAACAGTGAAACAGAAACGATTTCCTCTGTGTGAAACCACAACCTCCCCAAATTTCTCTTTCATATAAGCAGGAAAATCTTTTAAAATTTCCATCATTCCTGCTGCATCGGCATTGCTTTCAAAAAAATGATTCAGGGAACTGAGCGGATAATAAAGACTGATCTTCTCCTTCATGTATCCAAGCTTCGCCTGTTCTTCCTTGATCACATCGATCAGACTTGTTTCCAATCTATTATAATTCATTTATAAGTCCTCCTGAAAATCTGTTTTTTACCTTTTTCTGGTTAATATTTTATCAAATATTGCCCGAAAATCAATGGATTTCTTTCCCAATTGTACACAATCCAAAACATTCCCAATGTTTTCTTTTTCATACAAAAGTAAAGTATGCGATCCTGCCCTAAGGGCTTTTTATTTCATAGGAACATTACGGAGTAATTTTCCATGAAATAAAACAGCGTTTCAGATACTCTCCATATCCAAAACGCTGTCATCGTTCATACTATTTCAATCTGTACTTAATCCCAGTTCTTACGTCCATAGCGCAGTGTCACATCATGGATCTCTTTCTGGAGTTTCTTCGTAAGATCTCTCTTTTTAATCCTCCACTTCCAGTTGGTGCCAACTGTGGATGGTTTGTTCATTCGGAACCGGTTATCCAGTCCCATGTAATCCTGCATTGGAATTACGCAGACGCGTGCTGCACTTCGCATGATCAGGCTAATGAAGCATTGATACAATTCTTCTTCCGGTGTTGCATGATCGCACAGATAATCTCTTGCCAGCTTTCTTTCTTCTTCTGTAATGCTCTTCCACCATCCCACGATTGTTTCATTATCATGAGTTCCAGTATATGCCACACAATTCTCCGGATAATTGTGCGGCAGATAATCACTGGCACATCCGGAATCTCTGGCGTCAAAGGCGAATTCCAGTACTTTCATTCCCGGAAAACCGCTTTCATATACCAGATGACGTACAGAGTCTGTCATATATCCTAAATCCTCTGCAATAACCTGCTTCCAGCCCAGGACCTGTTCAATTCTGCGGAACAGATCGATTCCCGGTCCTTTTTCCCAATGTCCACCTGTGGCATCCGTATCTCCATACGGAATAGCAAAATATTCATCAAATCCACGGAAATGATCGATACGGACAACATCATAGAGCCTGAAACAGTAACTCATTCTGGATATCCACCACTGATATCCTGTATCTCTGTGATAATCCCAACGGTACAGTGGATTTCCCCATAACTGTCCTGTTGCAGAAAATCCATCCGGAGGGCATCCTGCCACTGCCAGAGGTACATTTTCCTCATCCAGCTGGAATAATTCCGGATGTGCCCATGCATCCGCGCTGTCCATGGCAACATAGATCGGGATATCCCCGATGATCTGGATTCCCTTTGAATTGGCATAGGATTTCAGTTTCATCCACTGCTCATAGAACTTGAACTGCATATACTGCTGGAATTCAATATCAAAATATAACTCCTCACGATAATAATCCATGGCATTGTTCCAGCGAAGTCTGATATCTTCTGCCCATTTCGTCCATTCCACACCCCCGAAACGATCCTTTACTGCCATAAATAAAGCATAATCGGAAAGCCACCAGCTGTTCTCTGCTACAAATTTCTGATAGTCCGGATTCTTGCTGATAGCACTGTTTTCATATGCTTTTCGCAGAAGAGGATATCGTCCTTTGTATATTTTCTCATAGTCCACATCATCGGGTTTCTTTCCCCAGTTGACTTTCTCACAGTCTTTCTTATCCAGAACGCCCTCTTCCACCAGTGTATCCAGATCTATGAAATAAGGATTTCCCGCAAATGTGGAAAATGACTGATAGGGAGAATCTCCATAACTGGTTGGGCCTAACGGCAGGATCTGCCAGTAAGTCTGACCGGCTTCCTTTAACCAGTCTACAAATTCATACGCACTTTTGGAAAAGCATCCGATCCCATAGTCTGACGGCAGGCTGCTGATCGGTAATAAAATTCCCGCTGATCTATTTTCCATAATTTCTCTCCTTTTGCATCCCTTGCTATGCTTTATTTGCATTATTTCATGCAAACGTTTGCATTAATTATAGCGTTATTTTGCATTAATTACAATCCACTATTTTTAATTCTACTTTTTAAACAATCAGACGCCTTGTTTTTTGTGCATTTCTTACTTTTTTGTGCATTGGGGAACTATCTGAAGACCTGGGAATGCCATTTGACAACCCCTGTTTCTTCTTATAAAATAGATGCAACGATAACCATGGTATGGAGTTTTTTACCAATCGCTCCATATCACTATTTATGGAGGTTTTTTCATGGCAGTAACCATTAAAGAGGTAGCAGCTCTGGCCGGCGTTTCACCGTCCACAGTTTCCAGAACCTGTAAAAATAACCCTTCTATCAGTGAAGAGACAAAAGAACGCGTGCGCAAAGCCATGCTTCAGTTAGGCTATGAACCCAATTTCCAGGCCAGCACCCTGGCATCCCAGTCATCCAATTCCCGGTGCATTGGCATCATTTTGCCCGCTTCTGCCAAAGAAGCATACGAAAATTCCTTTTATCTGGAAACCATCCGGGGAATCAGCCACTACTGCAACAGCCACCAGTATATCAGCACCATTATAACAGGACAGAATAAAGAAGAAATCCTGCAGACCGTGCGTTCTATGGCACGCAGTGGCAAAGCAGACGGTTTTATCCTTCTGTATTCCAGACAGGATGATCCTGTCATTGATTACCTGTTCAGTAAAGGCCTGCTTTATATTCTCATCGGTAAACCTGCCCAGTACACCAATCACACCATGTATATCGATAACGACAATCTTCTGGCAGGCCAGGAAGCCACAGAATATCTCTACAGCCTTGGCCACAGACGCATTGCTTATCTGGGTGTGGATTCTTCCCTGGTATTCTCTTCCGACCGTAAAATGGGATATCAGCAGGCACTTTTGAATCATGGACTGGCTGTACGTCCCGACTACTGTATTGAAGTTCCGGAGATTTCTCAGGAAAGATCAGACCAGCTGCTCAATCTTCTTAAGCAGAAAGACCGTCCCACTGCCATTTTGGTAAGTGACGACATCCTGGCGGTTTATCTGGAACGGGTATGTATGGAGGCAGGGCTTTCCATCCCCGAAGACCTGTCCATTCTTTCCTTTAACAACTCTCTTCTGGCCAGACTTACCTCGCCTCAGCTCACATCCATAGACATCAATTCCTGTCAGCTGGGGATCGAGGCAGCCTCCCAGATGATCAACCATATCGAAAACCCCAATCTCCTGGCAACGAAGATCATCGTTCCTCATCATCTCATAGAGAGGGACAGCTGCCGGTCAGTGGATATCCATTCCGAACCGCTGTAATTTTTGTAATTGGTCATACCTATGCTTCAGTTTTTTGTTAATTATTTCCCAATCTTTGTTTGCAGATCTACTGTCCCAAT
This sequence comes from Blautia luti, assembly GCF_033096465.1. Lineage (NCBI taxonomy): Bacteria > Bacillati > Bacillota > Clostridia > Lachnospirales > Lachnospiraceae > Blautia > Blautia luti. The sequence continues at coordinate 947,073 of NZ_AP028156.1, read as the reverse complement.
ACAGGTACAGTAGATCTATTCATATCAAAAAGTTATAATTATAATGCATTTTTTCTATTTTACGTTTTTTTCTTTCTGTGATAGCATGTGTCTAGTTAAAAAAATAACACAATTTATTTACCAGTGTACCTGCAAGTTGTCGGTACACTGCCGAGACATCAAAGATAAAGAAAGAAAAAGAGGTAAGAAAATGGAAGACAACAAATTATGTCTTGAAAAGCAGCCTTTAAATCAGGAAATGCTTGACAAAATCGATGCTTACTGGCGTGCAGCGAACTACCTGTCTGCCGGACAGCTCTATCTTCTTGACAATCCGCTTCTGAGAGAGCCATTAACCATGGATCAGATTAAGAAGAAAATCGTTGGTCACTGGGGAACTGTACCAGGACAGAACTTCGTTTATGCACACTGCAACCGTGTCATTAAACGTTACGACCTGGATATGATCCTCCTTTCCGGTCCGGGACATGGTGGAAACTTCATGATCGCCAACACTTATCTGGAAGGTTCTTACAGCGAAGTTTATCCTAATATCAGCCAGGATGAAGAAGGTATGAAGAAAATGTTCAAACAGTTCTCCTTCCCATGTGGAGTTCCGAGCCACTGTGCACCGGAAACACCTGGTTCCATCAACGAGGGTGGTGAGCTTGGTTATTCCATCGCTCATGCTTTCGGAGCTGTATTCGATAACCCGGAGCTGATCGCTACTACTGTTGTAGGTGACGGCGAGGCTGAGACCGGCCCTCTGGCAACATCCTGGCAGTCCAACAAATTCCTGAACCCGATCACTGATGGTGCTGTACTTCCTATTCTTCACTTAAACGGATATAAGATCAGCAACCCTACTATCTTCTCCCGTCTTTCTCATGAAGAGCTTGAATGCTTCTTTAAGGGCTGTGGCTGGAAACCATACTTCGTTGAAGGCGATGACCCAATGACCATGCACAAGAAGATGGCAGAAACAATGGATACTGTAATCGAAGAAATCAAAGCAATCCAGAAACACGCACGTGAGAACAATGATCCGGAGCGTCCAGTATGGCCAATGATCGTTCTTCGTACTCCTAAGGGATGGACAGGTCCTAAGGTTGTTGACGGACTTCAGATCGAAGGTTCTTTCCGTGCTCATCAGGTTCCGATCTCCATGGAGAAACCAGAACATCTTGAACTTCTGAAAGAGTGGCTAGAAAGCTATCGTCCTCAGGATCTCTTCGATAAAAATGGCCGCCTGATCCCTGAACTGGCTGAACTGACTCCTAAGGGAAATGCACGTCTTGGTGCGAACCCACATGCAAACGGCGGACTTCTTCTGAAAGACCTTCGTCTTCCGGATTTCCGTAATTACGGTATCGAAGTACAGCCTGGCAAAACAAAAGCTCAGGATATGATTGAACTTGGCGGATACATTCGTGACATCTTCAAACTGAATGAAGAGAACAAGAATTTCCGTATCTTTGGACCAGACGAAAGTATGTCCAACCGTCTGTACAAAGTATTTGAATATCAGAAACGTGACTGGAATGCAGAAATGCTTGATACTGATGACTGCCTCGCAAGAGACGGACGTATCATGGACAGTATGCTCAGCGAGCATATGTGTGAAGGATGGCTGGAAGGTTACCTGTTAACAGGTCGTCACGGCTTCTTCGCAAGCTATGAAGCATTCATCCGTATCGTTGACTCCATGGCAGCTCAGCATGCAAAATGGCTCAAAGTCTGCAACCAGCTTTCTTGGAGACAGCCGATCGCATCCCTGAACTTCATCCTGACATCCAACGTATGGCAGCAGGACCACAACGGATTTACACATCAGGATCCTGGATTCCTGGATCACATCGCTAATAAGAAAGCAGACGTGGTACGTATGTACTTACCACCAGACGCTAACTGCTTACTCTCCTGCTTCGATCACTGCATCAAGAGTAAGAACTATGTAAACGCAATCGTAGCTTCCAAACATCCAAGCTGCCAGTGGCTGACCATGGAGCAGGCTGTTAAGCACTGCACACAGGGTATCGGTATCTGGGAGTGGGCAAGCAATGACTGTGGTGAAGAACCAGACCTTGTCATGGCTTGCTGTGGTGATACACCTACACTTGAGATCATGGCTGCTGTTACGATCCTTCGTGATGAAATGCCAGAACTTAAGATCCGTGTTGTTAACGTTGTCGACCTGTTCAAACTGGAATCCGACCACAAACATCCACACGGCTTAAGCGATGCAGAGTACGATGCAATCTTCACAAAAGACAAACCGGTTATCTTTGCATTCCACGGATATCCGACACTGATCCACGAGCTTACATATGGTCGTCATAACCACAATGTTTCCGTTCATGGATATCAGGAAGAAGGTACGATCACTACTCCATTCGATATGCGTGTACAGAACCAGATCGACCGTTTCAACCTTGTAAAAGATGCCATCATGCATCTGCCACAGCTTGGAAATAAAGGTTCTTACTTAATCCAAAAGATGAACGACAAGCTTGTTGAGCATAAACAGTACATCGCTGAATATGGCCAGGATCTTGAAGAGATCAGGAACTGGGAGTGGCATAAATAAAATCTTATAGTTAAATTGTCCAGACATAACTACAGGACAGGTACATGTGATTTCGCATGATACCTGTCCTGTTTTTCTTCTACATTATTTTTATATACAAATCCCCACCAGATTTATACACCTTCTCTTTCTGCCAGGAATTTCTGAAACGCTTTGGATGCAATACTCTGAGGATATTCTGTATCATGTATCAGAATAATACTTCTCTCAGGAAATGTTTCATTTACATCAATTTCAAAAACCTTATCTGCTGCCAGATCATCTTTTGCAAATTCTTCAGGCAGAAATCCAATTCCCATGTTATATCGCACTGCCGGGAGGATCATGTCTGTAGTCGCCAGCTCTACATCCGGTGAAAACTGCAGGCCGTTTTTGGCAAAATACGCATTCAGATATCTCCTGGTGATTGCCTCAGAAGTCAGGCTGATCCACGGATAGGTGGACAACTCCTCCAATGAAGTCTTTCTTCCCTTCAACTCTGCAAAACGGCTGCCCCCGATCAGGATTTCTTTATACTTTCGCACAACTTTCATTTTCAATGGCTCTGTAACCTGTAAGGCTGCAGACACAACTGCAAGGTCTACCTTTCCTTCCCTGAGTGCACTTACAGAGTCCGTAGTACTGTTATTCAATATCTTAAAATGCACATTCGGATATTGAATATTAAAGTCTCTGACTGCCTCAAACAAATAACAATGAAGCGCCGTCTCCGTGGCACTGATATAGATGGTTCCATTTTCCAGGCTGATCAGATTGTTCAGATTATCTTCTGCCTTAAAAAACTGCGCACAGCCTGCTGCTACATATTCATAGAAAATCTTTCCCTCAGGTGTCAATTTCATCCCGCTTTTGCTTCTTGTAAAAAGGCGGCAGCCCAGTACATTCTCCAGATTATGGATCGTCCTGGTCACAGCCGGCTGGCTGGTTTTCAGCACTGCTGCTGCCTTTGTGAGATTTTCATACTTGGAAACATAATAAAACACCTTATAATATTCGAAATTAGAATTCATTTCTTTCTCCGTCATTTAAGCCTTTTTTCGCGCATATTTTATCATAAATTCTTTTTTTGTACAATCTTTACAATTTCTCAATCCGGAATTATAATGATTCCGGATTATTAATCTTAACCAAATGGACAGAATGGAGATTTTTATGACTGCCGGATTTCTTATTTTCCGTTACCCGCTTCTTCGTGTCATTCAGACACCTGAAGATACTTTCACAGGAACCATGAGTTACATTACCGTAATTCTGGATATCCTGTTTATGGGGCCATTACATTTCGGCGTACAGGGCGCTGCTGTTGCCACTATTGCAGCGCAGGCAGTCAGCGTTATTCTTTGCCTTTTCTATATCATAAAGAACTACCCTGAGCTTCATATCAAACGGGACGATCTTCATGTGTCTCCTCTGCTGGCAAGATTCTGCTTCTGTATAGTGCTTTTGCAAACAGGGCCTGGCTTTCGCCAGACCCTGTTTCGTTCTTATTCCAATAATTCACTTAATCAATCAGATCATTCTGAAATCTCGACAAATGTTCATACGGAAGGATCAGTCTTCCTCTGTACAGTCCGCATCCGTCATTGATCAGGCTGTTATTTACTGCTGCAAACATATTTACATCCAGCTTTGACAGATCCAGTTTCTGCAGGCGGATTCCTCTTTCATATGCATCATCGAAATATCTGCATTCGCCCTGGGGAATGGCATCACGTCTGGCGCGTTCACTCTCCTGCTTCTTTTCGTATCCCAGATGATTGGCTGCGCCGATCTCTGCTACATCATCCATATCCTTGGTACGGATCTGCACTTCCAGGTAGGACCTGGAGCTGTTGTCATAGAATGTAATATGGAGGGACTGATAATCGGAATCTTTTTTCTCAGAAATATAATCCCTGTAATAGGGCTTCGCAAACTCATCCATCAATTCCGAATGACTTATTTTCACCCCGTTCGCAGGCTCTGCCGTAAACCCCTGCTCTTCCAGAAATCCCGGAAGTCTGTTGGCAATATCATAAAGATATTTCAGCTCCTCTGTCTCTCTGTCCTCACCAGGTTTCAGGTGACATTTCGGAAGAGAGATTACAATTCGGTACGCGATCAGATCGCGGAAACAGCTCAGCTTATTCTTCAACTCTGCAATAGGCGGGTAAGTTCCGTTTTTTATGTAGTAATCGTAAATATATTCTACAATATATCCGTTAAATTTCTCCTCTGCGCGGATCAGGGATTTGATTCGCCCTTTTACGGTAAAGGCCAAAAACGGATATTCATGAGTCATATATTTATAAAATTCTCTGATCTTCTGAGACTGTGCGGTAAGGAAATCGTTATGTTCCAACAGTTCCTTGATCTGGATCAGAAAATTGCAGTGGATCAGATCAATTTCATTATGATTCTTCTTCGCATCTTTTCGCAGGTCCTCAATATAATTCTGCAGTATTTTCAGTACCGTATCTCCGGAATATAAATAATCATTTAATGTTATCATAGGCATGCCTCTTGCTCTTTTTTTCTTACTCTGTATTTCGTCGGAATTTCCATAAAATTTACAGTTACTTTTTATTTTATCAGACTTCATCAGATTATCAAGGAAAATCCTGTTTCTTACGCACAAAAACAGACGGCCTGTTTCACCGCCTGTTTCCTGCTGCTTTATTCGTATTGTATTATCCGATCGGTTCAAAATCTACTGCACCGTGTTTGCATAACGGACAGATATAATCTTCCGGAAGTTCATCGCCTTCATAAATATATCCGCAGACCTTACATACAAAGCCTTTCTTGCCTTCTGTTTCCGGTTTCGGTTTTACGTTCTTCTGATAGTAGGTATAACTCATGGTCTCCTGATCACTTACCACACGTGCTTCTGTCACGCTGCAGATAAACATTCCGTGAGTTCCCAGATCTACGTACTGCTCTACTTTCAGGGACATGAATGCATTGATATATTTATCCAGGAACACCAGACCATTATCAGAACGGTTTACTTTCTGTCCTGCAAATTTATCTGCACTTCTTCCGCTCTGGAAGCCAAACTGCTCAAATACAGAGAACGGAGCTTCTACAGAGAGACAGTTTACATTCATCACACCAGTCTGTTTAATAACATGGTGAGAATAATTTGTCTTATTAATATTAACTGCTACGCGGAATGGAGAATCAGTCAGCTGTGTAACTGTATTGACGATCAGTCCGTTATCCTTCTTTCCATCATTGGAGGTTACCACATACAGACCATATCCGATGCGGAAAAGAGCTGTCATATCATTCTTGTTTGCCAGTTCATCATTTTTTGCAATATATTCCTGGCAGAGTTCAGAAGCCATTGCTTCCATCTGATCCTTATTGTCCTGATCTACTGCGGACATGATCTTCACGGTTGTATCCAGCCAGTTGATCTTTTTGCATTCAGAGAGCATGTTCTTCATCACCTTCGCTGCCAGAGGTGCCCAGGATCCGTTTTCGATCAGACCTACCGTGCGGTTCTGGAAATTATGCTCCACCAGACGGGTAATGAAGTCATTCATAAATGGGTAGATTCCTGCATTGTAAGTGGTTGTTGCAAGCACCAGTTTGCTGTAACGGAACGCATCGCTGAGTGCCTGAGACATATCATCCCTTGCCAGATCATAAACTACTACTTTCGGGCATCCTTTACTCTTCAATTTCTCTACGAACTGGTTAACTGCTGCTTTGGTATGTCCATATACAGAAGTATAGGCAACAACGATTCCTTCTTCCTCAGGAGTGTAGGAAGACCATGTATCATAGAGTCCGATATAGTGACCCAGATTCTCTGTCAGAACCGGTCCGTGCAATGGACAGACGATCTGGATATCCAGTGTTGCGGCAACTTTCAGAAGTCTCTGTACCTGTGCGCCATATTTGCCTACAATGCCTATGAAATATCTTCTTGCTTCATCGTCCCAGTCTTCCTCTACATCCAGAGCACCGAATTTACCGAATCCATCTGCTGAGAAAAGAACTTTATCTGTGCTGTCATAAGTCACCATAACTTCCGGCCAGTGTACCATTGGTGCAAATACAAAAGTAAGATTGTGGTTTCCCAAACTTAATGTGGAGCCATTTTCTACTTCCAGTTTCTGACCCTCCAGATCCAGTCCGAAGAAGTTTTTGATCATGACAAAAGTTTTCGCATTGGCTACCACTGTAGTTCCCGGATATACTTCAAGAAAATTAGCCACATTGGCAGCATGATCCGGTTCCATATGCTGTACGATCAGATAATCCGGTTTCCGCCCATCCAGTATCCGATCCAGGTTATCCAGCCATTCGTGTTTGAAATTCGCATCTACCGTATCCATAACTGCGATCTTCTCATCCAGGATCACATAAGAATTATAAGCCATTCCATTTGGTACTGCGTACTGTCCCTCGAACAGATCTACCTGATGATCATTTACTCCTGCGTACTTGATACTTTCTGTAATCTTCATATTTTTCCCTCTATTCTTTCCTGTAAACTTATGTTTATCTTTGTTTCTTTTCTATGCTTATATTATACCAAAATAGTCCAATTATTTCTGTTGCATATGCAACAATTTTATGTGATTTTTCCAGAAAATGGTGTTATAATCAACTGGTGAGGTGACTGATCATGACAGATAATATTACTCTTTTCTCTCATATTCTTCCCGAAGAACAGGAAAGAATGCGGGTCTGTTTTCAGGCCAGAGAAATCCTTTATAAAAATAACGAGATCATCATGGAGTATTCCGATTCCATGACAAAAATAGGCCTGATCCTTGAGGGTCAGGCCACACTTTATTGCTGCGATATAGACGGAACGGAATATATCATGGATGAATTGCATACCGGCAGCGTTTTCGGGGAACCATTCCTTCTCCCCGGAGACTCACTGCATTATTATGTCCGCTCCAGATCCAGAACACGGGTCATGTTTATTGACTACCAGCATGTGATCAAACGCTGTTCAAATGCCTGCAGCCATCACAGCCAGCTAATCAGCAACCTGCTGCAGATGACTGCCCGCAAAGCCAGCCAGCAGACTAACCGCATTTACGTACTTTCCCATGGAACCATACGCCAGAAACTGATGTCTTATTTTTCATCTCTGGTTGATGAAAAGACTCACACCGCTGCCTTGTCTATGTCCTACACAGACCTGGCCCAATACCTGAGTGTAGATCGCAGTGCCATGATGCGCGAATTAAAAAATCTCTGTGAGGAACAGATCATTGCCAGAGAAGGACGGATCATACATATTCTTTCATGAAACTCTCCAGATCTCCGATAGACAATGGTTTCGCAAACAGATACCCCTGATAATATCCCGGATCATACTGTTTGATAAATTCAAATATATTCTATCGTCCTTCTTCATTTGCCCCATCCCCTGTTATGTATATTTCTATTCCACAAACTTTGTTCTCTATTATACCACATATTTCGTGAAACTTAACAGGATCCGCCTATTTTCTTTATCATCTCATACAGGGCTTCTACACTATATGGAAGAATGTTTTCATCCAGGCGGAATTTCGGATGATGGAACGGATAGACTTCCTGTGGGATTCCTGCCAGAAATATGGAAAAAAGTCCTCCCGTTTCTCTGAAATACCGGTAAGCATTGTCCCCGGACAAAAAAAGTTCATCTTCTCCCTCCAGGACAAATTTATCTCCAAACACTTTCTCTCCCACTTCCCTGGCAATTTGTACAAACGCCTCATCATTGGCAAATGCATATACCGGATCTTTCGGATATTCTATAACGATCCGGGTTCCTGTCTGTTTCTCAACCTCCCTGAGTTTCTCTTCCAGAAGATCTTTCAGGCAGAAATAGGTTGTCTCATGTACTGCCCGGATATTTCCATTGAGTACCACATGATCTGCGATAATATTCGTATATTCGCCGCCATGTATTGTTCCTGTCCCCAGAATATATTTCCCTGCTTCCGGATGTTCCTTTCCGAAATTTTCATTCAGATCATGAATTGCAGTAACTGCCTGCGCAGCTCCATAGATGGCATCCACTCCATTATGTGCTTCACACCAGTGGCTGGATCTGCCATAAACATGGATCCTCATACTGCCGATCATGGAAGATGCCTGTCCCTGATGCACAGCCATTCCCAGCGTCATATCTGCTGCATAATGAAACATCAGAAAGGCATCTGGTCTGGGATCTTTTAATGCCCCTGCCTGGATCATCCGCTTCGCACCCTCACCGATCTCCTCTGCAGGTTCGAAAAGGAACCGCATCCTTACCGGAAAAGTCTCCTGTTCTTCTGCTACGATCTTCGCCAGTATCAGCGCTGCTGCAAGGATCATATCATGTCCGCAGGCATGCATACAGCCCTGATTTACAGATGCGTAGGGCAGACCAGTCTGCTCCTGTATCGGCAGTGCATCCATTTCTGCTCTGAGAATGATCAGCTTCTCTCTTTTTTTCAGACATGGAAGTTCTGCGATCAGTCCTGTAGGTTCTACAGCGGTAACCGTATAACCCAGCTTCTCCAGATATATGCGGATATATGCAGATGTTTCCACTTCCTGAAGTGCAAGCTCCGGATGCTGATGAAAATGGCGTCTCAGATTGATCAATTCTTCTGTGTAATCTTGTATCTTCATATAATCTCCTGTCTGCATTCATTATGGTCTTTTCTATTTCCTATTTAGTTCCCTGCCTTCATTTTCTACAGAGTATATAGCATATCATGCCATTCTTCACCGCCCCATGAAGAATCAGAGATTCCCAGATCTTTATAGCCCATTTTAGTGTACATCTCCACTTTGTTATCCAGGCAGGTAAGAAAGACTTTCTCTCTGCCATTTTCTTTCTCTCTTTTCAGATACTGGTACATCAGTTCTCTTGCAAGTCCCTGCCCTCTGTACTCCGGCAGTACTTCAAGTCCCAGAAGCATAATGTTCTTTCCCTTCGGGTTTTTTAACGTAACATCTGTAAAAAACTCATCACGGAAAACTTCCTCATCTGTTGCGTTTCCACTTAAGAAACCGGCTATTTTTCCAGTTTCTTTATCCACTGCGACCAGAAAGAACTCTGAAACCTGCAGTATTCTTTCTCTCATATGCTTCTCCGAGCACGCCTCATTTGGCGGAAAGCAGATCTGTTCCATTCTGACCGCCTGATCAACTTCCTCTGGTCTGATATTACGGAATTCGTACTTTTCCATAATTGTTTCACTGATAAATTCCTTCATTTCTTTTTCCTCATCCAAAAATTATTCCAATACCCCTTTATCAGTTTACTGAACATGCCGAGAACAGCAGAGCTTTTCACAGGGCGTATTTATTTTATTATACTGTAAAATATTCGATTTCTCAATGAATAATCTGCCGGAACAGATAAAAACAGAGATACCTGTTTTTACAAGTATCTCTGCTCTCTATTCCTCCGGCCATACAAAATGGGCATTTCCTGCTTCCAGACCATCTATCAGGATATTCTGTCCTGTACAGAAACGGTTTGTGACTGTCATAAAATATGCCCAGTCTGCGGCTTCTTCTACTGTCATCCAGCGTTTCAGCGGGGTCTGCTCCATGATCTCGTTCCACAAAGCCTCATCCTCCATAACCGGTTTATTCAGCTCCGTCAGAACACCTCCGAAATCAAGACTGTTGCAGGTTGCTCCATACTTTGCAATGCGGAGCGCAACATTCTTTGTATAAGAAAGGACTCCTCCCTTGCTCGCAACATATTCCGGAAATTCAGACCCGTTATGTCCGCTGGCAGAACCGATCATAAGGACTGCTTTGATTCCCGGATGCATTCCGTATTTCTCGGTAATTGCAATCGTTCCTTTTAAATTCACATCAATATCTTCTTCGTTCTGCACCCCTGCATTGTTGACCACAATGTCAAAGGGAGCTAATTCCGGATATTGTGTCTTATCACGAATGTCCATACAGATATGCGTATAGCATTCATGCTGTATGGATGCTTCCCTGCGGTCAATCCCAATAACTGTGTATCCTTCCTTCAAAAATTTATCTGCAATACCCTTTCCGATCCCGGAACTTGTACCTGTGATCAGTACTCTCATAATCATATCCTCCCAAAGTCCGACGGATAATTTCAGTTTCAACTCTGTCATATCTGTCATTTTATCATCTCAGCCAGAAGTGAAAATAATTCTTCTACATGTATCGGTTTTGCAATATGCCCGTTCATGCCTGCTTTAAATGCATTTCGACGATCCTCTTCAAAAGCATTTGCTGTCATTGCTATGATCGGGATAACAGCTTTTTCCTGGCATTTTTCCTCCTGTTTGTTGAAGATCAGCGATTCAGTGCACTGTAGATCCTGGAAGATAATGTCTGGATTCCATTTACTCCACTGTACTCATCTGTCTGTGCAAAAATACATAAAATATACGTAGTCTTTTTGCCATAAACAATTGCCACATCATTCTGGCAGCTGTCGTTCTCCCCTGTTTTATTCGCGCATTTTACTCCGTACGGAAGTCCTGCCGGGATCTTCCATGTTTTTGTCTGACGCAGAAGCAGATTCAGCATTTCTCTGGAATATCTGGCAGATACGCATTTTCCCCTGTAAATCTGCTCCAGGATCATTCCTGCATCCTTTGCAGAAGCCATGTTTACCTGACCGTCCCATGTGAAGGAAGAACTGGATGGATGAAGGCTGCTGTGACAGCTGGTTTTCGTACATCGCCGATCTTTGTATCCAGAACATGAAAGGTTCTTCGCGTATCCAGGATTCCCTTTTTGTTAAATGCATAATATCCTGTAGAAAATTCGCTTTCTTTGGAAAATTTCACATATACGATTTTTGACGCCAGGAGCTGTTTATCTTTCTCTTTTTTTCCTGTTGTAAGATGCCATGAACCATCTTTTTTCTCCAATGTTATTTTCACACTTCCATTTGCTTTCGCAAAAATTACTTTTTTTGATGCTGCCTGTACCTGTACCGAAACTGCCAGTATGCAGACCGCCGCCAGTATACAGATCAAAATTCCTGTTTTTCTTTGTGATATCTTTTTCATCTTTTGTTATCTTCTTACTTTCCTATAAATATCCCAAAACTTCAGAGTCCGAATCCTTATCTTTATAAATGTATTCTTCCTGAAAATGCCACATGTGGAAGTTCATAAAAAGTGCTGTCCTTTGGGCATATTGGACGGTATAGCGGGTCTGCAACGATAATTTTTGAATCTTTCAGGGCTTCTTCCATTGCTTCTTCTCCAGATACCACTTTGTCTTTTTTGCCAAGCAAAGTTTCACATCCTTTTAACGGGCAAAACACGCGGGCTGCACGTCCATATTTCTTTTCGATACCTGCTGCCAGAGATCCCATCGTGACAGGTTCCCCGATCAGAGTGATCCCTGCATCCTGCAATATACGGTTCTGCAGATATACAACCGTGGGTTCTGCCTGATGTGCAATTGTGGAGTGCTGTTCGCTTGCAGACTGCTGTATAACTTCTGTCTCCAGTGAGTTTGAAATATCTTCTGCCAGCCACTGGTTTGGCGTTCCGATCACATATGGGATTTTATATGTTTCCCAGAGGAACTTTGCCGCCCGCAGTCCTACTGCAGACACCACCAGATTCACATCTGCTTTCCCTGATTTCTGCAGAGTTTCCAGATCATCTCCCATCGCCCATGTAGCTAAAATATTCCATCCATACTTTTTCAGATTTTCTTTTAATGTCTCTACGTTTTCCTGTGGTCCAAAATCCAGTGGTGTCACTCCCAGCAGATTTACACTGCGTGAAAAAACAGCTTCTTTCTCCTGTCTGGCAGATTTTTTTACAAACCTCCGGGCAATTTGTTCCAGCGCAATTCCCGCTCCGTATATATAATCATGCATACCATTTGTCGGCACAGAAAATGCAGGAATTCCGGTTTCCGCCTCGATCACCCGCGCGATTGCGGGAAAATCCGTGCCATTCATAAATGGGATTGGAGATCCTGCCAGTGCGAGAAACTTTGGATGTAATTCACGAACTGCATGTTTGATGTCATCGATAAATTTACGGTCATTTCCCATGATCGCATCGATTTCTGTAAGTCCTGAGATAAAGATCAGACTGTCCTGATCGTACCAGCGTATCTCATCATGGGTATTGTAAGTAGAGTTGCATCCGGACGGATCATGCATCACGATCATTCCACCGAGTTCATATAATGCGGAACAGACACCGGACACGTCTGCTGTATAAATCGGTATAATTCGATAAGACTGTCTCATAGGCAGCACTCACACCCCCATCCTTTTTGCACTACAAGTTTTTCCGTATCCTTTTCTTCACGATACGCCTCCATCATCAGCTCTGCTGTTCTTCTGATACCGTCAAATCCATACAGGCCTTCTCCCTGTACCAGATTGACAAAGTGACGGCTTCGACTGAAATAAGCTGCCTTTTGTCCGATTGCAAGCACTTCCTCACTGCCGCCTCTTGGCAGTACTCGCATCTTCACCTGGATCGTTGCGATCAGCTCAAGTTCCGGTGCGTATTTCTGCAGCCAGAGAAAGTCTTCTTTTTCCTCCGGACTGATGCCATCCAGATAAACAGCTTTCACACAAAAGCCATGAGTCAGAAGCAGTTTCGCCAGTCCAAGAGGTCTTGGATGATACAGATAATCCAAAGCAATCGGCATATCTTTGATCAGTTTTTTGGCATTTACCAGCGCCTCTTCACAGGATTCTCGTTCATGCGCCAGTTCGTCTTCTGTCAATTCCGGCAGTCCAAGTGTATCTGTCAACTGCTTTAACTGCCGCTCGATCTCTTCATAGTCAAAACTGCCGGGAAGATACAGATGCTTACGTCCCAGATGTCTTGCCTGTTCTTCCATTCCGTATTTTCCGGCAGGATAACAGTCAATAAACAGACAGCCTTTGCTCATATCCAGAAGGTCCTGCCAGGTTTTGCAAATAGGCAGTTCCTGCACTGTATAATCATATCGTGTTAATAAACGCTTAATATCACTGCTCTCATCCAGCGCAAAATCACTGCCAAATACAGATACTGTTTTCCTGTCCGGTTCGCAGAATGGAAGTGGATCATACATTGCTTTGCGTAACTTCTGATCCGGAGTTAAACCATGCTTCTGCATGATTGGATCCATGTAACAGCGGATAAAACAGATATCCGGGAAACGGTACTCCAGTTCACTGTAAATATAGTCCAGATTGCTTCCCACAAAATGATGCAGACAAACCGTAAACAGCAGAACTGCCCTTGGATGGTCCCCGCGTTTGTTCAGCACATCTGTCACACCTTCGATAGTAATATCTTCCAGGTTGCTGTTTAGAAGATCCTGTTCTTCCAGAATCACAAAAGAAAAACGGTCTGCCGCATTCATCTCCGCCGCTGTCAGTACAACACCACGCATGCAATTGTCTGCACAGACATAAATCTGAATGGATTCCGGAACCTGCATCCCTGTATGTACAATATTCCAGTTGCCATGTACCGGAGAATTATATTCCAATTCTGAAGCAAAAGGCACTGGAAACGAAGCGTCTTTTATTTTTACCATTGCACCTTTCGGATCAACCGTTTCACCCACACAACGTAACATTACACTTCCTCCTGTATATGTGCATCCACGCATCTACTCATACATTCATCCTTTACAGCACTGTTTCCGTCTCTCAAAGCACCGCCGCATATGCGGTACATCTGCACTGCAAGCGCACGATATTCCTCTGCCATTTCACTTTCAGTATAACACTCCATCAATGTTTTTTGTTGTTCTTCTGCCAGTACTACCTGTTCACTGTGTGATAAGGTACCTATAACAGAAGTGTGGAAATCTTCTGCCAGCTCTGCTACTTTTTTCTCTTCTCTGGGAACCTCTCTACGGTTTAAAATGAGTCCGCCAAGTCCGGCATATCCACGATTCTTAAAATTCTGCACTGCCATGGCGATATTTGCGGCTGCATGAATCGCCATATTTTCTCCGGATGTGATGATAAATATTTTGTCAGCGTAACCGTTTCGCATCGGCATGGAAAATCCACCACAGACTACATCTCCAAGCACGTCATATAAGACCACATCCGGTTTGTATACTTCATATGCTCCCAGCTCTTTCAGCTTTTCCAGCGCCGTAATGATTCCACGACCGGCACAGCCAAGTCCCGGAGTCGGTCCGCCGGCTTCCACACAGATGACATTGTTGTAGCCAATACGGATCATATCCTCCAACTGCAATGCCTGTTTTTTTTCATTATATAAATCCAGCACTGCCGGAACTGCCTCTCCGTGACGGAGTAAAATGGTAGAATCTGCTTTCGGATCGCATCCGATCTGCATCACCTTAAGTCCCATTTCTGCCAGTGCTGCCGCTACATTTGAAACAGTCGTAGATTTTCCGATTCCGCCTTTTCCATATACTGCTATTCTGATCAATCTTTTGTTCCTCCTTCTGCCGGAGTAATGACTTTTGAATATGCTGTTTTTGCAGATACTCCCTTTAAATGTCCGATTTTCCCGGAAAGTGCGCTGATCTTATCCTGCGGTGCATCTATGACAATGCTGATAATACTGACTCCCTTTGAGCGGTATGGGATTCCCATTCTGCCTACAATATACTGGCGAGCTTCATGAAGCAGAGTGTTTAACTCCTCGATCGCATCTTCCTGTTCTACAATAATTGAAATAACTGCCACTCTGGTGTCCATGCCTGATTCCTCCTGTTTAGCAGATTCTTGGTAAAAGTTCTCCTCCCGGCTGAGGGAGCAGTGCCTGTGTGCCGATCTCTGTCTCCATGATCACTCTTCCCGGTTCCTCTGCGATCACTTCACCAATGATCGCTGCATTTGCAGAATATGGACATTTTCTCAATGTTTCTACAATGCTTTCTGCCTCTTCCTTTGGTGCCATAATGACAAGTCTTCCCTCGCATGCCAGATATAGAGGCTCAAGTCCAAGCATTCCACAGACTCCCTTTACCTCCGGCTGTACCGGAACATCCGCCGCATTTAAACAAATGCCTACGTTGCTCTGACCTGCAATCTCATACAGGACAGTTCCAACACCGCCTCTGGTTGCATCACGTATTACATGCAGATTGTGTGTGGTATCCATGACTGCCTTTACCGTGTTCCACAAAGGTGCACAGTCACTGGTCACATCTGCATCAATTCCAAAATCTTCTCTCTCTAGCAAAATCGTGCATCCGTGGCGTCCGATATCACCGGTTACAATGATTGCATCCCCAGGTTTCGCCAGTTCTCCGCCGACAGTTACTCCTTCTTCTATTTCACCCATTCCGGTTGTGGTGATAAAAACTCCATCTACCTGACCTTTTCCTGCAACTTTTGTATCTCCTGATACAATATGTACACCTGCTTCTTTTGCTGTTTTCTCCATGGCGGCAGCGATCTCTTCCAGTTTTTCCATCGGAAATCCTTCCTCAATCACAAATGCGCAGGTCAGGTACAGTGGTTTTGCTCCCATACAGGCAAGGTCATTCACAGTTCCGCAAATAGACAATTTACCGATATTTCCTCCTGGAAAGAATGCCGGAGATACGATGAAACCATCGGTAGATACTGCCATTTTGCCTGTTGGTGGAACTAATACTGCTGCATCATCTGCTGTCAGATCCTTGTTTGCAAAATGTGCTTTAAACACCTGGTCGATCAGTTCAGATGTCTGTTTGCCACCGGCACCATGTGCCATTGTTACTGTTTTATTTTCCATAATGAATTCCTTCTTTCTAGTAAAGATAAATTTATATCTTATGAATGCTGATAACTATTCAGCAGTCTATTGTCCCGCGAGGTGTTCTTACATTTTCATGCCAAAATACTGAAACATATAAAATAAAAATCCCATCATTGAAGCCAGTTTTTAATGGATTTTGACTTATAACTGAGAAAGTACCGAATCGTTATGAGTATTGATAATACGCAGAACAGGCTCCCTCGCCGGATACCATGCAGGCCCCGACCGGATGCTGCGGAGTGCAGCCTTTTCCGAACACTTTACAATCAGATGGTTTGCATTTTCCCTGCAATACATCGCCACAGCGACAGGCCGGGTTTGGTTTTCCTTCGATTTTCGGCATCTGATACTTGATACGTGCATCGAAATTCTGCCATTCCTGTCTTAATTTCATGCCAGACGCCGGAATCACGCCCAAGCCTCTCCATTCACAGTCACAGGCTTCCATCATCTCATTTACAAGTGCCTGTGCTTCCCTGCTTCCATCCTGTGTCACCACACGCGGATAGCAGTTTACAAAAAACGGCTTTCCTTCCTGAAATTTTACCAGTGCAACTGCCAGTGCTGTCATCAGTTCTTTTGCAGTAAATCCTGCCACAACGCCGCTGACTCCCTCTTCTGTCAGTGCTTCGCACAGACGTGTTCCCGTGATGGCATTGACATGTCCCGGATATAAAAATACATCTGCACTGCCTTTTAACACCTCATAAGCCTGTGGCATGGTTTTATTGGCAGTCAGTATCGAGTAATTCTCCAGTCCATCCGTTTTTGCTGCCTTTACAGAAAGGCATCCAGCCGGTGTCGTTGTTTCAAATCCAACAGACAGAAATGTCACCTGCCTGTCCGGATGTTCTCTGGCATATTCTTCCGCATCTGCCGGAGAATACACGACATGGATTTCTGCTCCCTGTTCACGTGCTCCCGCAAGACTCATCTTGGTCCCCGGTACACGTACCAGATCGCCAAACGTACAGATCGTAACTCCTTTTTCCAGTGCCAGATAAATTGCTTCGTCAATAAAGCTAACCGGAGTCACACATACCGGACATCCAGGGCCGGAAATCAATTCTACCTGCTCTGGCAGCAATTTACGGATTCCCAGTCTGAAGATTTCATGAGTGTGCGTTCCGCATACTTCCATGATCCGTACCTTCGGGCCATCATAATTTTCTATGATCTCCCTGGCGGTTTTCTTTTTCTTTTCACTTTTCTCCTCTGCCATTATAAAAATTCCTCCATGAGCTGTTCTGTTTCACTGTCATCTTCATCAGTGATCTTTGCAATCGCCACACCTGCATGAACCATGACATAATCTCCAGGCTCCAGGTCTTCCAGAAGCTGAGAAGAAACCTCTCTTTTGGCACCGCCTGCGTCGATGAGCGCTGTGCCATTACTGATTTTTACTACTTTTGCAGATAATCCTACACACATTTCTATATCCTCCTGTTCACCCATATATTATTGTTCAAATGCCACATCCCGTATGCGGCCTGTCCGATTGCGATTCCTCCATCATTTGGCGGAATCATGTGATGTCGCAGTACTTCAAATCCTTCCTGTACGAGTCGTTCTTCTGTCAGGCGCAACAGTAATCGATTCTGAAATACACCGCCACTCAGCACGACTTTATTTCTGCCGCTGCTGTTGCGTGCTTCGATGCAGACTGCTGTGATCTGTTCTGCCAGTACCTGATGAAACAGATATGCGAGTCTGCCGCTGTCTGAACCTTGCATTTTTTCTTCTACAATGTACTGTATCAGCATCCTGGTATTCAAAATAAAACGTTCCTCGTTTTTATACACCATCTTGTCTAAGTTTTCATTTCCGGTCGGATTTTCGACTGTTTCCATATCCTGCGGTTCATATGCTTCTGCCGCAAACTCCAGTGCCATTGATGCTTCGCCCTCAAAACTTGACTGACGTCTGATACCAAGTATCGCACTGACTGCGTCAAAAAGCCGTCCCAAACTGGTTGAAATCACTGCATTGATTTTCCGGTCTGCCATGGTAAACTGCACTTTACTTTCCTGTTCAGTGCAAAGACCAAGTTTTTCAATAATCTCCCACGCCTGTTCGCGGTCTTTCGTATATCCATAGATCATAGATACCGCAATACGCCAACCCTCTTTCGCAGAAGCATCACCGCCAATCTGCAAAAACGGGGTAATACTTCCAAATCTTGTAAAATCCTCATAATCTGCCAGCAGAATCTCTCCACCCCAGATCGTACCGTCCGTTCCATATCCAGTTCCATCAAAAGCAACTCCTATAACCGGTTCCTGGCAGTCATTTTCTGTCATGCAGGATAAGATGTGCGCATAATGATGCTGCACCTGAATCATCGGATAGCCAAATTCCTTCGCAACCACTGTAGAATTGTACTTTGGATGCAAATCACAGACCACCGCCTGCGGCTTTACTTCCAGTAATGTCTGAAAACGGTGAATTGTCTCCTGCAATGCCTTTACTGTTCTCAGATCTTCCAGATCTCCCACATATGGAGACGGATAAAAACGACTGTCCACACCGATACAAAAAGTATTTTTCAACTCTCCACCAACGGCAAGTACCTGTCCTTTCCAGTCTGTTGATGTCATAAACGGCAACGGTGCATAGCCTCTGGAACGCCGGATCATGTATGGCTTATTTTTATAGAAATCCATTACCGTATCATCTGCCCTGATCCTGATTTTTCGATTATGTGAAAGCATCGCATCACATAAATGCGACAATTCATCAACTGCTTCTTTATCCTCACGACAGATTGGAGCTCCAGAGGTGTTCCCACTGGTCATCACCAGAACATCCGGCATTTTAATCCCATCATCATACTGAAAAATCAATAACTGCACTGGTGCATAGGGAAGCATCACTCCAACTTTCGGATTTCCCGGTGCTACAGAATCTGCCAGCCTGCCGCTGTTTTTTCTGTCCAGTAGCAGGATTGGTTTCTGATGTCCGGTAAGTATTGTCTCCTGCTCCGGTGTCACAATGCATTCCCGTTTTACCACCGATTCATCCTTTGCCATCACTGCAAAAGGCTTGGCAGGACGTTTCTTTAATGTTCTCAGACGTTTAACTGCTTCTTCATTTGTCGCATCACAGCACAGATGAAAACCTCCGATTCCTTTGATTGCCACAATCTTGCCTTCGCTGATCATTCGACGTGTATATGTAATTGCATCTCGTCCCCGTTCGGATCTTCCGATCAGATACACCTCCGGTCCACATTCATTGCAACACACCGGCTGCGCATCATAACGCCTTGTTTTCTCATCGAAATATTCTTTCGCACAATCCGGGCACATGGGAAATTCTTTCATGCTTGTGCGTTCCCGGTCATACGGCAGTGCATCCAGAATCGTAAGTCTTGGACCACAGCAGGTGCAGTTGATGAACGGATGCAGATACCGTCGGTTTTTCGGATCAAACATTTCTTCTTTGCATTCTTCACAGATTGCAATATCCGGTGAAACAAAGATCTCACCTTTTGTTTTCTCACTTTCAATAATGTCAAATGTTTCAAAATGTACTGTTGTCTCTGCAGTAATATCTTCTGTATTTATTTTTAAAATAGCCGCCCGTTTCGGTGGATGTTCTTTCAGTTCATTCAGGAATCCTTCGACCTGTTCTTTTGTGCCCTGCGCATAAATTTCTACATATGGTCCCTTATTACAGACAGTTCCGCGAATCCCGTGGGTCGTCGCATGGCGACTTACTGTTGGCCGAAATCCAACTCCCTGAACGATACCGTATACCCGGATGCGCCAGGTTATTTCTTCTTTATTCATACACTTCTCCCATTAGACTCATTCGATCGTAATTATAATAATCGTGACTGTCCGTTTTACCCGGTTCTTTTGATCCTCTTGGATTTTTCGGTTCTTTCAATTTTTTTGCTGCTTCCACTGTTACAAGTTTCCCTGACACAGCAAAATGTATGGTATCCACAAATACTCCCTCAAATTTCGGCGTCATTCGTTTCATACACGAATCTGCATAAATCACATCATATGCTCCATTTTCCACCAGCCCGATATAATCTTCCTCATCTCGCAAATTCAGGTCTTCATCCCTGCGAAGTTCCGGTTTCATCATAAACCAGCTCGCCACCGTTACCTGTGCATCCGGTGCTTTCTTTAATATTTCCTCCCGGATAGCACATCCAATTACTTGTTGCTGTACAATAAGCACCTTTTTTCCATGATAATCCATATCACAGACCAACTCATCTACCAGCGGATAACCAGTCTCATAAGGTGTTCCATAGGTGCGTTCCAGATATTTAGCCGCTTCCAAAGCAGCCGGCGCTACTACAATATTTTTTTCCACGCTGGAGACCCTTTTCACATCCTCAAGTCCGTCTCCCATTCCATAACAGACTGCAGTTTTTCCCTCTGCGGCGAAACGTTCCCGGATGCGGTCTGCTGCACGCAGATCACTGATATCCTGCGGTGTCATACCGAGAATCCCTATTCTATTTGCAGTTGCATCTTCCTTTTCGCCTGCAAATACACGAACCAGTTCCAGCCATGCTTTCTCTTCGCCCTTGTCATACAACTCCATGCCATCCGTGTCCACAGTCAGGATCGGCAGATCTACTTTTTTCTCAGTCATGCGTTTCAGTGCATGGTAATCCGTTCCGATTACTGCCGGAACCGGTGTCCCGATGATTGCCGCAAATTTCGCATCCAGTTTTGTCACTGCATCTGCAAGTTTTGCTACCAGGCGGTCATCACGTCCAAGGATCGCATCCATGTCACGAAGCCCCGCACTGAACAGTGCACTTTTGCTCTCAAACCATCGCGGCTCATCAAATCCACAGATATTTCCGGTACAGCCGCCGGCATCACAGATAACGATAATACCACCAAATTCATATAATACAGACACAACCCCGGACTGATCCGGCGCAAAAGGTGTCAGATATTTTCTCAGTCCTCTCATTGTGTTACACCTCCGCCAGTGCCTCAAACAGTCTGCGCACGCCGGCGTAACCGAATGGCTGCCGTTCTTCATTCCAGAGCACGTTTGGACATTCTTTATGGTAATATCCGGCATCTTTTCCAATGGTCAGATTGACACCGGACTGACTTCCGTCATAATACATCATGGTCGGTTCCAGATTGGAAAATACTTTCGTCTCCGGACTGATCTGCGCTAATTGCTTCACATAGATGAAATTTTCACCGGATAAAGTTCCGTAAATCTCCGGCACCTGAAATCCATATCGCACCAGTGCAAGTGCCAGCTCAAACGGATCTCCGTTCATCCATTCTCCAACTGCAAATGCAGCATCCGGATGGACTTCCTTAAATTTTGCCACCGCAGCTTCTGCTGCTTTCCGCGGAAATTCATCATCAAATTCCACACCCAACGCTGCTCCAAAGGCACGATACTGACTGGCAATTTTATCAATCTGATACAGTCTGCGCAGCTCGATATACGGAATTTTCAGCCGATCATGAAAATCCTCTGCCGCAAAACGTGCTTCCGGATGCAATACCAGATTAAAGTTTGCCTCTGACATGGTCTGATATTCCGCATAATCCCTGCATCTGGAAATCTCATGAATCGTTTTTACCCCAGCTCTGTGAAGCAGATCATACAGTTCACAATCATCTACAAGCGGTGAAAAATATCCAAGTAAATTCACTACATTTCCTTTTTTCTTCTTCGGCTCCAGCAAAGAATAAATGGACTGCCGCACATGCACCATCGGCGGCTTTCTTCCTTCTCTGGTCAGTGCATACATATAACATGGCCTTACCGGAATCCCCGCATATTCCTCGGCCTTATGACAGACGCGTTCCATATCTGTACCAAGCAGTGCATCCACGCAGGTAATACATATCATCACAACAGACGGCTTTTTCTCAAGTCCTTCGCAGATTTCTGCTACTGCCTTTGGAATTTTTTTCAGATGTCTTCCTGTTACAATGTCTGTCTCATCCATCAGCAGATAATAAAAACGGTCATGATAGGCTCGCATGGAACTGAGAACCGATGTATTGCGGCCGCAGCATCCCGGAGACACGATCAGCATGATTGAATCCGGAACTGCCAGACCTGCACGTTTGACACCAAATCCTTCTGCTCCCGGGGAATTGAATGCCAGCGTTGCCGGGGAACTGTAGATCAGATGTGTATGGGAAATAAGCTGCTGCGGAATCTTATTTTTTCCAAGTTCATTCAGCTCTTTTACCGTACAAAAATAAGCTTCCTGTTTCATGCTTTTTCCTCTTCTTTCCATAGTAATGTGGCCAGGTCAAAGAAACACTTGCTGATCTCTGAATCCGAATTTCCTTCGATCACTGTCTTTCCCTGCTCTTCCCAGTGGATAATTTCATCACTTCGTGGTACTTCTCCCACAATCGGCACTCCGATTTTTTCGGAAAATGCCTGTACTTTCTCAGTCTCATTTTCCACATTTCTGTGGTTTAACACGATACCAAATACACGGGCATAACTGCGATCTTCAAAGTTTCTGACAGCACTGGAAATATTGTTTGCCGCATACAGTGCCATCTTCTCTCCGGATGTAACGATCAGAACCTTATCCGCATATCCTTCACGGATCGGTGCTGCAAAACCACCGCATACAACATCGCCTAATACATCATATAAAACCACATCCGGTTTATAGTGTTCGAATAATTCCATGTCCTCGAGAAGCTGAAAAGTTGCAATAATTCCTCGCCCTGCGCAGCCAAGTCCAGGTGTCGGGCCACCTGTCTCAATGCAGAGGATTCCGCCGTATCCTTCCTTTGAAATCTGCGCCAGCTTTTCCGGCTCCTCGTCCTCTTCCCTCATAAAATTCATCACCGGACGAAGCGGCTCTCCTCCAAGTAAATTGATGGTGGAATCCGCTTTCGGATCACATCCGATCTGAATGACACGCTTCCCCATATTTGCAAAAGCGGCCGCCAGATTCGAAGTCACTGTGGACTTGCCGATGCCGCCTTTTCCGTATATTGCTACCTTTAACATATTGCCCCTCCTGTTGTTTTGCTGCTTAGTCAAGCGGATAAAAACATTCGCTTTGCTACTTGCTCATAATCAAATAACTGCTCCGCAGTTTATTTGGTTAAATATACAAAAAACCATCTTTCTGGCATTTTGTCAGAAAAATGGTTTCGCAAATTCTTATCTAGTAACTATTTCCGCTCGGATTCTCCTTGCCGTCAGAGTTTTCTTATTTATTGTATTAAAATCGTTTCAATTAATTACTGTTGCGTCTTTTTCAACAAATGTTTCACAGATGTGTGAATCAGATACAGCAATTTTATAGATTAATTTTATCATCTACTATACAAATTAGTCAACACGAACTCTGGTTGTTTCTGGTTTTCCTAAAACTCCAAGCTATCCGCATTAAGCAGAAAATATTTCATACCCATAATCACAAAACCTTCCTCATTTCTCCACGGCTTCTTCGTTCCGTTTACTATCACAATCTTTTTAAACGAATTCGGAATGTTTCTAAATGAGTTAAGTTCCTGTGTCTGCTTTTCCTCAGAAGTCATATCATAAGTCACCTGAATATAATATCTCTGACTGCTCTGATTGACTACAAAATCAACTTCAAACTACTTTCGAGTCGTTTTTCCTTCATCATTTTTTGCATATACCTCTACAATACCAACATCCACACTATAGCCTCTGATGAGCAGCTCATTATAAACAATAATTAGTAGTAGCTCCTATCTAGGAATGATTTTCCGCATCTCCTGATTCCCGTGATAATCTTTACCATCCCATTATCTTTTCTTATCTTTAACTGTTCAAGGTATGCGTCTCTTTTAATTTCCACAAATTTCGCTCCTTATTTGTTCATAAATTAATTTTACTCCAAAATCAGATACATTATCAATGTGAACGATTTAAAAAATAGGAATTCAACACAGTCACTATAGTGAAATCATCATTCCTCATCTTTACCATTTATAATACTGTGGTAATCATCCATATCCACGCTGAGTTTTACCGTGGTATCTGGTTTTCGGTTGCCCAAGAGGCACACAATCTCAACGGTACTTTCGTTGTCCCAACAAAGTTCCTGTGTTTCCCTTTCTCCAAAATACACTGGAAAACGGAACTTTATGTGCTTCAGGAATCTGCCATCTGGCTGCTCCTGCTCGTAAATGTCCACCTGTTCCACAAAGCTGTTAAGAAATTCTTTCTTCTCCAGGTCGGTGAACTTATCATATAGTTTATCAAAATATAAAAGAAATTGATAGACGTTTTCTTCTGATATTTTCTGTTGCCGGATATTCAGCAGGCGATTCTTAACTTCTTCTATACTGTTCTCCACGCCTTCAATTTCATCATATAGACGATATAAGCGTGTCTCCATATCCTGATATTTCTTTTCATAAAATTTATCCATGATATCCAGACTATCCATCTGCTGTCCAAGTCTTGCTTTTGCTCCGGTCAACTGCTTGTGCTGCTTTTCCAATCCTTCAATCTCTTTTTCTATTTCTTCTGTATCTATTCTTGAACCGATTTTATTCAGAATTGCTTCTTCAAATTTAGGATTTTTCACCAGTTTCCGAATAACTTCTTCCACTGCATTGTTAATCTTCTCCTCGCTCCATTGTTTACGATATCCACATTTATGACCATCTACCAGACGACGATGTTTGCAGGCATAATAGAAATAATCCTTATATAAGGTTCCGTCTTTCTTTTTCTTTCGGTTCACGTTTCCATACATACCGCTTCCACATAACGGACATCTCAATATTCCGGATAAAATATGCTCATGATCGAGGCTATGTGTCTTTTCATATTTCACACCTGTTTTTTCTCGTTTTTGATGAGCTAGCTCCCAGTCTGTTTCTGAAACAATCCCTTCATGGATACCATCGTGCAGCATATAATTTTCCTGTTTTACAATGCGATATTCATTTCTTGTTCCAGAAACTTTCTCGTTCTTCCTTCGTCCATAAGCCAGCTTTCCACAGTATACCGGATTATCCAGAACGCCTTTTATAAATGATGCGGCAAATGCGTCCAGTGTATTATTCTGTCGTTTTTTCTTTTTATATCCATGCTGGTTCAGCCATGCAGCAATCGCAGAGATTCCCATATTGGTATGAATAAATTTATCATAGATCAGACGAATAATTTCCGCTTCATCCTCTGCAATCTGCAATTCTCCATTTACCAATTCATAGCCATATGGAGCAAATCCACCGTTCCATTTTCCTTCCCTGGCTTTCTGTTTACGTCCCTCAATTGTCTGAACAAGGATATTCTCCCGTTCGATCTCTGCCACCGCAGACAGAACAGAAATCATCAGCTTTCCACTATCTTTTGAACTGTCAATTCCATCTTCTACACAGATCAGATTCACTCCAAAATCCTGCATTCTTTGCAGAGAGTTTAACACATCTGCCGCATTACGACCGAATCTGGAAAGCTTGAACACCAATACAAACTGCACCTCATCTGTTCCATTCTCAATATTATCCAACATTCTCTGAAATTCCGGTCTGCCTTCTACGCTTTTTCCAGACTTACCTTCATCGGAATACTCATTTACGATTTCCATATTCTGAAATTCCGCATATCTCTTGAGTTTTTCTTTCTGAGCATCCAGACTGTAGCCATCTACCTGCATGGTTGTGGATACTCTGGTATATATATCGCATTTAATCTTCTTATTCACATTTTCTCCTCTCCTCAGAACATCCCAAAGCAATTTCCAACAATTCCGTTGCAACTTGTGAATTTCTGATACGCATTAAGTTATCCCAGACATCAGCTTTTCCAAGTAGATTCATCCCACCATGCCATACTATTTCATCATCAATAACAGCAAAACATTCTTCTACTTCTGTTCTTGTTATCACATTTATTCCTACCAATTGCATTGTTCTGATTAATTCATAACATACATCCGACTTTCCGTAAGTAATATCTTCCGGATCTGTTGTAATAACTGTGACCTTTACCCCTACTTCCTGTCTCTTCTTGATTAGTAATAAAAATCTGTCAATTTTATCCTGTCTGATATCCGGACTGGAAATTACCACCATTTTTTCTGACTCTACAATATCTTGCTCGAATTTTTCGGTATAATTTACAGAATCAAATATTGCATTTATTATTTGTTTAGGTTGCAACTCTTGCGTCCAGATTGAAAATCCCATCTTCCTGTATGTTCTCAATCTTTTTGCATACATTTTATCAAAATAACGCATATGCGAATCGATATAATCATACACATAAACGGCTTCTTTTCCGACATAATCTCTGTTTAATCTACCTACATACTGTTCCAGACGTCCTTCAAAAGATACAGGTGCTGCAAGCATTAATACATCCAGTCTTGGGAAATCAAACCCTTCTCCTATTTTCTGACCAGTTGCCACCAAAATAAGCGATTCATTTTCAGGTATCTGCTTTAATTTTACTCTTATTTCAGCATTTTCCTTATCCGAATTATCCCCATATAGAAGGAATACATGATCTGCTTTTTTCTTTAAGGCTTCATGTAAAAATTTTGCATGTTCCTTAAATCTTGTTAAAATTACAGGAGTTTGTTTTCTTGCAACACAAGTTATAACATCATCTATAATCATTTTATTGCGCACCTTACTGGTACTAATCAAATTATATGCTTTATTAATATTATCCTTGCTTTCTGCAGTATCAACTACTCTCGTGTATCTTGGGACAAAATAATGTCCAATCCCCTGTTCCTTAGCCCTCTCTAACGCAGTAAATCTATGTCTCAAAGGTCCCAGCAGCATATAGATAATCCGATCAAGACTGTCGCCACGTTTAGGCGTAGCAGAAACACCATACACGTATTTTGCATTTATTTTCTGCAATAATTCCATAGATGTATTAGAAGCTACGTGATGACATTCATCCATAATTACCATTCCGTAAGAATTAATTCGTTCATTAAATTTTCCTCTGCTGTACATCGAACCAACCATTGCAACATCTATGATCCCCGTCAATGTATTTTTATTTCCGTGCAAAACGCCTATCACACTATTCCTTTTTTTCTTTCTTCCTGTTTTTGTTTCATATTCCGGTGGTTCTTCTCTTATCTCTAAGAAATGATTCAATTCATCAACCCACTGATTAAGCAAATCTTTACTTTGCAGCAAAATGAGCGTATTTACTTTTCGCTCTACAATAAGGTAACTACATACTACAGTTTTTCCAAATGCAGTTGCCGCACTCAGAACCCCATCTGAATGTGATAATAATTTTTCTGCTGCTAATTCCTGTTGCATTCGCAGATCACCCTTAAAAGATACTCTGATAGGTTGTCCTGTTTCTCTTTGATCTGAAACATCAACTGAAATGCCTGCTTTTTCACATTCCTGTATAATATTTTCCCGCAGTCCTCTCGGAATCTGTATATATCCATCTATATCCTTACCTAAATATACAGCACTAAAATTATAATAATTAGAATATCCCAGCCTTTTATTTTTGTAAAATTCCGGATTATCAAATGCCGCCAAACTACGAATCTGATTTTGTATTCTTGGCATAAGATTCAGAGTATCTATATAAACTCCATTTCCTAATACCATGTGTAGCTTGCCCACAACATCTGAATTACAAAACTCGCATTTCTTCTTCCATGGTTTCGGTCTGACATTCTTCTCCATATTAGTAAGCAATCCTCTGACTTCTGCTAATTCTCTCTGCCATTTTGCCATGCATTGTTCAATATCTTCTATTCCCAGCTTTCTTGTTTTATTAAAAAGAGCATCCCATTGATCAGGATATGCATTCCAATTTTCATCTACAAAAGCACTATTTCCATTTTTAAGCGCCTGCCCCTGTAATGGCAATGCAATCAAATTACCTATGCTGCTTGCCACATCCTGCGAAGGATACATTCTATCATAATAATGAAACGATTTCAGATTGATGGAAGTTGAACCCTTATCTAACAGGAGAAATCCAAAATTCCTTGCTGTTGCCGCAGGTATTGCCTTTTTAAAGAAAATCCATACATGGGCACCTTTTCCAGATCGAGATCTCTCAACTAAAGGTCTGATACCATTAAGCTCACACATTTTTCTAAGTGCTTCTACTTCTTTATGCCACTCATTATCCGTATTTGCAAAGTCCGTAACCTCTGCTCCTTTTTCGTGATTATCAAAATCAAATACAATAAATCTGCATGTACCATTTGGTAATAAAGGATATACACCTATTACATCTGATCCATCTTCTTTTGTGCCTAACAAATGAGCAATTATTTTTTTTACATCCAAACTAATCCATTTGGTATTTTCACATTCATCACAAAATACCTTCTCTTTACGTTGTTTAGGACAAAGCCGGTCATTCCAACGATTTGCACATTGTGGAAAATAGCCCCCGTTCTTTCCCCGTCTGGCATATACATCTTCTCTTCCCCAAAACATCGAAAAGAAACGTATTGCCATTTTCTCTGTAATATACAGCGGATTTACAATACGATTCCCTTGATCCAGGTCATATTCTTCTGCACTTTCTATTTTTTCTTCAAAAGGATTCACCTCTTCATATGAAATGTCTGCTTTCTTCAATTTATCTTTTAATATCTTGTTCTCATATTCAAGCAACCTAACCATCTTTCTCAATGAATCTGCATCATATGCTTCTATGTTCAAACCTTCCACCTACAATTCTTATTATCTCGTAACATAACTTCCATTCAATGTCCCAACTTTATTTTAGTATTTGTTCCAACTATTTTCAATACTTATTTTCTTATTGACGCACTTCTCTGTCAATCGTATAATTAATACACAAAAAAACGAAAAGAGGAGGTGTTCGTATGGCTACTTCAAGTATTACTCATAATTTTGTCATATCCAACCCAAATAGCGTAAAACATTTTATCGCAGCGATTGATGAAGCCGACCGTGACCGCACACCAAAGCAGACACTTCCCGGACGTCAGTTGACAAACCCACAAGAAATCTTATCTTTAATGTCAAAAAGAAAAAAACAAACTCTTAAATATTAAAATTCTTCAATAAAAAATCCTCTAAGACAATAGGTATTTCACTATCTCTTAGAGGATATTTCTTTAATTTAAATGGTATCTGGTAATATTTTTCCAATTTTCTGGGAAACCCATTTTATTCAATAATTCAATTTCGCTTATATGCTCTACCTCTCTGTTTACTCGGTCAATCTCTTTTATAAGCTTTCTTTTAAATTCCAGAAAATCTTTTCCAGGTAATAGATATCTAAAAGCAATCACCACAGCAAACAGATCCTGTTTTCCTTTTTCATACTGATTCCCACTCTGTGGTAATGAAAGTTTTTTATGAAGCGGTGTATCCGCAATAGCATCTACTGTTCTGTATGTAAACAGTCGTTCCCCATGGGCACATACATTCCTATACTTAGTGAGAACAGATAGAAACTGTTCCATCTGATGCTGATTCAAAGGTTCAAAGTTTTTTGATACTTTTGATTTTAAGGACTGCGGAAACACTCGGAACATTTTTGATAAGTTTCCAAACGTAAGTACATTTGCCAAAACCCATAATGGAATTTCACCATATGTCTTGCGGTAATAGTTGATATATGTATAATCTGTGGTCGTTGTTGCTCGTTTCAAGGTCGCTATCAACTTTACGATTGTTGCATGATTTCTTTTTGTATTATTATAATTATTAGCGTCCAGGTACTGCTTCTGCTCTGCTCCATACATTTCAGTAAAATAGTATGACATCAAAGAACGCATCTGTCGCTCAATCTGCAGTAAATATTTAAAGAACAACTCTCTAAGCTCTGCATCAAACTTATACAGACTGACTATTTCTTCAAAACTTGTTCCTACTTTATATTTCTTTGTATTCGATATTCTAAAAAGATGTTTATATCCTCCCATAAGAGGAAAATATCCTATTTGCCGTAACATCTCTTCCGCATATTCTCTGTCTTTTATTCTTATTCCCTTTTCATCACTGATCCAGGAAACCTGGTCACTAAAAGAAGAGAATTTTTTCGGTGTCTGCATCTCATTTCTCCTTAAAACAAAAGAGGGAGAGACCCGCAGGCTCCCCCCCGCCTGTAGGCTTCTCAAGTTTCTACAGAACGATCACTGAGCTTAGTATACGTCATTTTAAATGTCCTGTCAATATGCCAAAACATTCTCTGTCATATCAGCTCAAAATTATTCTATGCTATTTTTCTCCAAATTATCATTCTTTTTTATCAGCTTTTAAAATTTATTTGATGTGACATGCTCTCGCCACTTAAATCTTACAGATTTTGAAGTGGGAGCTTCCTGCTCAATTGCCCTTCAGGGCAAAGCTAAAACAGGCTATCCCCGCGTGTCCCGCGGTTCTTTTTTATCCGGTTACGAATCTTTTCTGTGCTATTATGCACATTTTTTATATATTCTTTTTCCTTCTTCCAGAATATTGACCGCCGCATTCACATCCCGGTCCATCCGGTTTCCACATTCGCATAGGTATATCCGTTCTGATAATGCCAGCTCTTTCTTCTTATGTCCGCATACGCTGCATATCTTACTGGATGCAAAATATCTGTCTACTTTTATCAGATATTTTCCACGTTCTTCCAGCTTATATCCAAGCATGGAAAGGAACTGACCGTATCCGTTATCCTGTATCCCTTTTCCGAAATGCAGGCCTCCGGCTATCCCCTTCAGGTTCAGATCCTCCACACATACTGCGTCATAGTCTTCTGCAAGGCTGTGGCTGAGCTTATGCTGGAAATCCTTCCTCTGGTTCTTTATCTTTTCATGATATAATGCAACCTTTTTCTTCTGTTTCTGATAGTTACGGCTGCCCTTTTCACATCTGGAAAGTTTTCTCTGTTCCCGGGCAAGTTTTTTCTCTGCATTCCGGTAGAACATGGGATATCCGGCTCTTTCACCGGTAGAAAATACACACATCCCATGCATGGCAAAATCCATCCCCAGGAATTTTTCCGCCTGTCTTTTCTCCGCTGTTTGGTTTTCACAGTCGAACAGCAGGCTGGCAAAATATTTTCCGGACGGTTCCCTGCTCACAGTCACTGATTTCAGCTTCCATCCCTCCGGGATCATACGGTGGAGTTTTATTTTTACCGGCTGCATCTTTGGCAGTTTCAGGAACCTGTCCTGCAGACAGATATTCCCATTTACCATATTCGTTGTATAGGATTTCCGCGAATGTTTTTTTGATTTATAATGCGGAAATCCCACTTCCGGTTCCCGAAAAAATTTCCGGAAAGCCCCTTCCAGATTTAACTGTACATTCGCCAGCGCAAGAGAATCTACCTCTTTCAGCCATGGATATTCTTTTTTATATCCGGCCGGCGTATTTTTCAGCATCTTTTTTTCTTCCTGATAATAACGGATCTTATCCGCAAGCATCCGGTTATAAAGAAAACGACTGCAGCCGATCGTCTTCTCTATCTGGGTTATCTGTTTTTTATTTGGATAGATTCTTATTTTTACTGCCCGGTTTATCTTTCTCACCCTGACTCTCTATATACTGATGGATTGTTTCAACAGGTGCTATATTTCAAAGATTTCTTTTGTTCTCTCTGACATCTTATCGTCCAGCATCTTTCTGCTATATTTCATAACCAGAATCAAACAAAAAACACTGAATGAGAATTATTATCTAAACTCATTATGTACACTCACTTATTGCTTATTTCGACCGTCTAAATTTCAAGAGCATATTGTTCTTTTTTCTATTATAATATATTTATTGTATCAGAACAAGTGTTTTTGCGATTTTTTATGAATTTGAGCAGACATGCTCGAATGTGCAATTCATCCCATCACCTATAGGACGCCACTGAAAAAGTGGTAAGTTTAGTATCACAGGGTGTCAAATATGTGCAAAAATGTTCCTTGATAATAAAATATTGCTAAAATAGTGTTTTGAGGGATACAAAATCTACCCTTTTGAGAGATGAATTTTCCTATTTTTCCTCATTTGGGCAGACTTATCCCTTTAGTTTTAAAATTCGTTTTAAATTGACTGCAAATATTGATACTGCTCCTTGAAGTTGCATGTTTGATAGTCCAGCAGCATCACAACGACTATATCCGTGTATATTTTTTAATTCACTATTTTTTGCCTCTATCATATAGCGGGTTTTGAAACGTTCCTTGAAATATTGTGTTTTTTGAAACGCTTCTTGATTTTTATGATAATCCGATTTAATAGTGATACTATACGTTTTGGTTTTTGCATTTTCTTTATAGCAGCCATTACGATAAGGACAGACATGGCATTTATTAATATCGAAAAAATATTTGATACGTGTATTCTTTTTCTGATTACTACGTTTGTCAATTCGATATTTTATAGCCAAATGCCCCGCTGGGCACTGCATGGTATCCGCATCTTTATTAAAGATAAAGCCGTCCTCTGAACGAGTCCCTTTTATGATGCTCGGGTTAAGCTTTGAAATTAATTTATAGTCATTGCTTTGTGCATCTTTTAAATTTTCCAGTGTGGAATATGCGGTATCTGCTATTACTTCATTAACGGTTGCACCTGCTGCTTTACTTTTTTGAACCAGTACTGGAAGTTCCTGACCATCAAATGCTTCGCCGGATGTGATTGTTGCTGCTGTGATAATCCGTTCATCTGTCATGGCCAAATGAGTTTTGTATCCGTAAAAAGAAGAATTGACCGCTTTATGGCCAATCCGGGCATCCGGGTCAATGGATTGATCATAACAATCAATCTGATTATCCAAAATTTCGGATAACATAGAAGATTCTTCTTTAATCGTTGGCAGTTCTGAATACGGACTTTCCTGAACTGTGTTTAATAATTCATGACAGTATTCATTATACTCATCTAAAGAAGCTCGTTTTTCAGGTTCATCTGGCAGATAAATGTCTTTATCAGAATCCTTTAAAGCTGCTTTTAAAGAAGTAGAGGCTTTTTTCAACATTTCTCTCTGAGTAGTTTTATGATAACGGGCTTCTGTATGAGTTGAGTCAACAATTATAGTATTGCTTTTTAAAACACCTTGATTTATGGCAAGTTCTACACTTTTATTTATGAGCAGATCAAGTATATTTTCATCTTTTAAACGCTGCTTTCTGAATTTGGTTAAAAGACTAGGATGGATAACCTCTTCTTCTGGCGTTAATTCCAGAAAATATTTAAAAGACATATCATATCGTGATCTTTCAACAACACCATTATCAGAAAGGTTATAAAGATATTTTAAAAGCAGATATTTAAATAGCAATATAAGGTTTTTTGCATTACGTCCATTATCAAGGCAATATTTATTTTTTAATTCATCATATATAAAAGAAAAATCGACCAATTCCCTGATTTTTCTTAGAATATGATCTTTTGGAACAATCATGTCATATAAATCTGAATAATAACTAAGGCTAAGTTTAAGTTGGGATGATAACATTTCAACCTCCGACAATTATGATACCTTAATTATATCAGATATATGATTTTACGACCACTTTTTCAGTGGCGTCCCTATAGAGGTGAGGGAATTCTTGCTACGGTTGTTAAAAATATATGAAAAGATCTGGGCTGATGAGCCTGAAATGATTGAAGCAAAATATCAAGAGATTCAGGAACTATATCCACAAGTTGGTTCCTTTCATGGACAACAGATATCAAGTTTTTTAACAAAACAGGCATAATTTTGGGGAGAAAGTATTTATTTCAGTTTCTCATATATTTCATCCGTTACTATTTCACACCATTCTGATGATGTTTTTTCTCCCGGTACTTCAATTGCCAGATGTGAAAACCATTCATCCGGTGCTGCTCCATGCCAGTGTTTTACTTCTGCCGGAATATTGACACAATCTCCAGGTTTCATTTCTACTGCTTCTTTTCCTTCTTCCTGATAGTATCCACATCCTGCAATGCAGATAAGAATCTGTCCGCCTCCGCTTTTTGCATGATGAATATGCCAGTTATTCCTACAACCAGGTTCAAAAGTCACATTGAAAATTCCAACCTGTGACGTAGACACAGGAGCCAAAAAACTTTTCCCTGTAAAATATTGTGCAAATTTATCATTTGGCTCTCCAATCGGGAATAGCATCTTTTTAGCATGAGCTCTCATTGCTTCATCTTCATATGAAAGATCACCTTCGTCTATACTCCAGACATCTTTTGCAAGATTGAATGCCGCCCATCCTTTTGGCCACCCTGCATAAAATGCTATATGGGTAATCACGGCTGCAATTTCTTTCTGAGTCACTCCATGAGCTTTTGCATTTTCAAAATGATGTACTAAAGATGTATTAATCATTCCTGAAGCGATAAGTGCTGTGACTGTTATAATACATCTTGTCTTTACATCAATATCCTGATTATTCCAGTTTTCTCCAAACAAAACATCATCATTAAAATGTGCAAACTGTGGTGCAAATTCATTCAGTGCGTTTCTTCCTGCTGTCTGTACAATTTTTTTCACTTTAATCACCTGTCCTTATTTTAACTTTGCTCCATCCTTAAAAGCATTTCCCACACGTTCTCCAAGTTTGTAATATCCGTGATGTACCGGATCATATGTAATTGGTGTAAACTTACTAAGATCAATTTCTCCGTCATCACCGAGATATTTCTCATCTGCACTTACATTTTTAATTTCCGCAAGATACTTGCTGCCATCAATGACTTTTACAAGTTCACACTCAAGAGTCAATGGAAGTTCATTGATGATTGGTGCATTTACAAATTCACCTTTCGTTGTAGTAAAGCCTGCTTTTTTCATCTTATCTGCTTCTTTATTTGCAGAAACAATTCCCACATAATCACAGGAAACCAGATGTTCAAGATCTGCCACCCCTACTGTAAAAGCCTTATTTTTTATAATATTGTCTGTTGTCTTATGGGCAGACAAATCTACAATAATCTCATTTGCACCTACAATTCCGCCCCATGCAGCGTTCATTGCATTTGCCTTTCCATTTTCATCATAGGTTCCCAGAATCATAACCGGCTGTGGATATAAAAATGGCTTTGCTCCAAAATTTTTTCTCATTGTTTTATCTCTCCTTATGGTTATTTGTTTATATCAGTATTTATCTGCCCAATCCATTCTGTAATCACCTCTTCTGAAGTTTCCAGATGATCTTTTCCTTTGGAATCAAACTGAATCTGCATTTCATGTGCAAAGGCAGCTCCTTTGCAATTTTCCTCCATATCTTTTATAACATGCCCCGGCCATCCACCATTTGTCATAAATGGAATCACTGTCTTTCCTGTAAAATCATTTGTTGTCAAAAATGTAAGCACTGCAGGTGCCATCGTATACCACCACGTTGGAGTTCCGATAGCAATCACATCATAATCAGCAAGATTTACAGATATCGGATTAATCTGAGGCATAAAGCCTGCCTCTACCTCTCTTTTTCCCTGTTCAACCACATCTTCATGACTGCCGCTGTATGGCTCTGCTGTTTCGATTCTCGCAATATCTGCACCTGTCCCATTAGTCAGCTGCTCTGCAATTCTTTTCGTGTTTCCATTTGACCAGGAATAATATACAACTAACATTTTCTTCATTTTTATATCCATTCCTTTCTTTCCTATTACTGAAATCCTTTCACCCAATCAGCAATCTCCTGTTCACTTTCAGCCACATCATTTCTTGAAATACTTAACCCATCATGTCACGCTAATTTCTATCGGATGAAATTGGTAAATACAAAATCCGGTGCCTTTGGCATTTCAATTCCCATTTTTGTCGCAACATTTTTACAGTTAATGAAGTATGCCATATTGTTTCCAAGGATCTGCATAACCTGCATTCCTTCGAGATCCTGTTTTACTTCATCCGGATTCGTCCCATGTACCATATTCCAATATCTCGATGTGATAATCGGCATCTGCATAAGCCCCAAATATTTATTTACCTGATCCCACGTTGCAGTTGTTCCTGCCCTTCTTGCTGAAATCACCACTGCTGCAGGTTTCAGGCGGAATCTGTTGCCGTCACCATTTAAATCGGCATAAAATACTCTGTCCATAAAGGATGTGATTGCACCGCCTGCACCACCCCAGTGTACTGGCGTTCCAAATACAAATCCGTCATAATCCCCTGCTATTTCCAGAAATTCATTCACGATATCATCCAGAATACATTTATTTTTTTCCTGACATTTTCTGCAAGCAATACATCCTGAAATCGGCTTATTCCCAATCCAGAAAATATCTGTACTTATGCCATTTTCATTTAATGCACTGGATACTTCACAAAGAGCTGTATAAGTACAGCCATTTTCGTGTGGACTGCCATTGACAAGTAATACTTTCATTGATTTTTCCTCTTATGCTTACCAGTTCCTTTTTTCTTTTGAACTGTCATTATTCTTTTTTCTTTCCTCAACCATCTTCACGAACCATTCCACCATATTCGGATCCTGATGCGAGAAAAAGGAGCTTGTCTTCTTGTCCAGTTCTGCAATAGTCTTCATATCTTCATCAGAAAGTGTGAAATCAAAAACATTAAAGTTTTCTTCCATTCTCTCAATGTGTGTTGATTTCGGAATAACCACTACCCCTCTCTGAATATGCCAGCGAAGCATAACCTGTGCCGGAGTCTTCTGATATTTTTCTGCAATCTCTGCGATGACAGGATTCTCAAAGGTGCCTCCTCTGCCCTCACCGAATGGTGCCCATGCTTCTAACCGGATATCATATTTGTCTGCCCATTCCTTCATCTCTTTCTGCTGATTGAAGATGTGGGTTTCCACCTGATTTACCATAGGTTTAATGCGGTTGAAGGATGCAAAATCAACCATTCTGTCTACATAAAAGTTGGAAATTCCGATTGCTCTGATTTTTCCCTCATCGTACAGATCTTCCAATGCATGGTAAGCACCATAAGCATCTGAAAATGGCTGGTGAAGCAATACCAGATCCAGATAATCTGTCTTTAACTTTTTCATGGATTCAAGAACTGATTTCTTTGCTTCTTCATATCCATAATGTTCAACCCACACCTTTGTTGTAAGGAAGATTTCTTCTCTTGGAATACCTGACTTTTGGATTGCATGCCCAACCTCTTCCTCATTAAAATAACTCTGTGCTGTATCAATCGCCCGGTATCCAACTTTTAAAGCATCAAGCACACATCTTTCACATTCCTCTTTTGTTACCTGATATACGCCATATCCCAGTATTGGCATTTTTACACCATTATTTAATGAAACATATTCCATTGTCGTATCCTCCTTGTTTTCATACTGTTTTCTTACATTCATACTATATAACTGATAGATTCTTTTGAGAAGTTTCGATAAGTTTTTCAGTCTTAACCTTTCGGTTTATTCACATTTTGAATATTTGTGCCTTTTTGTTGTATCTGGGAGATATAAATTTTCCATACTTCTGTATGATGCAATTTCTTTTTCTCCAAAGTAAGCTGTTCCATAAGAACCAAGCCTGGCTGCCATCCTGGCTCCAGCCGAGCCTCCCAGAGAGAATAACCCGTCATATCAATCGGTAGTTTCTCTACATTTTCATGTAAAAAAACAATTGCTCTGGCAAGATTCTCACAGGCAGTCTGTGCTTCCGGACGATAAAAAGTATAACAAAACGAGACTCCATTAGAAGTCTCGTTTTGTTATTCAGTATTAACCTTTAGGTTTTTACTCATTTGAATGATGTCTTCATTTTACCTTGTTAATAGCATTTATCAGCCGCTTAACCTTAATGGACGGTTTTTTCGAATGAAGAATTCCAAACGGCATAGTATAATCCCACTCTACTGGAATGATTCTGATCAGTGGATGAACACTTTCCCAGCTCTTGAATGCCAGTAATACCTCATTATTGTTTTCGCATCGGTTAAATGCTTCTACATTGTACAGATTAAAGTCTACAATATTGATTTCAGGATGATTTTTCATCATATCATCCCTTAGCATATCGCCATAATAACTCCATCCTCTTTGCATGAGCATAAGATTTTCTCCAGCCAGATCATCAAGTGTAATTTTTTCTTTTTTTGCCAGCCTGTGATGAATTGATACCGCCACACAAAATGGTTCTCTTGAAATCTCAGTACCATCACAGCCTCTGAGTTCAAGCATTGTTTCATCAAAGATTCCAGCTATCACATCAATATTCTTTCCCATATTAGCCAGTATCTCTCTTGCATTCTCTGGTGTATTTTCAAATGTAATCAATTTAAACTTTATCTCCGGATATATTTTCTGTATCTTAGGCCAAAGTTCCACAAAAACTTCCGGTGGCGTCATCGGAGATATTCCAACACGAATGATTTCTTCATTATGATTCATTGCTTCCTGCGCCCGTATCAACGATTCTTTTGAATATTGAATCAGATATTTTGCATCCTGATAGAGCGATTTACCAGCTTCCGTAATAATAAGACCTCTGTGTGTTCTTTCAAATAATTGCAAATTTAAGCTGTTTTCCAAAGAATTTATCTGTTTAATAACCGCAGGTGCACTTATATATAATTCTTCTGCCGCTTTACTAAAGCTTCCAGCTTCGACAACGCAGATAAATGTATCAAGTTGTGGATTATACATCATGTAATTCACTCCTCTTTGTGATTTTAAATCATCTGAAATGCTTTCAGTGCCCCAATAATTGCCTCTTCTTTCTCCTTCGGACATTGTGGTTGCTTTGCTCCCTCTGACCTAGGAATATTAAAATTCTCCGCTAATTCAATTCCACACTTTCTCTTCACCTGTGCAATATACAGATCAGATACCTTCATCCCATCATTATACTCTGCAACATACTTCTTTATCTCCTCATAAGTAGCCTTGCTCTCAGCCGCCGTTAAATCCATCTCGTCCATGTCAAGTCTCACATTCACATGATATTTCGCTTCATGGAGTTTGGACAAAAGGCATACCGTCTCAACGTGCGGTATAACTTCACTTCGTATTAACATTCGCGCACAATTTGGTGCTTTTGTTATTTTTTGCACTCCTGAACGCTAATTACAAAAAGTTGCACCATTCTGGCGGACTGTTTATCATTTAATAATAATATTCTGAAGTGGTATTTGTGAAATCGTAGCAGATAATAATGAGTTTCTAAATGTTTCACTTTCACAAACAGTCTTATTCTTCAGCAAATCCTCAACTGTTAGTTTACCTGTTACTAACGCCATAACCAAATCTTCATAAAAGCACACTTCCTCATACCCATTATAATCTATAGCACTAGCTCTTACAAAGTTTTCTTCTATACTCGGCTTACCACAAAATCCCTGATTTAATACCAATTCTCTTGCAACTTTATCATAATCATGACTTATATCAAAATATACTACCGGAACTTCATATCTCAAGTTACATAGGTCCTGAAAAAAATAGCCCATGCCATTTCTGCTCACCTTTATCTGTAGCCCCGCCTCTATACCTGCAGCATAAGACGACTTGATCATCGCTCTCATTCCTTCATCATCCACCCAAACTATATCCCTTTGTGTATCTGCTGGATTATAGATTGATGGATAATCAATCTTTGTTCTCATAAGCCCAGTACCCACCGCCTGAAAACGCTCTGCTGTTTTGCTTTTAGCTTTTTTTCTTCTAGCAATAGATAACCATTTTTTATTAATCTCCTCATCTTCTCTACATCTTCTTACTATCACTGCTTCAGCAATTTTTCCCAGTAATGACATAGTTGTTTTTTCAGGGTTCAATTGGAATATTGTTTTCAATGCAAAAACGTTATCTTCATATCTAATAATACCCAAATCGTCAAATAGAATATCAAATAACTTTTGCCCTGTGTAATAATTTAAAATTTCAATATTCTTTCTTCCGTTCATAAACTCTTCAAATGTCTGAGAAGCGATTATCTTTCCATTACCATTACGAACAGCAATTATTAATTCACTTTCATACATTAACATCACCTGATTTCTATCATTGATATACTAGAGTCTTCCTGCTACCTATCTCATAATCATTTCAATTGCCCCTTGTCGCGACATCCCGTAATCCTCGATAAAAACATTAATCGTCTCACCAGTACTTCTTTTATATATTTTTGCTTCTCCTAACGTTGTAAATGGACCTTCAATTATTTCTTCAGGTTCCACCTCGACAGAATCCAATATCTCTAACCATCCATAATCATAACCATCAATTTCATAGGTCACTAAGCCTCTTTTAAAATTTACCTTCTCAACTATCGCTCTCATGTCTTACTCCCTCCATATCGACATTTTTCCATCTCAATAATAAAGCTAAGTATATAAATGTACTCAAAGTACAAATACCGAAAAGTGCAAGGGATATTATTGGTAAACACAAACATTCAAGTGTATTCATATGATTTATCAATGCACATATAAGCGGGAAAAACACTCCAAGAGCCGAAAAAGTAACAAAAAGACATAACCCGGCTTTCATTCCTTTTGGCTTTTTGAACTGCTTCTTTTTATCTTCATATTGCTTTTTCTCAAATCTTAATTCTTCAATTCTTAATCCTAATTGCTCCGCCTCTCCTTTTTTTTGATGATACCAGATTCCAACCTGCTGAGGCACAATGTCATCAACATCAATTAATGAAGATACAGAGAATAAAGGATTCGAATTCTGCTTTCTTGCATTCTTCTCTACCTCACGTATTATTTTCTTGCAAACATTATAGTCAAAGTCATTTGTATACTTATTCGCCAATACAACTGGAACTTTATCCGAATTTACCTTTATAAAAATGTCCTCATCCAAATTTGCTATTTCCTCGTATATTTCCAAAGCTCTACTCCAATATTTTTCCATTATGAAATAATCCAGTCTAGGTTTTTCTTCTGTTTTATACACTACATCTATACTTCTATTATCCAATAGCATAGAATCCTGATAGTACTGGACTGCATCAAGTTTAAATTGTTTGTCATGTTGCTTTGCCATATGAGATCCTCCTTCAGCATGCCTCTATTGTATCATGCTTGCTATCCCTGATACCTTATTCTTTCTACCAGCGTTTCCTTTTTCAGATTACTGCTTAAAACACAGGAAAGCACAATTTGTAGAAGACCAACCAGAAGAATCATAACAAGAATCGGGATAAGAGGAACGTGATAAACGTTCATTCCAAAAATCCCATTATGCTTCGCATAGGAAAACAGTGCATAGCCAAGGGGCAGACCGGCAGCAAGTGCGACGCAGATGGTGCCAACCGTAAAAATCAAGCCCTGTATTTGTAAGCACAGATTCAACTGCTTATTGGTCATGCCTACCGCTTGCAGCACACCGTATTCCTGCTTCTTCGTGGTGATATTGATGATCATGGTGTTTGCCAGATTCATAAACCCAATGAGACCGACAATTGCCATGAACAGATAGCAGCCAAGCTTCATCATACGGCTTGCGTATTCGGCAGATTGTAACTGCGCATGATAAGTATCCATTTTTATATGCGAAGTATTAGAAATCAAAGTATTCAGACTCTGTTCCACAGATGCCACATCTTTTTTATCACAGTCCACCCACAGATAGCCATAGGCTGTTCCTCTCGGATTCATGGAACGATATACACCTTCCGGAATGACAAGATAAGTGTCCGCACTTACAAAGGATCCTGCAATCTTTCCCTGATAGGTATAGGTTCCACTTCCATTCTCAAAGTCAAATGCAATGGATTCACCCGGAGCATATCCATCTTGTTCCATCCACGTTGACCAGCCAAAGAAAATATCACCATTCTTTACCGCCTGATCATAGTCCATAGAGCCAATATCCCCTTCTTGGCGCATAGAATCAAAATCATTTTTACTCACAATATCAGCCGGAAATCTTGTTCCGTTCAGATTTACAGAGACAATCTCTCTCGTCATGACATCTGTCACTCCTGGAATGCTTTTGATTTCTTCAATCATTGAATCATTCAATGGATTATCCGTCAGAATCGTATCCAGATTATTCTCCGGATATCTTTCATCGTACTCAGCAGAATAGTCAAGCTGCAGTTCAAATTGTCCATGATTAACGGAAAGACGTGCTTCATGCTCCGTATCAATATTTCCTACATAATTAGAGATAATCACAAACAATGCGCAGGAAAGCCCCAGTGTGAGGATGGTACCAATGGTTCTTTTTGGATTACCCGTTATATTTGCCATTGCCATAGAAAACACGGTGACATTTTTTCTGCCATTTCGTTTTCCTTTTTTGTGTGTTTCTGCATTTTCTAAATACCGTGTTGCTTCGATAGGTGAAATCCGTGAAACAATTTTCATTGGTTTACGCAGCGCCAAAGCAACGGTAAAAAATGACACGAAAATACATAGAAGCATAACAGGCAGGGAAAACAGTGGGATCTGCTGATTTTGGACTCCCATAGAGCCAGTTCCGGTTGATACAAGTTTTCCCTGTTCTACCAGCCAATTAAAACCGCATTTTGCAATCAGAAAACCAAGAAGCAATCCAACTGGTATTGAAGAAATTGTCAAAAACATACCCTCTCTGAAGATCAGTTGTTTCATCTGTTTTTTTGTCGCTCCCAGAGCCTTGATTTTTCCATACTCCTGTATCTTGTTGGCAATACCGACCTGAAAAATATTATAAATGACCACAACAGAGAAAAGTACAATTGCAAGAATCAAAACCCCGCATACCGCAATCGTTTCATAACTCGGCTGCAAGACCCATTGCAAATAGAGATCATTGACTATAACGTTTTTTTCTTCGATCCCACAAGCTGCTGCAATCTGCTTTATAACCGAATCAATATTATTCATAGATACATTTGCAGAATCATTTAAAGTAAAATAAATATTATACTGTCTGTCATTCTCTGCGACGTGCTCATCATAAAACTCCTGTGACCCGAAAGCAACATAAGATGCCTCGATGGTATACTCATCCCGATCATATAGGATTCCGCTGACAACAAATTCTTCCGGCTTATATTCTGACTGCATCCCTGCGCGGTAACCCAGTGTAACCGTATCTCCGATCTTTACATCACCATACCCCATTGCACGAAAAAATGCTCTTCCTGCGGCAATTTCCTGCATTTTTTCCGGATACTTTCCTTCCTTCAACTCATATTCTTTATTATAAGGAAGCATTTTTCTTGCAGTCTCATCCATGCAGACAAACCCGCCTTTTTCATTGCCTTTTATGATACCTTCGGTGCACATAGTGCCTGTAGCATCTATTTCCGCACGGCGGTTTACTTCTTTTAACTGCGATCCGTCTGCGGAAACAAACAGACCATAATTGCTTCCATATGATCCTGCCGCCTGACTTTTCTGTAAATGAATTACCCCATTTCCCACAGTACTGATGATAACAAGCAGCATCGTGGTCAGACAGATTGCCATCATGATCAGTATACTTCTTGTCCTGTTCCTTTTGTCATTGCTATATGCAATCCTGCTTATTGTCTTCATCTGAAATCCACCACCTGTCCGTCCTCAATCACCAGAATACGGTCAGCGACCTGTGCAATTTCGTCATCATGGGTAATCATTACAATTGTCTGTCCATATTTTTTTGCTGTCATCTTAAGCAGAGCGATTACCTCATCACTGGTCTTAGAATCAAGATTTCCTGTCGGCTCATCTGCAAATATAATTTCCGGACGATTCACCAGTGCTCTTGCAATTGCTACTCTCTGCTGCTGTCCTCCGGATAACTGATTTGGCAGATTATAAATCCGGTTTTCAATCCCCAGAGTTGCAATAATATCATTTACATACGCTTCATCCACTTTTCTTCCATCCAGCCCCAGTGGCAGTACAATATTTTCCCAGACATTAACAGATGAAACCAGATTAAATGCCTGAAAAACAAATCCGATTTTTCTTCTGCGGAAAACAGCAAGGGCATCTTCCTTCATCCTGTATAAATCTTTCCCTGCTAAAGTAACACTGCCTTTTGTCGGGGTGTCTAGCCCTCCAAGCATATGAAGTAATGTACTTTTACCGGAACCTGACTTTCCAACAATTGCGACAAATTCTCCCTGCTCAATCTGAATGTCCACCTGATTGACCGCTTT
The DNA here is from genome assembly GCF_033096465.1 of Blautia luti. Taxonomy (NCBI): domain Bacteria; kingdom Bacillati; phylum Bacillota; class Clostridia; order Lachnospirales; family Lachnospiraceae; genus Blautia; species Blautia luti. The sequence continues at coordinate 902,845 of NZ_AP028156.1, read as the reverse complement.
GACCTGATTCTCACCTGCTCCATAAAACTTACAAAGCTGCTTGGTTTCTAATATCACACTCATGTGTTGCCTCCTTTTCATCTTACATCCAAATTGTATCAGGGCAATCTTTCATTTCACTTTCAAAAAACGAGCAGAAATCTTACAGAATTGTAAGATTTCTGCTCACTTAAAATTTAACCAACATATGGTAATTGAATCACAAACGTGCTTCCTTTTTTCTTTTTGCCGGAGGTTACCGTAATCGTACCTGCGTGTTTTTCGATAATTTCTCTCGATAGAAAAAGTCCGATTCCTGTACCACTCTTTTCCATGACCTCCTTGGAACTTCCTCTGTAAAATCGTTGAAAAATTTTGTGATACTCATTCTGCGGAATACCAATTCCCTGATCCTCAATTTCCATTCTTACAAGATAGTTTCTTTTTTGTAACCGGATAAATATTTTTGAACCACACGGACTGTACTTGACCGCATTATCCAGAACGTTGATCACAGCTTCACCAAGCCACCTTTTATCCTGCATAACCATGCATGTTTCCAGCTCTTTTTCATAGTCAAAAACGAATTCCATTTCTTTCTCATCCGCTTTAGGATAAGTGCGGTTCACAGCAGATATGACAGTATCCATAAGCGGAAGTTTTTTCTTATTAATCTGAATCAGTCCAGTTTCCATCTTGGATATTTCAAGAAGCGACTGCAATAATGTCTCCAGTCCATCCAGAGCACTCCGACAACGGATACGAAACTCCTCCTGTTCTGTGGCACTTAAGTCATTCTGCATCAGCACACTAAAACATGTATCCAAAGCTGCAACCGGTGTCTTTAACTGGTGAGAAATATCAGAAACCATTTCTTTCGTGTTCTCCTTTTCTGCCCTTGCTTCTTCCTTTATCAACTGAATATGATGTCCGATTGCTTCAAGCTGGTCATTCAATTTTTCCAGTTCTGCATGATTTTCCGTTTTCAGTAAATCATCAAATTTATTTTCACGGAATCTGATCAGAATTTCTTCCAACTGGTCTAAAATTTTCTGATGACACGCATCTTCTTTTTTCTTCCAATAAAGTAAAAAAGTCAAAAGAAGCACGCATATCACAGTGCTTACAGCACCGGTCACCATAACCTGATGCCGGAATTGCGAATAAAATGCATTCCCTTTATTCCCCCAGTATCCATATTGTTCCAATAATCGCCTTCCCTGTTCGTTAGTTTCAATATCCTTATCCTTAAGCAATTCCGAAACAGCATCCAGCCCGAAAAATTCTTCCTTTGCAGCAATCTCTGTCATAAGATTCATTTTATATTTATAATCTTCATAAAACACATACGTGGTAAAGCAATTTAATATTGCAAACAATAATATGACAGGTAATACCAAGGAGAGCACTACTGTAATCTTCTTGCGATATCTCTTTGTCACTGCCTTACCTCCTGATTCCATATATACCCAAGACCTCTGATATTCTTTATATAGACCGGTGCAGCCGGATTGTCTTCGATTTTCTCACGGAGTCTTCTGATATTGACAGCGATTGTATTTTCATCCACAAAATCCCCTTCCAGATCAAACACATTTTCCAATATTTGTGTTTTTGAAAGAATCTGTTTCGGATTCTGAAGAAAAAAAGTCAGCATTTTCAACTCCGTTTTTGTCAGACTGATTTCACGACTCTTTATCAGGACTTTCATTTCTCCTGCGATAAATACGATATCTCCCGAAATCATCTTTCCGGCTTCCGTTTTCTCCTGTCTGCGGCGGAAATGTGCTTCTATTTTCAAAAGAAGTACCGAAAGACTAAACGGCTTTGTAATATAATCATCTGCCCCTGCTTCATATCCCATGACCTGATCCATCTCCTGATCTAGTGCTGTAAGACAAATAATGTATGTATTATAATTGCATCTCATCCACCTTACAAATTCCAGTCCATTCCCATCCGGAAGATTCACATCACAAATGGTAACATCCACATTATTATCACTTGCAATTCTTTTCGCTTTTTTCACTGATTCTGCTGAAAAAACCTCATATCCGGATTTTTTCAGTGAGAATGTAATTCCACGATTTAAATTTTCATCATCTTCAACCACGAGTATACCTGGCATAGCATCTGCACCTCTCTTTATTAACTATTCATCGTGACATGCTCCCACCACTTAAATCTCTGATTTTGAAGTGGGGGCTTCTTGCTCAATGGCTCCACAATTGCACTCTCTTTATCTTCTGGACACTGCGGTTGCCTGCTATCTTCATTTTTAGGTAAATTATAATTCTTTCCAACCTCAATTCCGCATTTTCTCTTTACCTGTGAGATATACCGATTGGAAACCTTCATGCCGGCATTATGTTCAGCCACATACTCTTTATCTCATCATATGTAGCCTTAGTCTCTGCAGATGTTATATCCATATCATCAAGTTCAATCGTGACATTAATTAATGATCCGGCTTTTGTTTCAGTTGGGACAAAAGAGCAACTGTCTCGACTATTGTTTCATTTTCCAAGGGCAATTCTTTCACTTCTGTTCCATTCACCGGGACAGGGAAGTTGAAGATAATCTTCCTAATCCAGTTGCCATCCGGCTGCTTTTCCGGGAATAACTCAATCCGCTCAATAAACGCCCGCATGAACTCCTTCCGCTCCACTTCGGAGGCTGCTTCATAGACCTGATCGAATGCCAGCAACAGGCGGTAGATATTATCACCCGAAATCTTCTCCTGCCGGATACTCCGTATCTGGCTTTGCACATCGTCAATCTGGACTTCAATCTCATCTATTGCGCCATATTGCTCGTCATATCGGCGCTGCAAATCAGAAATTTTCCGGTCATAATACGGGTCATTCACATCTAAACCGTCCATCTGCCGTTCCAGTCGGGCCTTTGTGCCTAATGTCTGCCGAAGCTGCGCCTGTAATGCTTCCAGCTGCTTCTCCAAATCGTTCGTATCGACAGCGGAGCCGATTTTCGCCTTGATTGCATCCGCAAACCGTGGGTCACTGACCATAGCAGAGATGATTGACGCTACCATGCGGTTCATTTCCATCTGCTCAATATTCAGCCGGAAGGTACACTCGTGGCCTGTTGGCGTCACCGTATTCTTGCAGTAATAGTAATAGCGGGTCTTTTTGTCCTTGCTGTGGGCTTTCGCAATATTCCCGTACAGGCTTTTGCCGCAGCAGGGGCATTTCAGAATACCGGACAAGATATGTGCGTGGGTAGGGTCATTGACTTTCCCACGCCGGTAAGCATTGATTTTCCGTTTTTCCTGCGCGAGGTTCCAATCTTCTTCTGAAATGATAGCCTCATGCTTCCCCTCGTACACAGGGAACTCCGATTGCTCAACTACGTGCATCTCATTCCGTGTGCCGATCTTCTTCTCTGTCCGGCGTCTGCCATAGGCGATTTTTCCCATATATACCGGATTATCAATGATACTCTTCACAAAGCTGGCAGAAAAACCGGGAATGGTGCCGTTCTGCCTTAACTTCTTCACAAAGCCCTGCCGGTTCAGATATTTTGCCACGCCACTGACACCATCGTTGGTGTGAATATAGCGGTCAAAGATGGTGCGGATCACGTCCACTTCATCCTCAGCAATCAACAGTTCGCCTTTTTCAAGGCGGTATCCATAAGGGGCAAAGCCACCGTTCCATTTTCCTTCACGGGCTTTCTGCTCCCGTCCGGCCATCGTCTGTGTCCGAATATTTTCACGCTCTATCTCTGCCACCGCAGAAAGGACAGAAATCATCAGCTTGCCGGAATCTTTGGAACTGTCAATGCCGTCTTCCACACAAATCAGATTGACACCGAAATCCTGCATCAGCTGCAAGGAATTCAGAACGTCAGCGGCATTCCTGCCAAACCGGGACAGCTTGAACACCAGCACATATTCCACACCGTCTTTGCAGTCCTGAATGTCTTGCAGCATCCGCTGAAATTCGTGCCTGCCCTGAATATTCTTGCCGGAAAAGCCTTCATCAGAATATTCACCAGCCACTACCATATCTTCGTATTCAGCGTATTTCCGCAGTTTGTCTCGCTGAGCATCCAGACTATATCCGTCCACCTGCATGGATGTAGATACCCGTGTGTAGAGATAACATTTTGTTTTAGTTTTCTTCATGCAGGCCGCCCCTTTCTTCCAGCTCTAAACATTCATCCGTTACTTTCTTCTTCGCCAGACCTTCATTCTGAATGTAGTACTCCAACAAACGGAGTACATATTCCGGCGCATGGCGGTTATCCAGTTCCCATTCTGTCACAGTCCGATAGGGAATCTGAAAATATTTACAAAATTCCTTGCGATTCATGCCAGTGCTTTCCCGCAATTCTTTTATTTTGGTTTTGCAGTCCATTTCATTTACCCCATAAAGCAAAAATACACGTTGCGTATTTATTATAGCATACGCCAAACAAATACGCAACGTGTAAATTTAATTTATATCAAGCGGCTTTGTCAAATTCCTGATACACAGGAACGGGTTGCTTTCCTGATGCCGCAGACTGTGTACGGCCATCCTTCTCAGTCTCCTGCATCTGCCCCAACAGCTGTGGCCCGTACTTCTGCAACAGCCGCGCCATCACATCAACACAGCGGTCAAATGCCGCATTATATTTCGGATCATCATAAACTTTGCTCAATAGGCCGCTCCTTTCCTCTATGGCTGCTCTGCGCATAGATGTTCAAAACTTCTGCCGGTATCTGTTCCAAAATCGCCACGGCACTGTCATAGTCGCGCCGCAGCTTGAGGTCTTCGATCTGCTTTAGGGTGCTGACCTTCTGCGCCGATGCAAGAGATTCTTCCAGTTCGGCATTTTTCGTTTTCAACTTTTTGTTTTCGGATGCTGTTTTCGTGAAGGCTACGCCATATTTCCGCAGCAGTGTGTCCATCTTCTCCACGCTGGGAATATAGGTATCCAGAATCTTGCAGATTTCCTCCGCCCGGCTTTTGGCGTTAAAGGGATTGATTCCAGTGAGCAGATCCTCCAGTTTGCTTTTCTGTTTGGTCAGTCTGGTCATCTCCTTAAATACGCGGGGCGGGATATGGTCGCGCCCGGTCAGGCTGGCGCTCTCGCCACGCTCCAAATCTGGAAACTTCTTGACCATGTGTTTCCAAAACTCATCCTGCCACCAGGTCAGCTTCTTTTTATTGCCCATGATGTCTTTGGCGCTGAGCCTGCCATCCTCCGTCAAAGGGACAAAACAAAGGTGCATATGGGGCGTTTTCTCGTCCATATGCACCACGGCGGATATAATTGTCTCTTTGGACTGATGCTGTTCCAAAAAGTGCAGAGCTTCCTCGAAAAATACCCGAATTTCCGCCCGTTTCTTTCCCTTAAAGAACTCCGGGCTGGCTGTGAACAGCGTCTCGATCATACGGATACTGTCTTTCCGGGTACGGCATCCGGCAGCGGCAATTTGCCTCTCTGACTCGGCCCGGTACTTGCCGGGCGGTTTGACCAGATGGAAGTTGTACTTGCTTCGGCTGGTATCCACATCGGGATTACTGGCGTACTTTTCCTTTGTGCGCTCGTTATGGGCCTCGATATTGCCGATTTCAGGCCCCTTATATTTGGCAAATCGCATAATCGCGTATTGTGCTTTTTCCATACTCAATCCCTCCGTTTCTGCCAGACAATGTCATATCCCAGCACGTCAGCCAACTCCACGGCCTCCCGATACCGCAGCGATTCCCGCTGCAATTTTCCGGAAAGATTGGATACGCTGTCGCTCCACCCATACTCATCGTGCAGCTGGTCAACGACTTCCTGCATGGTGTAACCGGCGCGGATGATCTGCGCCTTGATTTCGTTTCGGATACTTGACTTCATAAAATATATTCCTCCATTTTCGCAAGTGAAGCCCTTTGTCACTTGATAGATAAAACATGATTTTCGGTTGCGTCATAAAAAGAACCGGCTACGCTGGGGAGCGCACCGGCTTTGGTCAATGGTGAAATTTGTGCAAATGCTGTTTTGCGATAGAAATGATTCCCTGCGTATCGTTGGTCAACGGCGGAATATTCGACTTCACAGAAATGCGGGACTTTTCACTGTTCGGGCTGTATTGTCACAAAATGCTGCAATCTGTACGTCGTTCCGTGAGCCGCCATCCGGCGAACTGTATACGGATAAAAGAGAAACATTTCGCTGTTTTGAGATTGCTCTAAAATATGCCTGCAAAATCACCGCTTTTACTGACCGCTTCAGGTGTGGTCAAAATGACCACACCTACTTCACAGCACAAAAGCGCGAAGAATTTCACGGTTCTGGTGGTGGACAAAATATCCATAACCACTTTTACACATCAAAATAGGTGTACCCAAAATGGGCACGACCACTTTATCCAAATGAAGCGCCTCTACAATATATGAGGTAACAGGGTCAATCGCTGCGTACATACGTACCGGCGACCAGATCGGAAATCAATCCCGCCAGTCTTCCGGTACGTACGTACACTGTGAAGCGTCCGTAAACTCGTTTATATGCGGCCTTGCCACTGCCTCGATCCCCATAAAGCCCCATACCCGGCGTCCTGCCGAATTGGTAATCGTGTTGCAGTGTTCCAGATTGTACTTACCGCAGGCTGCCACCAGCGCATCGCTGAAGCTGCGGCGTTTGAGTGCAGTCAGGCTATTTTCCTCGCACCACATCCGGTAAATGTCGTAGCAATCCTTTGAACTGATGGACGCATCCGCTTTCAGCCGGATATAGCCCTCGGATTCCAGAAAATCAAACACGTTATTGTTGTCCCGCTTGACGGCCTCCCGGTTCTCTTTGGTGCGCTGGCTCTCGGTGAACTTGAAGTTGTTCGCTACCAACCGCTGCAATCCCGCAAAAGCCCACAGCAGAATGCCCTCCACCTCGGCCTTCATCTTCTCTGCCAGGTCGGGATCATCCACACGGTCGGCAGGTTTCTCTTTGGCGGTCAGCACCAACTGCCGCCGATAAAAGCCATCACTGCGGTCAAAGAGAGCCTGCAAGTCGCCATTGCTGAATGCCAGCAGCCGGGCGCACATCCATCCCTGATAGCTCTGCTTGCCTTTACGCTCCAAATCCATTTTACCCTGTGCGGTGACGATGGATTTGACATAGTTGGTCTGCCGCAGGGCCTCCATCCGCATATCATCATCGACACACAGCAGAATGTGTTCCAGATCAGCGCGGGCAAAACGGTTCTCGGAAATTTTGCCGATGCTGCCGTCCTTCATGTTGCTGCCGAACAGGGCGGACAGCACCGCGCCGATCTGGCTCTTACCCTCGCCGCCATTGCCCTTAATGACCATCATGCGCTGTCCCTTGTTGCTGGGGATCAGGCAGTAGCCGATATATTCCTGCAAAGTGGGAATGTCCTCCGGGTAAAGAAGCCCATCCAGAAAAGCCAGCCAGCGGGTCGGCGTGGGCGCATCGGGATTATAGGCCACCGGCAGGCGGCAACGCACGATGTCCGGTTTTCCCTCCGTAAAGGAGCCATCCAGAAACAACGTGCCGTTTGCCAGATGAATGCGGTCAGCCTCCGGCGGGAAATCCTCTACCAGCGCCGCCAGCTTCATCAGCTCCACGATATTGCTGATTTTGCGGGGGATATTGCTGACCGCACAGCATTTCAGTTCCTCAAAAATTTCTCCACGCAGTGGCAGCTCATCGGTCACGCGGCCATCAGGCGTGAAAAAAGCCCCGTTTGTGTAGATGATTTTGTGTCTGCCGAGAAAATCATCACAAAACAGGGCTTCATTGATACTCTTGCCGTCAAACCAGATGGGCTGGTTGGCCTCACGCGATTGCTCGTTCTTCGCCACGGTGCTGCACCTCCTTTTCCAGACGTCTGAGCCGCTGCTCCAGCGCGGTGATAGTGCCGTCCTTCAGCAGCATATCCACCGCTTTCACACGCTGCTTCAGTTCCGCAAACATGAGAACGTCCAACAAATCATTTACATACTCGATCATATGACAGGCTTCCACAAAGCGGTCATCCAGTTCATCCTCCGGCGATTGCGGGGCATATTCGACCTTCCAGCGTTCCAGCAGATGCAGATAATCGCAGAGCACCCGCTGGCAGTGTATCTCATCGTTGCGGAAAGCCCGCGCCAGCGGATAGGGCTTTTTCAAAGCCATCGCTGCCGGGGGCTTGTCCGGGTCGATGCCAAAGTCATAGGCCAGCTTCTTTGCGGCCTCGTAGCTGCTCAGGCCGAACAGCCGCGCCACAAAATCGATCACATCCCCGGTAGCCCCGCAGCCAAAGCAATAGAAATAATCCCTGTTCAGCTTCATGCTGGGATGCCGGTCATCGTGGAAGGGGCAGCAGATCATATCGCCCCGGTTGACCTTACAGCCGTAGTATTCGGCGGCCTGCTTCACGGTGACAGCGGATTTTACAGTTTCAAATAAATTCATAGGCTTTGTCCTCCATTATTTATTGACGGTATCTGCCCGTCTGCCTGAATATACGGGGAAAAAGCCTATAAACCGAAAAATCCGCTAAAAGTGCAAGAAATGAAAAAACGCCGCCCTGAAATCTTGCAAAAATGCAAGACCTCAGAGCGGCGAAGCCAGCGGAAAGCATTTGCCCGCGCTGGTTTTATCAGGTATAATGGATAAAGAGAGTTTTCAGAAGAGAGGTGCGTCACATGGAGGGAGCCTATCTGCCCGGCAATATCCGGCAGCGGATGCAGGAGCTTATGAAGGAACATAAAATTACCCAGGCACAGCTGGCGACCCGCATCGGCAGCACCGAGAGCGCCATCAGCCGGTTTGTCAGCGGTAAGACTGATAAGATCAGCACAGAACATTTGCTCCGCATTGCGAAAGTGTTTGAAGTCTCCACAGATTTCCTGCTGGGGGAAGTCAACACGCCCGACCGGACAAATTTTGATATTGAAGAACTGGGCCTGTCGGTGCAGGCGGCGCGGAATCTGTACACCGGAAAAGCCAATGCAGAGATCGTCAACCGCCTTTTGGAAAGCCCTCGCTTTGCAGAAGTCACCTATATGATTGAGCAATATTTTGACGATACGCTGGCCGCCGGTTTCGCCGGACAGAACCAGATGCTTACTACTCTCAGCGCCATGCTGCGCCGAAACAATAAAACAGACGCTGCGGTGCAGGCGGCCAGAACTGTCAACCGGCAGAAAGTTCCCGTATATCAGGCAGACCTGACGATGATACAGAACACATTTATGGCGGCGCTACGGGAAGTGAAGAAAGAGATCGGCAACGATTTCACAGCAGCGCAGTCCTTGACCAAGGGCATCACTCAGCAGATGTTTACCGAACTCACCAAAGGGGCGGATGTTCATACTCCGACCATCACGCCCGAAATGATTTCCGCCGCCGTCACCCAGAGCGCAGCGGGGATGGACGGTGTGCAAAAGGAAGCATTAGACAAGTTCGGTCAGGCGCTGACGGAATTTCTCCAATCCACCTTAGACCACGCGCAGGAGAAGCAAAATGCCGACCCGGAGCAATGAGCAGCTGTGCAGACTGGCACAGAAAGGGGATACGGCTGCCCGTGACATTCTGCTGGAAAAGAATCTGGGATTCATCCGAAAAATTGCGCTGGAGCAATACCGAAACATGGGGCTGGATGAAAATGATATTGGAATTGATTTGGATGATTTGATGCAGGAGGGAAGTATCGGCCTGCTGAACGCGATCCCTTTGTTTGATGCCGGACGGGGCATGAAATTTCTGACCTATGCAGCACCGGCGCTCCGCAACGCCATGACGGACTGCATCCGCGCCGCCCTCGGTTTATTTGAGCAACGGATGGTGGATAAGAAAGACGGCCCCGGCTTCCAGAGAGTATATCTGGATGACGTTCTCTCAGAGGATGAACGGATGCTGCGGATCGAAGCCATAGCCGACCCTCACACCCAAACGCCGGAGCAAATCTATATCCAAAAAGAGCAGCTGATAGAATTGTATGCGGCGCTGGACAAGCTGACAGCCAGAGAGCAGACCTATCTGCTGTACCGCTATGGCTTTACCGATGGAATCGAGCACCCGCTGATCGGCGCGGCGCTCCATTTCCATCTCAGCGAGAGCTGGACAAAGAAGGTGGAGGGCGAGGCGATGGACAGCCTGCGCGGAAAGCTGCCGTGGTGGTTCTGATACGATGGGAAGCAGCGGCTGACGGGGGCTTTGATATACCTTTGTTCCGCAAATGACACGGCTGACAGACAGTGCTTGCCCGCACCGCCTGCCAGCCTTTTTCTGTCGCTTATGCTGCCCCGCAAGGGGCAACCTTTCCTGCCAGAACGCCGCAACTGTGGCCACACTTTTCAGGGTGTGCTACAATTCCGGCTGCCATCTGCTCCACAAAGGTATAACACACTAGACTTTCCTACGGAAAATCGTGTGCCACGAAACCGCCGGTTTCTTTGGATTCTTCCGGTCAAAGGGGAACACTATCCCCTCTGAACACCCCAGACAAAGGAGAACGCTGTTCCCTTTTGGAATCCCCTTGCCAATAGGGATGCTACCGCCCTATTGAATGATTTAGATAAAAAACAAAATAAAGCATAGTTCGCCAGCACACCGCTATTCTGTCATTACCTTACACAGACATCTTGTAACTTTTTCGTTAAGCCTATTGACTCTGATACTTCGGAAGAGATATAATATAGTTGCTACTTAGCGAGCCTAAATAGCAAAGCTAAAGAGAGGCGACGATATGAATAACAAATATGTCCAGCAATTCAAAAAAGGCTCTCTGGAAATGATACTTTTATGCCTAATCGGACGCAAGGAGACTTATGGATATGAAATTATAACTGAATTGAACAATAGTGCGTCTGTTTTGGGATATGCGAAAGAGGGAACCATTTACCCCATTTTGTATCGTTTGCAGGAAGCAGAACTAATCAAATGCCGATTGGCTCCGGCTGCGGCAAATGGCGGCTCAAAAAAGTATTATTCTTTAACGGATAAAGGCAGGAATGTACTTGATGAACTAATCTTATTTTGGTCAAGCTATGAAAACTGCGTAAACGGCTTTATAGAAAGTTATCAACAAGCGAGGGTATCCAAATGAAAGAACAATATATCAAACAGGTTGAAAAGGAACTATCTTTACCACGCAAAATGAAAAAAGAGGTTGTACGTGACTTGAATGAAGTTTTTGCGTCTGCTATGGAGCATGGAGAAACAGAGCAGCAGATTATCCAGCGTTTGGGGACGCCAAAAGAATTTGCAGACAGCACCGCAGAACAGTTTGGCATTGATAACACCAAATCGAAAAAAAGGAACGGTATCATTTCTACTCTTGCTGCGCTTGTTATCGCGGCTGCTGCCTTTTCGGTATATGCTGTTACACAATCAGGAAAAGTACCAGAAGGAGCAATCGGACAAGCCGACGCGACAACAAATATACAGATTGAGGGCGCGTTTGCCTTTGATATTTCGCAAATCCTTTTGGCTATTGGGTTTGCAGCAACAGCTATTGCTCTTTTGTTAATTATCCGAACCATACACAAAAACAGGAGGTAACCAATGAAGAAATATATTTCTGTATTCACAATCATGATTATGATTTTTTTGGCTGCGTGTTCTAATCAAAATACCTCATCTACACCGACAAGCAATGAGAACAATACGCAATCTAATAGTGTTACAAAATTGGACGAGGGTGTTTGGCCTGAGAATGAGTACACAGAGGGGCTTCCTGTTGCGCCTGGTACGGTTGCATGGGCTACACTTGATACAGAACATGAGAATTGTAATATCAACCTTACCGGTATTAGCGAAAACGACTATAACGAGTATATGGAGCTTTTGAACCAAGAAGGCTTTTCCGTAATTGAAAATGTGTCAGAGGAAATCGAGGGAGAAAACTATGTTTCTATCGGGACACTTTTATCAAACGACGAAAAGTGGTTAAGTATCAGCTACATACCCAATAGTCTAACTATCTACATTTCCTTTGACAATAACTGAAAGAGATCACGGAATAGCAAAGCCAGCCGAGCCAGTCAACGGTCAAGATGAACGGCGCAAGCGCCGCCGTTGACAGCCCCGCCCGCCTTTGCAGATAGGCAATCAAGGGGCGACAGCAAGGAGTGCTGCCGCCCACAGTATTATCAGAGAGGGAGAATTCTATGAGAAATCGGATTGTAAAAGTGACAGAAGTTGTAGTCAGAAGCGCTTTTTACATCATCTCAAACTATGTATTTGTTAGCATGGGACTATCATTTCATACTCAATGGATTTCAATTCTATTTTTGCTTTCAATGGTATGGTCTACTATTGATTACGGAAAGTCCATAAATGAAATAATCGAAAAAAAGGTAATTGCTGAAATACTATGTATATGTTGCATTGCACTGAGTATAGCGATGGCATATTTTGTGGGATATATTCAAGGAGCATTCGTTTCCCTCTGAAAATACAGGGCCACAACTTTCCGCTTAATATATCAGTATGGAACAAGTTATCAAAAAGTCATGAATGCTCGTAGCTCACCGGCCCGGCCAGCAAAAGCAGTAAATCTGAAATTGATTTACTGCTTTTTTGCTCAATAGACTCTTAAATCATCTGAAAATATTTCAACGCATCCCTGATCGCCGCTTCCTTCTCCGGCGGACATTTTGGCACTTTGGCATCTTCCTTCTTTGACAGGTTATAATTTTGCCCCACATCCAGCCCGCACTTGCGCTTTATCTGTGAGATGTACAGGGAAGATACCTTCAAACCGGTATGCTCCAACACATACGCCTTGATCTGCTCATAAGTCGCGCCCTTCTGGAAGCCGGACATATCCATATCTTCCAGCGAGAACTCCACCCGCACCTTCTTTGAGTCGATTTCTCCCTTGGAAAGCAAAACAACCGTCTCCACATGCACAGTCATCCCAAACTGATCAACCGCACAGACCTTGCGAAGTTCATACCCTCTCTCACACAAATACTTCAAGTCTCTAGCCAACGTAGCACTATCGCAGCTGACGTATACAATCCTCTCCGGATTCATCTCAACCATAGTCTCCAGCAATGTCTCATCGCATCCCTTTCTAGGTGGATCTACAACGATAACATCCGCATAAACACCATTTTTCTTATATTCTCTCGGCAGTACTTCTTCCGCTTTGCCAACAAAGAATTCCGTATTCTCCAACCCGTTAAGCTTTGCATTTTCTTTCGCATTCTCAATCGCCGCCGGAACGATTTCTACACCGCGGACGAATTTCGCTTTCTGTGCCAGGAACAGTGAGATTGTTCCGATTCCGCAGTAGAGATCCCAGACAGTTTCCTCGCCATGGAGGTCTGCATATTCCAGTGCTTTTGCATAGAGTTTCTGTGTCTGTCTTGGGTTTACCTGGTAGAAAGAGAGTGGGGATATCTGATAGGAAATATCTCCGATCTTGTCGGTGATGTATTCCTGTCCCCAGAGCAGTCGGATTTCTTCGCCGAGGATCACGTTGCTGCGTTTCTTATTTACGTTGATGGTAATGCTTGTCATTCCCGGGATTTCACGCAGGGATTCTACCAGCACATTTTCTTTCGATATTTTATTTCCGTTCAGGATCAGACAGACCATTACTTCTTTTGTGAAATATCCGTAACGGATCAGGATATGGCGTACCAGTCCTTTTCCAGTTGCTTCATTATACGGCTCAATCCCATATTTCTCCATATGTGCGATCACACGGTCCAGAACTTCTTTATTCTCAGCTACGCCAAGTGCGCAGTCACGATTTTCAATAATATTGTGGGTTCTTCCCGCATAGAAACCTGTGACGATTTTTCCCTCTTTATTTCTGCCTACAGGGAACTGTGCTTTGTTTCTGTAATGGAAAAGCTCGTCCATGCCAATGATCGGCTCCATAGGGATATCTGTAAATCCTCCGATGCGCTCCAGATGACCTTTGACTTTATTGGTCTTAAATACAAGCTGCTGGTCATAGGAAAGTGCCTGAAGCTGGCAGCCACCGCACTGACGGGCGAAGGCACATTTCGGTTCTACTCTATATGGAGATGGCTTGAGTACCTCCATCAGACGGCCGTAACCGTAATTTTTCTTTGCTTTAATAATTTTAGCTGTTACTTTATCTCCGATTACTGCGTCCTTGACAAAAACGGTGAAGCCATCGGCTTTTCCGATACCTTCACCGTCAATTCCGCAATCTTCTATCTCTAACGTAACAAGATCGTTCTTACGAAATTCCATAAAGATTACACCTCATCTGTTCTTCTTAAGTTTGACTCAAACAGTCTGTTGTATCCGAGCCATTCTTTCTTACCCTTATCTGCGGCAAAAATCTCTGTGATGGTTTCCATTCTTGCATCTGTGTTGTCTGCAAGATTCAGAGCTACTGCTTCTACAAGTGCAGGTTTCTTCGGTGAGCCGTATTCCAGTTCGCCATGATGAGCAAGGATACAGTGGATCAGCTCATTCTTAAGTACCTCCGGGAATTCCGGGATCTGACCTGCCAGGTCGGAAATCATCTGAGCACCGATATAAATGTGTCCAAGAAGCTGGCCTTCGTCTGTATAGTCGTTTAACGGGAATGAGGATAATTCTTTTGTTTTTCCGATGTCGTGAAGCAGTGATGCTGTGATCAGCAGGTCTCTGTTAATGACGGGATATGCTTTTGACATATAATCGCAGAGTCTGGTAACTCCAAGTGTATGCTCCATCAGACCTCCGATAAATCCATGATGCACGGTCTTCGCTGCGGAATGTCCCTCGAATGCTTTGATAAATTCCTCATCTTCTATAAACAGTTTCTTCAGCAGTGCAGACAGATATGTATTCTCTACACTGCCAATAAATGCTTTTAACTGACTGTACATGTCATCTGTGCTGTTCTCACTTACAGGAAGATAATCTGCAGGATCATACTCATCCTCTGCTGCCTTGCGCACACGCTTGATATTCAGCTGCATGGCACCTGCAAAGCTGGTCACATCTCCCACTACATCAATGTAGTCCAGTGCATCAAAATCATCAATTCCCAGGGAATTCGGGTCCCAGATCTTACCGTCCATGATGCCGGTCTTATCCTGAAGAATAATGTTCTCATACGGTTTTCCGTTCTTTGTTACAGCGGACTGTTTCTGCTTGCACAGATAAATCCCGCTGATTCTGTCTCCCTCATGTAATTCATTTAAAAAACGCATAAACTCTGCCTCTCTATCTTTCATTCATCTCTTTTTGTTTCCAACATTCTCTTCCATTTTCCGAATCTGGAAGAACGCTCATAATTCTATTAATATTTTATCAGACAAATATGAACTTTCTATGAATAGATTCCTGTCCCGTAGAAGAATCCTGCAGGCAGTACTGCCAGATTCTCTCCATTCCAAAGGGATTCAACGAGTTCCTGTCCAATGACACAAAAAAACCTTGTACCAAAATGATACAAGGTTTCTCATGCGGAAGATGGGACTTGAACCCACACGAGCGCAATGCTCACAAGATCCTTAGTCTTGCTCGTCTGCCAGTTCCGACACTTCCGCATATCGCGTTTCATCTTTAAGTTTTACTTATTGTTGCGACAATCGGTACTATACCAAAAATTCATGGAAGTGTCAATAGCTTTTTAAAAATTTTTTTATATTTTTTTCAATTTGTTGTATTTGTGTTGCCCTGATCAGATCATCCGGCAAAATCTATTTTAAAACAAACCGATAAAATTTCGTATATCCACTGCTCTGCTTTTCTCCGGAATGCGTATACATTCCCACTGTACAGCCCGTAAAACCGCCAGCTGATTCTGAACACATATAGCTGATATCTATATTTTCCAGAACACATTCCCAGATATCGCCTTTTTTCAGCCATGCCTCTGCACAATTTTTATTTACTATTAATCTCAGGTTCTGACATAATCTTATCTCTGTCTTTCTTTCCGCCAGTATCTTGTTCTCTCCGCCAATGCATGCAGTTACGTAAACTCTGCCGTAACTCTCATCTTCTTCATATTCCACGCACAGATAATTCTGGTCATTTTGGATATAGGCAATGCCTGCACGGTCTTTCGGCTGGCCTTTCAGAGTGAACTCTGTTTCTGCCAGAAACTGAGCGCTAGTCTGTCTTAAAGCAACATAGGAAGGAGTTGCTTTATCTTTCAGAGTAACAGCTTTTGCCGGGAGCATTAAACATTCATTATCCAGAACATACGCATCTGTATCCGGATTTCTAAGCATGAGAAATTCCGGTGGTAGCTGTTTTTCCTGCAGATCTTTAAAAAGATATTCTCTGCTTTCAGACAGACTTTCCGGCATAAGAGTATCTTTCTCTCCCGGCAGTTCTACTTCTTTTTGAATCATCCCGATTCCTGGATTGACTACTGGCCAGTCGTCTTCCCATTCCACCTTTGCCAGAAATGTTTCTCTTCCCCTAAATGTCTTTCCATCCTGCGGCCTGCAGCCCAGAACTACCATGTACCAGTTTCCGGCCTGGTCTTCAGTCAGGTCACAATGTCCCACACAGGTAATCTCTGCCCTGCTGCCCAGATGTCTGTGTGTCAGTATCGGATTTGTTCTCGCATATTCATATGGGCCGAAAATATTTCTGCTTCTGGCTGCCACTTCACAATGGTACTGCTCTGTTCCGCTCTCTGCATGTAAAATGTAATAATATCCGTTTCTTTTATAAAGATGCGGTCCTTCCGGCCATACAGCATTCTTCTGAAATCCGTACAAAACAGGATGTGCCTCTCCTTCCAGCTCAAAAGTCTCTGGATTCAACTTCCGGATCCAGATCTCACAGTCACCAAAATATCTGCTTCCATCAGAATTTTGCCTCTGACCAATATAATAACAGCTTCCATCATCGTCAAAAAACAGACTCGGATCGATCCCTTCTGCTTCTTCCAGAAAATAAGGTTCAGACCATGGACCTGCAGGATCCTTTGCTGTTACAATAAAGTTTCCTCCCCCTGCCACATTGGTGGTTATTATATAAAAAGTCCCCTCATGCCATCGGATCGTAGGCGCATAAATTCCTTCATTGTGTCCACTGCCTCTTAACGGTACCTGACTCTCACGGGTCAGCACATTTCCAATCTGTTCCCACTGTGCCAGATTTCTGCTTCGAAATATCGGTATCCCTGGATAATAGGCAAATGTAGAATTTACCAGATAAAACCATTCTCCCACTCTGCATATGGACGGATCCGGATAAAAGCCATTTAAAATCGGGTTCTTACAGCTTATCATGTTCTATTTCCTCCTGTAGCGCAAAAGAATGCCAGATCATATGATCCGGCATTCTCCATTTATTTTGCAGTATATTTCTATTTTGGATAAATTCTCCACCTGCGTACATTCTGCATTAAATATAAGATTTCTTGCCGCTGTCATATAATTCACATAATCTATATTTGTGGTATACCACACGTTTTCGTGTCCGGAAATCTTTTTGCAGAATTCTTCCATTTTCTCCCATGTCTGTTCACGGTCAAATTCAAAGCTATGTCCCCATACATATAAGAGCGGGATCTTCTGATATTCCGGAGTATCCAGAAAACATTCTGCCATATCTTTAAATGCATCATTATGATGACAGGATGGTGTCCATCTCATAAAGTCTTTCGGAATGCGAAAACCGCCTGTAGACTCCACTGTCCTGCTGTATACAAATCCCAGGCTTTTGAGAGTGCTGATGACATTTTCATCATATTCTCCAAATGCATAAGAACATCCCCTGATAATCCTTCCCGTTTCTCTCTCCAGACTGCATCTGTCCTGATAAAATTCCTGAACCAGTCTTTCCTGCGAAAGATGTGTGGGATACTCATGTGCAACACCATGACAGGCAATTTCATGTCCCTGATATAAGCTTTTCAGTTCTTGTGTTTTTATAAATCCTTCTGTATCCAAAGTCCCTGAGTTCAGATGAAATGTTGCTTTCAGATTATATTTATTAAAAATATCAACCAGTCTTCTATCAAAAATCTGGCCATCATCATAGCTGAATGTAACTGCCCGGTCTTTCCACTGCGGATAAAACAATTCAAATTTCATAAGCTCAGTCTTCTTTCTCCCAGATTACCTTTACAGGTTCTGTTCCGGTAAGCTCTATACTTCTTTCATCCGGCTGGCTGCAGCCTGCAAAAATCTCATATTTCCTGCCATCCTCTACGCGTTCTCCATTTTCATCTACCACTGTAAATGCCTTTTCCCAGACAGGAACCATAACTTTTCTGCGTTCTCCTGCTTTTATAAAAATTCTCTGGAATCCTCCCAGTGCAGGATTTGGAATTGCATTTTTACTGTCAAGATTTTTTACATAAATCTGGACAACTTCCTCAGTATCTGCATTACCCTTATTATATACTTCGGCCTCTACTGTTATCTGCCGTCCGCACTGTCTTACCTCTGCATTTTCTACTTTTACATTACTGTAGGTAAGTCCATATCCAAAGGGGAACTGTGCTTTTCCTTCCATATAACGATAGGTTCTGCCTTTCATGGAATAATCTGTAAATTCCGGAAGTTCTTCAAGGCTCTCGTAAAAGGTAACCGGAAGTTTGCCAGATGGGGAGTTTTCCCCAAACAGAATTTTTGCTGCCGCTTTTCCGCCCTGACTTCCCGGATACCACAGAACCATAACTGCATCAAATTTCTCTGCTGCATAGCTCATATCAATATCACTTCCTGCCATCAGACAGAGAACCACCGGTTTTCCGGAACCAGCCATTGCTTCCATTAAATCAATCTGGGACTGAGGAAGCTTCAGGCTCTCTTTATCTCCGGATGCATAGCTGTTTCCGGTATCTCCTTCTTCACCCTCCAGTGTCTCATCCAGACCTACACAAAGAATCACCACATCACTGTTTTCTGCAACGATCTTAGCTTCCGCAAGACGATCTCTGCTGAATGCCAGAGGTTCTGTTCTGTCTCTAAACAACTCGCTTCCTACAGAACTAAGAATTCTCACATCCTCACCTACATAATCCTGGATTCCCTCCTGGATTGTAATATATCTGGATGCAGTTCCATGATAATTTCCAATCAAAGCCTTTCTGCTGTCTGCATTAGGTCCCACAATTCCGATTGTTTTGATATCCTCTTTTTTTAATGGAAGAATTCCATTGTTCTTCAAAAGTACAAAACTCTTCGCTGCTGCTTTCTCTGCTGCTGCCAGATGTTCTGCTGATTCTACTTCCCTATAGGAAATATTATCATATTCACTGCCATCAAATAGCCCAAGAAGATATCTGGTAGTAAAAAGTCTTACTGCTGATTCTGTAATCCTTTCCTCTGTGACAAGCCCCTTTTCATATGCTTTCATAATATGAAGATAGGTATTTCCACAGTTCAGATCGCATCCATTATTGATAGCAAGAGCTGCCGATTCATAAGCAGTATTTGTCACCATATGATGTTCATGGAAATCTCTGATCGCCCAGCAGTCTGATACAAAATGTCCCTGGAACTTCCAGTCTCCCCTGAGCTTTTTCTGCAGTGCCGGGCTTCCGCAGCATGGTTCTCCGTTTGTACGGTTATATGCTCCCATAACTGCTTCCACATCCGCTTCCTCCACCAGACTTTCAAATGCCGGCAGATAAGTTTCTTCCATATCTTTTGCAGATGCCTTTGCATCAAATTCATGGCGGATTGCCTCAGGTCCGGAATGTACTGCAAAATGTTTGGCACATGCCGCCGCTTTCATTGTTTCTCCGTTACCCTGAAGTGCCTTTACAAAAGCCACTCCCAGTTCCTTTGTCAGATATGGATCTTCTCCATAAGTTTCATGCCCTCTGCCCCATCTGGGATCACGGAAAATATTTACGTTGGGAGACCAGAATGTCAGTCCTTTATAGATATCTCTGTCCTCTTCGCTGGAATATGCATTATACTTTGCACGCCCTTCTGTCGCTACAATATCTGCCATCTCAGCTACACAGTCTCTGTCAAATGTAGCAGCCATTCCGATTGCCTGAGGAAAAACAGTTGCCTGTCCCGCTCTGGCCACGCCATGAAGTCCCTCATTCCACCAGTTATATGCCGGGATTCCAAGTCTTTTTATGGCAGGTGCATCATATCTTAACTGGCTGGCCTTTTCTTCCAGAGTCATTCTGGATACCAGCTCCTGTGCTTTTTTTCTTGCCTCGTCTCTGTTCATACAAGCCTCCTAATTTTATGCATTGTTTTTATGCATCATCCCTTTACTGCACCTGTAGTCAGGCCTTCTACAATCTGGTTACTGAACAGGCAGTATACAATAACGGTTGGTGCGATTGCGATAATGATTGCTGCGAACATCTGTACATAGTTTGTGGCATATGGTCCTACGAAATATGTAAGTGTTACAGGCAGTGTTTTCTTTACCGGATCTGAGACAAATACCATAGCCAGCAACAGCTCATTCCAGTTACCTACGAATGTCATAAGACCTGAAACAAAGAATCCTGTTCTGCAAAGGGGAAGTGCGATTCTGAAAAAGCATCCATAAATTCCACATCCGTCAATGGATGCTGCCTCAAATAATTCTCCAGGCATAGATTTGAAAAATCCTGTCAGAAGGAAAATAGTCATCGGAAGGGAAAACGTAATATACGGGATCATCAGACCTACTCTTGAGTTAGTCAATCCCAGCCCTGCAAAACGTACGAACAGCGGAATCAGGATACAATGTACCGGAACCATCATTCCGATCAGGAAAAATGTGTGTGCTGCTTCTGATAATTTCCAACGCATTCTTGCAATGGCAAATGCTGCCATTGCTCCAAAAAACAGACTGACTACAAGTGTGATCCCACAGACCAGTACTGAGTTTACAAGTGCAGTTCCAAGCTTACCCATTGTCCATGCCTGCTGATAATTTTCCCAATGAAATACTTCCGGCAGGGCAAATGGAGCTGCCATTACGCCTGCATTATCTTTTAATGAAACACTTAACATCCATAACAGCGGAGCCACATAAATCACAGCAAGTGCAATAAGAAATATATAAAGAATTACTGTAACAGGCTTTACCGGTTTTCTTGATTTTTTTGTCTGCATCTCTGTTACCTCCTAGCCCTCGTAAGTTTCAACTTTAATTACTTTTTTAACCAATAATGTTACGATCAGACACATAACCAGTAAGACTACAGAAATCGCACTGGCATAACCATATTTAAAATAGTTAAAACCTTCTGCATAAAGTTCTGTCGCAAGCACCTCGGTTCTGTGGTTCGGTCCACCCTGAGTCATGTTATACACAAGGTCAAAGAATTTAAGAGAACCGATACAGTTCAATGAAAGTGAAGTTACCATCATTGGTTTAATCAACGGAAGTGTAATGTAACGGAATGACTGTGTCTTTGATGCGCCGTCTATATAAGAAGCTTCATATATGTCTCTGGAAATCCCTGTGATCTGAGCCATATAAAGCATCATATTCTGTCCAACATACTGCCATAAGGCAACAAACGCAATGACCCACATGGGAAGTACAATAAAACCTTTGGAATCCATCAGCCAAAGAGGGCCTTTGATTCCGAACTGTGCCAGCAGATTATTGATACCGATCTTTGGGTTAAACATAAATGCCCATAAAAGACCTAAGGCTGCTGAGGAAAGAACGGATGGAAGATAATAAATATTTTTGAAAAGGTTTCTGCCTTTCTTAATATTGGTAAGCATAACTGCAAGACCAAGGCCGATCACCTGCTGAGTGATAGCAGAAAAGATCATAAAGAAAATAGAGTTTTTTAACGCAATTTTAAATGTAGAATCTTGAAAAAATAGCTTTTTATAGTTTGCAAGTCCGGTAAATTTGGGCGGTGTCAATGCCGCATAATCGCATAAAGAATAATAAACCATCTGCACCATAGGGATAACCAGTACCAGGACAAACATGATCAGTGCCGGTGCGATAAATATGAAAATAGCCTTCTTATTACGTAAAATTTTATCCATAATTGCCTCCATTTAAAAACTGCTGCGGAACTTTTTTCTTCCGCAGCAGCCATGTAAATTCTGTACTATCTATCCACAATTATTTCCAGACGTTTTCTTCATAGAAATCCTGTACTGTCTGGAAGGCTTCTTCCGGAGTCTGGTTTCCAAGGAATATATCAACCATTGCATTGTCGAAGCAGTCACCTGCTTCTACAGATGCCAGAGATTCATTGTAGAATCCAAAAGTACCAGTTGCTTTGTCCATAATATCCTGAACATATTTCAGCTGTGCAGGAGCTTTGTCATAGTCAATGTCAAGATCTTTGATGATCGGGAATTTTCCTCCTATTTCTGCTGTATATTTCTGTGCTTCTTCATCTGTAAACATCTTCATCAGTGCAATTGCTGCATCCTGATGCTCTGTTGTAGAGCTCATCAGTAAGTTGTCTGTTTTAACGATCATACGGTTCGGATCATTCGCTCCTTCGATTTCAGGGAACTGGAATACACCGCATTTGCTCTGGAAATCAGGATTATTGCCATTGATCTGAGCCATAGCCCATGATCCCTGTACCAGCATTGCTGCATCTCCATTGTAGAAGTTTGCTGTAGCCTGATCATTGGAGTCACCAGCTGCTGTTTCCTGGAAATACTGAGATAACTCTTTTAATTTCTCACCTGCAGCAATACAGTTATCGTCTGTCCAGTTTGCTGTATGATCTGCGATTGCCTGAAGATCTACACCTGAACGGTCACAAAGATAACCTGCGATCATTGACAAGCACCATGCAGTTCCTGCGGAACAGGAGATTGGTGTAATACCAGCATCCTGCAGTTTCTTACATACATCGATCAGTTCATCATATGTAGTCGGAACTTCCACTCCGGCCTTCTCAAAAAGCTCTGTGTTATAGTATACACAGGCAGCTGCGAAGTTTGTAGGAACTGCCATAATCTTTCCATCATAAGTCAGTCTGTCAAAGATTCCATCTGTAAATGTTGCGTACCAGTCTTTTTCCTGATTCTCAAGAATATCTGTCAGGTCTGCTGCTGCTCCTGCATTTACATATACATCCATGTTGGGTCCCGGGTTACAAATGTATACATCCGGTGTCTGTCCTGCTGCGATCAGGGCATTTAATTTTCCGTCATATTCTTCCAGATTTGTTGTGATCGGTGTTACATGATATTTCCCTTCATATTCTGTATTGAAGCGATCAATAACATCTTTGTATCCTTTGGAAACCAGATCCTCTGTAGCTTCCAGGTCATCCCAGAACATCCATGTGATTTCCTCTGTGTCATCTGCATATGCAGGCACTGCTACTGCCATGGTTCCCGCTACCATAGCTGCTGAAAGTAATACTGAAAGTAATCTTTTCTTGTTCATTTTTTTAATCCTCCTTTTGATTTATTACCTCGTTTCTTGATGGTTCTACTATATCAGAATGTCCTGTGATTGGCTCCATAATTCTTGTCATGTTACTATCAATTCTTGCTATTTATCTTCTACTATTTTCTTCAATATGTCAATTTTAATAGATTTTTATATTCTTTTTTGTGTATTTTGACATATGTTTTTATTATTTTAATTTTTTCAATGTTATATATTGCCATTTACACATGTTTTTGATACATTATATACACAAACATTAAAAAGCAACATTTGCTATCAAAAGCAATAATTAGGTGTGAAAGGAGTCCATATGATCCATAATTTACAGGGAATTCATGAAACCGTTGATTACAAAGCAGATACCCAGATCTGTCTTTATTACAATGAGGAAGCCGAAAACTATCCGCCTCACTGGCATCCCTCATTCGAAGTAATCATGCCTGTTATTAATGACTACCGGGTTGTCTGCGGTCATAACGATTATCATATCAAAGAAGGAGAAATTCTTGTTATATGTCCCTGTATGCTTCACGAGCTCTTTGCTCCGGCTACAGGAGAAAGGATTATTTTTCAGCCCGGCCTGAGCCACATCAAGCTAAAAGAACTAGATCTGATCACACCACTCCTCAGTCCCGCCATTCTGATCACCAAGGAAGAATATCCACAGATCTATGAACACATCCACAGTCTTATGTTGGAAATCAAGGATGAATATATGAATTTTACCACCTATTCTGAGATTTCCATCATTGCAAAATTCCTGGAAATCCTTGTGGATATTGGCAGAAATCACAAAGCTTTTCATCAGCAGGACGGAGACCGTGATATTCACCATCAGAAAGAATATATGGAGAAATTTCTGTTTATCACCGACTATATCAGCAACCACTTTTCTGAAAACCTTACTCTGGAGGAGGTTGCCAGTCTGGCAGGGTTCAGCAAATATCACTTTGCCCGCCTTTTTAAACAATATACTAATTCCTCCTTCTACAAATTTCTGAACCAGAAAAGAATTGAATACGCAAAATCTCTTTTGCTGGATCCGGAGCTTGCTGTTACCGAAGTGGCAGCACAATCAGGCTTTTCCAGCCTGTCCGCCTTTTTACGGATGTTCAAACAATTAAACCTGTGCACTCCCACAGAATTCCGAAGTATGTATGATTCACAATTACAAAAAAAACCTGCTTCCGGGAAAAAGTAATCCCGGAAGCAGGTGTCTGTATTTTCTGCTTTGCAGCAAATTCACCTCAGATATTCACTGATAACTACATTTCGCAGTTTTCTGGTCAGAGGAAAGGTTCCTGCATCTTTTTTTTGCATACCCATGAGAATGGTCATGTCTTCCTTGGGGAAATTGGCAAAATACATGCCAAGCCAGCCGTCCCAGCCATACTCTCCCTCTCTGGTCAGCATCACTGCCTGCGACGGATTCCTGCAAACACGCATCAAATTTCCATAGCTATAGCCTTCCAGGCCAAGCCATTTATCCATATCCTGCTGCTGTTTCGGTAACAGCTGTCCGTTACGCATATAATGCACAGTTTCCGGCTTCAGGATCTGCCTGTCCCCCCAAGTACCATTCTGTCTGAGCATTCTGGCAAATTTCATATAGTCGTCCAAAGTAGAGGTAAGCCCTGCTCCGCCGGCTTCATACGCAGGCGGCTCTGCCATATCATTTCTTACTGCCAGATTGTCTCCTGTATAAAGTTTCATACTTCTGTTTCCATTTTCATCACATACTGTTTCATAAGCTTTCGCAAGGCGAGACTGTTTTTCTTTCGGTAACCAGAATGCAGTATCGCTCATTCCCAATGGTTCAAAAATTTCTTCCTGCATAAATTCAGACAGCTTTTTCCCGGAAATAACTTCGATCACTGCTCCCAGAACATCTGCCGATGTTCCATATCTCCATCCTGATCCCGGTTCAAAAGCCAGAGGACATTTCGCAAGACGATCTGCCAGCTCTCTGGTTGTCATCGGATGATCTGTATGTAATCTGTCACATGCTTCCTTATACACTCTGTCTGTAGCTTTTCCGGGTTCTGTACATTCATCCGGATAGACCAGTCCTGATGTCATTCGCAGAAGATCATGAATCCTGACAGGAATCTCCGCTGCACAGATTTCCCCGTTTTTCTCTACCTTCATATCAGAATACGCAGGCAGATATTCTGAAACAGGGGTTCCCGGGTCCAGAAGCCCTCTCTCCATTAATATCATTGCGCAGGCCGCTGTTATCGGTTTTGTCTGGGAATAAAGCCGAAAGATCGTATCTCTGCGGATTGGTTTATGAGCCTCTCTGTCAGCCAGTCCCTCTTCACAATAAATAAGTTCTCTTCCGTCTTTCTCAACCAGAAGATTCACTCCCATGACCTCCGAATCACTGATCGACTGCTTCATTACCCTGCTGATTTTTTCCTTTAAGTCCATGATCCTCACTCTTCTTTCTTAAATACACTTTTGTCCGCTCTTTCAATCTTTTGTTTTGTCTATATATTTCGCATTCTAGCATACCGCTGTATGATACACAAGTATTAAATTTTCGCTTTTCATAACACCCAAAATCATATATAATAAGAAAGGTATTTCAGCCATACCCGATTTTTTTCTGCTGAAATACTCCCACTATTACAGTTACACCGGGAAACAGGTCAGCTCTTTTTTCCGGTATCATAAATATTAAAAGTAATATCAGGAGACTTAAATCAACAATGAATCAGAAAGCATATAAAGCACTTGAATACTATAAGATCATCAATATGCTGACAGACAAGGCTTCTTCTTCCATGGGAAAGGAAATCTGCAAAAAGACTGAACCGTCTACAGATATTGATGAGATCCGTCATATGCAGACTCAGACGAAAGATGCACTCACCCGTCTCTTCCAGAAAGGGAACATTTCTTTCGGAAGTGTGAAGGATGTGCGTGGTTCTCTGAAGCGTCTGGAAATCGGAAGTTCTCTCGGGATCGGTGAACTGCTTGCCATCTGCAGCCTGCTAGAGAATACCAACCGTGTGAAAGCGTATTCCAGAAGCGAGCGCGGTGATTCTCTTGTGGACTCTCTGGATGGAATGTTTGAAGCACTGGAGCCACTGACTCCTCTTACAACAGAAATCCGCAGATGTATCCTCTCAGAAGATGAGATCAGCGATGATGCTAGCAGCAATCTCCGACAGATCCGAAGAAACATGAAGATCGCCGGAGACAGGATCCACACCCAGCTCTCTTCTCTCGTAAACGGAAGCGCCCGCAATTATCTGCAGGATTCCGTTATCACCATGAGAAACGGACGTTACTGTATCCCGGTCAAGGCAGAATACAAAGGTCAGGTTCCAGGTATGGTACATGACCAGTCCTCCACAGGTTCTACTTTATTCATCGAACCAATGGCCATCGTAAAATTAAACAACGACATCCGTGAACTGGAACTGGAAGAACAGAAAGAGATCGAAGTGATCCTCTCCAACCTGAGCCAGATGACCGCAGAACAGACCGACTCCATCCGCGCAGACCTTGATATCATGGTACAGCTTGACGTCATTTTCGCCAGAGCCTCCCTCGCTATGGACATGAATGCAACAGAACCAATTTTCAATGACGAAGGACGTATCCGTCTGAAACAGGCACGCCACCCGCTCATTGATAAGAAGAAAGCAGTTCCCATCGATATCCGTCTCGGTGATGATTTCGACCTGCTTGTTGTTACCGGACCGAATACCGGTGGTAAGACCGTATCCTTAAAGACTGTCGGACTTCTCACTCTTATGGGTCAGTCTGGACTTCATATTCCCACACTGGACCGCTCAGAACTTGCACTGTTTGAGGAAGTTTATGCAGATATCGGTGATGAGCAGAGTATCGAGCAGTCCTTAAGTACTTTCTCCTCACATATGACAAACGTGGTTTCTTTTCTCAGAAAAGCCAACCGCCACTCTCTCGTCCTGTTCGATGAGCTTGGCGCAGGTACAGACCCGACAGAGGGTGCTGCTCTTGCCATTGCGATCCTTTCCCATCTTCATGAGCAGGGAATCCGCACCATGGCAACCACCCATTACAGTGAACTGAAAGTATACGCACTCTCCACTCCCGGCGTGGAAAATGCCTGCTGTGAGTTTGATGTGGAAACGCTCCGTCCGACCTATCGCCTGCTGATCGGTGTCCCTGGAAAAAGTAATGCATTCGCTATTTCTTCCAAGCTTGGTCTTCCGGACTATATCATCAATAAGGCAAAAGAACAGATCAGCGAGCAGGATGAATCCTTCGAAGATGTCCTCAGTTCTCTGGAAAGCAGCCGTGTGACCATCGAGAATGAACGCCGCGAGATCGAACAGTATAAAAAAGAAGTCGCTTCCCTGAAATCTGAAATGGAATCCAAGCAGGAGAAACTGAACGAGCAGCGTGACCGCATCATCCGTCAGGCCAACGAAGAGGCTCATGCAGTTCTCCGGGAAGCCAAGGAATATGCGGACAAGACCATGAAAATGTTCCATAAGTTCCAGAAAGATCACGTGGATCTGGCTGCTGTGGAAAAAGAACGCCAGGATCTGCGCAAACGCATGAATAAGGCAGAAAAAGGCATGACTCAGAAAACTGCCGCTCAGAAGCCAAAGAAAGAACTTACTGCCAAAGACCTTTCCCTTGGTGATGCAGTCAAGGTTCTCAGCATGAACCTGAAAGGTACTGTAAGCAGTCGTCCGGACAATAAGGGCTACCTGTTTGTACAGATGGGAATCATCCGTTCCAAAGTCCACATTTCCGATCTGGAACTGATCGATGAAGCAGAAATCACCACACCTACCATGCAGCGTACAGGTGCCGGTAAGATCCGTATGTCCAAATCCGCCCATGTATCCACAGAGATCAACCTTCTGGGTAAAACTGTAGACGAAGCAGTTGCAGAGCTTGATAAATACCTGGATGACGCCTACATCGCCCATCTGAAATCCGTACGTATTGTACACGGAAAAGGTACCGGTGCACTTCGAAAGGGTGTTCATAACTATCTGAAACGCCAGAAGCATGTCGCCTCCTTCCGCCTTGGAGAATTCGGTGAAGGCGACGCCGGCGTAACTATCGTAGAATTCAAAAAATAAAAAGGAGGGGTTTTTATGGTTTCCAAACAGAAAATCCTGATCGTAGATGATGATAATAATATCGCAGAGCTGATCGCCCTGTATCTGACGAAAGAATGTTTCGAGACAAAGATCGTAAATGATGGAGAGGAAGCGCTGAAAGAATTTGTCCGCTTCCATCCGGATCTGATCATCCTGGATCTGATGCTTCCAGGTATCGACGGCTATCAGGTCTGCCGTGAGATCCGCCATACTTCCGATGTTCCCATCATCATGCTCTCTGCCAAAGGAGAAACCTTCGACAAAGTTCTGGGACTGGAACTGGGCGCAGACGATTATATGATCAAGCCATTTGATTCCAAAGAACTGGTGGCACGTGTCCGTGCTGTCCTCCGCCGTTTCCAGGTAAAACAGCCGACTGTTTCTTCCAATGAAAAATGTGTCAGCTATCCTGATCTGACCATTAATCTGACCAACTACGCAGTCACCTATATGGACAGACAGGTAGACATGCCACCCAAGGAACTGGAACTTCTCTACTTCCTGGCATCTTCTCCCAATCAGGTGTTTACCCGTGAACAGCTTCTGGATCACATCTGGGGCTATGAATACATCGGCGACACCCGTACTGTAGACGTTCATATCAAACGTCTCCGTGAAAAGATCAAGGATAATCCATCCTGGTCCATCGCCACTGTATGGGGGATCGGCTATAAATTTGAGGTTAAAAATCCATGAAACAGCATCATCTTTCCAGCAGGTTTCTGACGTTCTATATCTGCATCGGAATTTTCGGTTTTTTCCTCATCACACTTGGCGGCTCCTATATGGTGGAAAAATACTTCGAAAGTGCACAAAGTACCACCCTGTATGAGGACGTCTGCAGTATTGCTTCCAGTGATCTGCTCAAAGAACAGCTTTCTGATCCAGAAGGCAGCCATATTTTGGAAGAAATTTCCGGCTTTACGGAACTTCATGATTCCGTACTCTGGATCACCGATACTCAAGGACAGCTTGTGTTCAGTTCCAGTTTGGGAGTTGAACCGGGAGATTCCATACTTCCGGAGAATTTCACTGCTTCTGCCTGGAGTCCCTCTCACTACCAGATCGGACGCTTTTATGACCATTTTTCCTGTGATCATCTAAGCGTACTGACTCCCGTCACTTCCGATCAGGGCGTCCTGGGATATGTAACCATGCATTATGATATGCACGATCTGTACAACCACAGAAGCAGTATCCTGTTCATCATGCAGGTCATCTTTCTGATCTGTTACGCAGCAACCAGTTTTCTGCTGTGGGTCTACAGCCATTACATACGAAGACCTCTGACAAAGATCATCAAGGGGGCATCCGAATACGCCAGCGGAAACCTCGAGTACATGATCGAGGTAAACTCAGACGATGAACTGGGTTATCTGGCCAAAACCTTGAACTACATGGCTGACAAATTGAACCAGAACGGCGAATACCAGCGGAAGTTCATTGCCAATGTTTCCCATGATTTCCGCTCCCCTCTTACCTCCATCAAGGGATATGTCACCGCCATGCTGGACGGCACGATCCCTGTGGAAATGCAGGAACGATATTTAAAGATCATTGCCTTTGAATCCGAGCGTCTGGAAAAACTCACCCGCAGTCTCCTGACCTTAAATGAACTGGATATTAAGAAACGGATGATGCATCTCCATCGTTTCAACATTAATGATACCATTACCCAGACTGCTGCTACTTTCGAGGGAATCTGTTCCAGCAGGCAGATCCGTCTGGAGCTTCTTCTCTCCGGCCATGAACTTTATGTACGGGCAGACATGGAACAGATCCAGCAGGTACTGTACAATTTACTGGACAATGCTATCAAATTCAGCGAAGATAATTCTTCTATCCAGATTGAGACCTCTGTGAAAAATGACAAGGCCTTCGTATCTGTAAAAGATCACGGAACCGGAATCCCCAAAGACAGCCTTCCAAAGATCTGGGACCGTTTCTATAAGATTGACGCCTCCCGTGGAAAAGACCGCAAGGGAACCGGTCTGGGACTGGCAATTGTAAAAGAGATCATCAACGCACATAACCAGCATATTGATGTAGTCAGCACAGAAGGAGTGGGAACAGAATTTATTTTCACACTGGAAAAATGTAAATAAGCTCAGATCAAGCCGGAGAAATCCTCCGGCTTGATCTGTATTTTATCTTATTTTCAATATAAGAAAGGATTTACCAGCATCCTGTCTTCATTCACCAGATAAATTCCTCTCGGTGTAACGCGAATTTCCGGTATTACCGGAAGAGCCATAAACGATAACGTAATAAACGGATCAAATCCTTCTTTTACTCCCATTTCATGTGCCTTGGGAATCATCCTGCCCATCGCTGCATTTACCTTCTCATATCCTGCATCGCTCATCAGCCCCATCACCGGCAGTGGCAGAGTCCCATAAATCTCCCCGTCACATACCAGTACATAACCTCCCTGATCGCGGATCAGTTCCTTCACTGCCAGCATCATATCATGGTCATTATCACCAACTACAATGATATTGTGGGAATCATGGGACACACTGGATGCAATGGCACCGCCTCTGATCCCGTATCCTTTCACAATTCCAACGCCCATTTTTCCGGTATTTTTGTGCCGCTCGATCACCGCGATCTTCTGATATTCTCCATCAGATACGAAAAACTTCTGTCCATTCTTCTCAATCCATGGAACTTTTTCGATCATGTCTTTCGTCACTATCTGTCGTTCCAGCATACCGATCACATGAGCCTTTGTTCCCGGATGTTTCAGCTTCAGACGTTCTTCACTGAAACCGGATATATGAACGGTATTTTTCAGATATGGCGGACATGGTTTTATTTCCGCTTTCTCATCCCTGATGATCTTCTTTCCGCAGTGATATACATCTGTCACATTCAGATCTGTCACATTATCCAGAATTACAAAATCTGCCTGCCGCCCAGGTGCGATCATGCCAAGCTGATGCAAACCATAACATCTCGCCGGTTGAATTGTAGCCATCTGCAGCGCCTTTTCAACAGGAAGGCCAAGCTGTACGGTCCGCTTCACATTATAATTGATATGTCCCTCTTTCCGAATCTCCTCAATATGTTTATCATCTGTACAGAAACAAAAAACTGAAGTATCTGTGTGATGCTCCACGATTCCCTTCACAATAGCATCCAGATTTCTGGCAGCACTGCCCTCACGGATCAGCACATACATTCCATTTCTGGCCTCGGACATTGCATATTCATAATCCACACATTCATGGTCTGTGTCAATACCACCAAGTACATACGCAGCCAGATCCCCAGGTGACAAAAACGGCGCATGTCCATCCTTCACTCTGTCATGAAACAGATGAAGCTTCTCATGCATGGCAATACTTCCATTGATCACTGACGGTGCATCCATCACCTCGCCCAGCCCCAAAATCCTGGGATGATCCAGATATCCTTTCATCTTGCCTGCCGTAAGAAGGCATCCATTATCATCCACATGAGTCGCCGGAACACACGACGGCATCATCACATACACATTCGCCGGAGCATCCTCCGTCTGATCCAGAATATAATCAATCCCATCCGTACCAGACACGTTGGCTGACTCATGGGGATCCACAATAAACGTCGTAGTTCCACACTGCGCCGCCTGCCGCACCAACTCCCCAGGCGTTACCAATGTAGACTCCAGATGCAAATGACTATCAATAAATCCCGGACAAATCACCTTTCCATCCAAATCAATCTCCGTCTCCCCCTCATATGTACCAACACCGATCACAATTCCATCCGCAACAGCCACATCTCCCTCAATAAACTCCCCCGTACCAGAACTGAACACCCGCCCATTCTTAAACACCAGCTCCGCTTTCTCAAGACCTCTCGCCATCTGCGAATATCTGCGATACACCTCAAGTTCCATAAAAACACCCTCCCTTCTAATCTTGAAAAGCCTCTTTATTTTTCAGACTTTTTTAATATCAAATTTATTTTTTCTATATATTTCATTATATATTATCATCTGTCCGCTCAATACGCAACCAATTTTTCTTATCCCTTTCATTTTTTCCTAAAAAACTCACGCCGACACCGCCAGGCGGTGTCCAGACTCCCCGCGTCCCTTATACAAAAGAAAAGCCACAGAACATACGCCCTGCAGCCTTTCCATATATATCATCTTATTTACATCATATACTCTTTAATCACATCATGATCCCTGAGTACTTTCTCAATCACCGTGCCCTTAACAACTTTCAACAATGGTTTCTTCAGCATATCCAGTGGTCCAGGAAGTTCAATTTCCAGTGGAGATTTCCCATCCATCAGCTTCACGCTGCTGTCCAGCAACTCTCTGATATCATAAACACTACCCCATACTTCCGGCACACCTCTGTCCACACCAAGAAGTCCATAAACAGCCTCCATAGCAGTTCTTACAGAATACTCAGTAGTAAATACAGTATCTCTTGGAGTCTCAGCGAACTGTCCTAAGAATGCGAAGTTTACACATCCATCCGGAATAACATCAGGTCTGTCTCCTTTTGTTCTCGGCATGAAGAATGCTGTGATATAAGGCATCATAGTCGGAACACAAACTGCACTGTTCTCAGCCAGATCTTCAATCTCCTCAACCGGAACACCCAGATGATACAGCCACTCCTCTGTGATCTCCTTACCTGTACAATCTTTCATAGGTTTCTTGATATAATCACCAGGTACATCTGTAAACAGACCATATACCCATACACAAACCTTATCTTTATCCTGATCCTTGAACTGTCCCTGTCTGTTGATAGTCCAGCTCATCAGCCAGCTGGAATCCTGACAGCTTACGATACCGCCGGTAACAACCTTACCTGTTCTCGGATCACGTTTGCAGATATCTGTAATATAAGGAATGATCTTATCATCCAGAGTTGTAACTGTTGCTGACTCCCAGTTTGTCTTTGCAATATCGGAACAAAATTTCTCAGGATGTCCGAAAGACGGATCCTGTTTTGCGATATTTTTCCAGAGGCTCCAGCATCCGCTTGTACGAACTTCTGCATCTCCGTTCGGTGCATGGTTCTGATCACCGTAAATTGTTCCCTCTGTACAGCTTCCATTTGTTACAAATACAAGGTCATTCTCTGTCAGAACGATTCCCTTTTCTACGCCGTTTACCTTACACTCGATTGCTTTGGCGATCTTCTTGTTTCCTTCAAACTCAAAGAGCACGTTTGTAACTTCTGTATTGAACTGAAATTCCACACCTGCTGTCTCCAGATATTTCTGCATCGGCAGGATCAGTGATTCATACTGATTGTATTTTGTAAATTTCAGAGCGCTGAAATCCGGAAGTCCGGAAATATGATGAATAAATCTCTGGAAGTACAGTTTCATCTCCAATGCACTGTGCCAGTTCTCGAATGCAAACATAGTTCTCCAGTATAACCAGAATGTAGAATCAAATACTTCGTCATCAAATACATCTTCAATGGTCTTGTCATAGAGATCTTCATCCTTTGTCATGAACAACTTCATAATCTCCATACAGCCTTTCTGGCTCAGATTGAATTTACCGTCTGTATGTGCATCCTTGCCTCTCTCTTTTGTTGCACGGCAGAGAGAATAGTTCGGGTCTTCTTTGTTCAGCCAGTAGTATTCGTCAAGTACGGATACCCCTGGTGTTTCAATGGATGGAATACTTCTGAAAAGATCCCATAAGCATTCGAAATGGTTTTCCATCTCACGTCCGCCACGCATTACATATCCTCTGCTCGGATCGAAGATACCATCACATGCACCGCCTGCAATGTCCATTGCTTCCAGAATGTGGATATTCTTTCCAGGCATCTGTCCGTCACGTACAAGGAAACAAGCTGCTGCAAGAGATGCAAGTCCGCTTCCTACGATGTAAGCATGTTTGTCATCTACACCCTCTGGTTTTCTCGGGTGGGCAAATGCTTCGTAGTTACCGTTGGAATAATAGATTCCTTTACTGTTTTTCTCATATTTTCCACGCTCTGTATTGCGGTATTCACTTGTGTTGTGAAGTGCATCATATTCTTCTTTCTTCTTTGTTTCTGCTGTTTTGTATTTCTTTCCTGCTGCCACTGCTGCTACGCCAGCTCCAACTGCTAATGCGGATACAAGTCCTAAACCTTTATTTTTACTCATAATACACATCCACCTTTCTCGAACTTTGTTTTTCGAAAATTCTTTCAGATCTGCGATTACAAATGCTGCTTTCTTAATCTACATATTTCCCATATAGCAGGCATTTCATCCATCTGAACTTTGTTTTGTCTGTATCTCTTTGTTGCTATGGCTGTATATTAACAGTAAAAATATTGTTCTTCAATTTACAAAAACCGCAAAATGATAAGTTTTTTATCATCCCACGGTTTTTGTAAAGAACTTTATTTATCCTGTTGGAAATTCTGAACAGAAGTCGTTACAGTATCATGAAGAGTCAGACTCATCTTATTTACCAGTTCCTCGATATCCTCTTTCATTCCTGCCTGGATCCACTCGATCATGATTCCTACGAACCCATATTTATAAAAATTCGCAATGAATTTCTTATCCTCTTCCGTGAGATCCAATCCTTTACTCTTCTCTTCCACCACACCGGCGATCAGATCATAAGTGAGTTTGTAAAGATAATTTTCCATTCGTTCCCTGTCTGCATTTCTGTAAACATTCATGATAAATGGTTTGTTTTCCAGAACTGCCTCAAAAATCTGAGTCAGTCCCTCTGTCCAGGACTCGGAAGTCTTCTTTCCCTGAAGCGCCTTTGCCCCGTCTTCTACGCAGGACCATTCTACCAGATCATAGATATCTTTGAAATGGTAGTAAAAAGCCATACGGCTGATTCCGCAGTCTGTGGTGAGGTCTGTGATCGTAATCTTGTCCAGAGGTTTTTTCAGAAGAAGCCTTTTCAGAGATTCTTCCAGTGCTGCTTTGGTCGCATTTGGCATATCAATTCTCCTGTTTGTTTCCATTACATTGTTCCACCAATAACCATCTCCCCCGTTATCTGTGGATTTGAATTAAGTATACTTATTTCCAGTCGTAATTTCTCAGATGTCCTTCCAGATTCATGTGGTCAAAATTATTCTGGCGCAGTGCTTCGTACAAAACGATGGCTACAGAGTTGCTCAGATTCAGGGAACGGATGTCTCCGATCATCGGGATCCTTACGCAGGTTTCCTGGTTCTTTACCAGAATATCTTCCGGAATTCCGGCGCTCTCTTTTCCGAACATGATGTAGCAGTCTTCTTCGTAATGAACGTCTGTGTAAGTCTGCGGTGCTTTTGTCGTTGCATAGTAAATTTTTGCTCCCGGATTCTTCTCCAAAAAGTCTTCGAAATCCAGATATGTGGTCACATCCAGATCTTTCCAGTAGTCCATTCCGGCTCTCTTTAAGGCTTTTTCACTCAGAGAAAAACCCAGAGGCTCAATGAGATGAAGTCTGGTACCTGTTGCTACACAGGTACGGCCGATATTTCCTGTATTCGCCGGAATCTCCGGCTCATGAAGTACAATATTAAGTTTTGCCATTTTTATGATTCCTTTTTTATAACATTTTTATCTTATAAAGTTCGTCCTCTCCCGGACGTTCCAGATAACGGACACCGGAACCGCTGTACAGAAGCCTGTCGTTTCCATCGTTTGTCTGTCCGATGATCTCTGCCATATATCCTTCCTGACGAAGTTTCTGTACCAGTTCCTGACCGCCTCGGATTCCCAACAGAACAGAGCCTTCGGATTCCAGTCTGTACGGATTGATATCAAAGATCTCACATACCTCTATGGTCTCCTGTCGTATAGGCACCTTACGAAAATCCACAGTCAGCCCCACCTGTGACGCCTCTGCCATTTTCCACAGTGCACTTAAAAAGCCGCCTTCCTTCATGGCATAAAGTGCACTGACACCTGCCTCCTGCGCCATCTTCCATACCGTACTGTCCTTTACAGATACCGTTTCTCCAGCTCCATAATCTCTGAAAAGTGTCCTGCAGTTATAAATAAACCCGGCAGAAAACTGCTCTGCCAGTCTCTCTTTCTTCTGTTCCGCAATAATGGAGGTTCCTTTCAGCCCTACCGGACATACAACTGCCAGCTCATCTCCCGGCTGCAGACATCCTGTGATCTCGGCTCTCAGAGCTTCCATTGCCGCCTGTCCCAGTCTCATCCCTCACTCCTAAACAAGAAGAGAAAGTACAGTAGGAACTACCATTGCAAGTACCAGAATGATTGCAATGATGGCTGTAATGACCTTACGGTTTTTCGGATTAAACATTCCCATTTCATTCACCTCTTTAAATTCATACCAGACTCTGTGCTTTTTCAAATACCTGTTCTGTTACATCCTCCACATAGGCATTGTTTGTCAGAGGATCACGATGATTATAATCGAACAGCACAGCTTTTTTATCTCCAAATACTTCTACATGTGCATTTTTCGCTACATTTTCTTTCTTTCGGAAATCCCATACAGGCTTCTCATAGGCTTTCTGGTCGCTGGCAAATCCAGGTCTGCTCTTCAGATTCTCCCGCAGATAAAGATCCATGACCATCTGGTCTGCAATCTCCTCTCTGGAAATTCCAGGTATGGTTTCCAGAAACTCCAGAAGGATTTCATAACGCCGCATCCTGCTGTGTGAAACATCTCCGTATCCCTTTTCCACATAAAACTGCCCCAGGCGTTCATAGATGGAAAAAGCATCTTCAAAAAATCTCTCCGCATATTCAAGAGTCTTTTTGAATTGACCACTATTATAATACACTTCCACCATATTTTCCACAGTTTTCAGCTTTAAAACATCTCCGTAATCCACCCATCTGGTAAAAAGAACCTCATACGGCTCCTGTTCTTTATGGACGATCCCGTATTCCCCGCACATTTCCTGCATATGGGATCCTTTTAATACCTTCAAAAATCCCAGCTGCAGCTGCTCCGGTTTCAGGGCATATACATCATTAAAGGACTTTCTGAAACTGTCATAATCTTCATATGGCAATCCAGCAATCAGATCCAGATGCTGATGGATATTTCCGAAACTGTGGATCCTGTTTACGATCCTGGTAAGTTCCTGAAAATCCATGGTTCTGTGAATAGCTTTGATAGTCTGTGGATTGGTGGACTGTACACCGATCTCCAGCTGGATCAGTCCCGGGCGCATTCCTTCCATCACCTGCAGCTCCTCTTCCCTGAGAAGATCTGCGGAAATCTCGAAATGGAAATTTGTGATCCCATTGTCATGCTCTTTGATATATTTCCAGATTTCCATTGCATGATCATGTTTACAGTTAAAAGTCCTGTCCACAAATTTTACCTGCGGTACCTTATGATCCAGGAAAAACTGCAGTTCTTTTTTTACCAGCTCCGTATCCCTGAACCTGAGCTTTTTATCAATGGA
Source organism: Blautia luti (assembly GCF_033096465.1). Taxonomy (NCBI): domain Bacteria; kingdom Bacillati; phylum Bacillota; class Clostridia; order Lachnospirales; family Lachnospiraceae; genus Blautia; species Blautia luti. Next base: position 865,128 of record NZ_AP028156.1, on the reverse strand, counting down.
AGAAAGACAGTAGCTGCAGGAAAAAGGACAGCCTCTGCTGCTCTCATAATAAATAATACGGTTTTTGAAATCCTCCAGATTTTCATAGATAAAGGGAATCGAGGACAGATCCAGAATGTGTCTCCATCCATTGTGATGGATTCCCTCTGCATCTCTGTAACAGATCCCGGTGATTTCTTTCAGTTCCTCCGGTTTCTGCTCTATATAATGTCCGGCAAGCTCCAGGAAAGTTTCCTCCCCTTCCCCTGCCATCACACCGGTAAATTCCTGATTCTCTTCCAGAAACTGAGGCGCATCAAAAGAAACTTCCGGGCCGCCTGCCCAGAAGGAAACGCCCGGAAGAATTTTCGCAAGATCACGCATCAGCTCCTTCACAAAGGTAATGTTCCAGATATAACAGGAAACACACACCACATCCGGCTGTTCCAGATAGATATCTCGAAGGATGTCATCTTTCTGCTGATTGATAGTGTATTCTTTAAGGATCACATTGGATGCGTATTTCTGCGCATATGCTTTCAGATCATAGACTGCAAGATTGGAATGTATATATTTGGCATTAAATGCCGCTAACATGATTTTCATAAAAATAAACTCCCTGCCTGAAATACGATCACAGCAGCGACGTAGGCCAGGACAAGCTGAAACAGCACCATCTTCATGGTGAACTTCCAGGATGCGCTCTCCTTATGAATGGTCGCCACTGTTGCCATACAAGGTGTATAAAGCAGGCAGAATACCATCAGTGCATAAGCATTGACCGGTCCGAAACCGTACTGTGCAAGAGCAGTGGATAAACCGGCCATACCGGCTGCTGAGTTAATATTTGCAATGCCAAAGAGCACTGCCATACTTGATACTACCACTTCTTTTGCAGAAAGTCCAGCAATAAGAGAAAGGGCGATCTGCCACAATCCCAGTCCTGCAGGTGCAAGTACTGGTTCCAGCCAGTGTCCCAGGACAGCACCGAAACTTTCCTGCACATCCTGTACCATTCCATGTACGCCGAAATTCAACACAAACCAGATTACAATAGATGCAAGAAAAATGGTGGTTCCTGCCTTACTCAGATAGTCTTTCACCTTTTCCCACACGTAAATGGCAATCGTCCTTGCATTTGGCATCTTGTATTCCGGGAGTTCCATAAGAAGGCTTCCTGCACTGTCACCCTTTTTTATTTTTCCCATGATCAACGCAATAAGAATAGCAATGACCAGCCCCAGTGCATACAGGGAAAATGCTACCGCAGCTGCATAGTCCGGGAAAAATATTGAAGAAAACAGCACATAGATCGGCATTCTGGCAGAACAGGACATAAATGGTGTCAAAAAGATCGTTCTTCTTCTGTCCTCTTCTTTTTCCAGCGTTCTGGATGCCATGACTGCAGGAACACTGCAGCCGAATCCAAGCACCATAGGCAGGAATGCTTTTCCGGAAAGTCCTACCTTTCCCATGATCCCATCCATGACGTAGGCAACTCTCGCCATATACCCGCTGTCTTCCAGAATTCCCAGTGCCAGGAACAGAATAAAGATATTAGGCAGAAATGTAAGGATTCCACCTACCCCGGCAATTGCTCCATCCACCACAAGGGAGATCATCCAGTCTGCCACTTTCATAGATGTGAGCAATGCTGTCGCTCCATTCAGCAATGCATCCAGGCCTGTTTCAAATACTCCTTTCAAAAGATCGCCGATGGTAAACGTCAGGAAAAATACCAGTGCCATGATTCCCAGAAATACAGGAACGCCCCAGATCCTGTGTGTCAGGATCTGATCCACACGGTCAGTCATCTCTTCCTTGGAAGAGTGCTTGTAAAACAGTACTTCCTCTATGATTTCTTCAATATATTTGTATTTGCCATTGATGATTTCTTTTTCATAACTTCTGTCCAGAACTGTCGGCAGATCCACCGGATACGCCTTTATCATCTGCTCATCTGCTTCCAGAAGCTTGATAGCCGTCCAGCGTTTAAAACTCAGTTCAGGATATTTTTCACACAATTTCTCTGTCACCATTGTGATCTTATTCTCAATCTCATCAGAATATTTTACTACCAGTGCCTGTACATCTTCTTCATAATGGTGCTTGACCGCATGAAGAAGTATATTCAGTCCGGTTCTTTTTCTGGCTGAAACTGGCACTACCGGGATATTTCCCAGCATTTCCGGGAGACGATGATTATCAATCTCCATTCCACGTTCTTTCACAATATCCATCATATTCATAGCCAGGATCACAGGCTTTCCAAGTTCCAGAAGCTGAAGAGTCAGATACAGATTTCGCTCCAGAGAAGAAGCGTCCACTACATTGACGATCACATCAATATCATCTTCCATCACACAGTTTCTTGTAACTTTCTCTTCTATGGAATAGGAAGTAAGGCTGTAAATACCCGGCGTATCGATCAAATTGATCTTCTGTCCCTTATAGAATGCAGTTCCTTCTTTTTTCTCTACTGTAACTCCGGGCCAGTTGGCAACTTTCAGATTGGCTCCTGTAAGAGCATTGAATAATGTAGTTTTTCCGCAGTTAGGATTTCCCACGAAAGCTACCTGAATGGTATGTTCACTGTTCATGATATTCTTTCACCTCAATTCCCCCTGCGATTTCCTTTCCCAGTGCCCATCTGGTTCCGCGGACACGGATGATCGTGGAGCCGTTTCTTTTCTGATTCAGCACCTGCACTCTGGTTCCCTCCAGGATTCCCAGTGCCTCCAGACGCCTCTGTACATTTTCCCACTCATGGATCTCCTCCACCTGATACCATTGCGCAGTCTTTGTCTCAAGTAATGTCATGTCGCTCCTTTGTATCTATTGATACTTTTTTTTATTTTTATAGTTCTATAGAAATTATAAGATAAGTGTCTGAAAACGTCAATTATTAATTAGTTTTAAGAAACTTTATCATTATTATTTCTATGCTACAATCTCGGGACATACTGTGCAAATTGTCTGTAGCAAAAAAAGCAGGTCTGCATTTTCGCCAAACCTGCTTTCTCAAACTGTTCAAATCAATAATCCTGATTTCTGCATCAGTTGTATTTTATTATGCATCCAGAGCACTCTTCAATTCTTCTTTGGAAGTAAGACCTACGAAGCGTTTCGCTTCTGCTCCGTCCTTGAACAGGATCATTGTCGGAATGCTGACTACACGGAACTGCTGTGCAAGTGCCATGTTCTGGTCTACGTCTACTTTACCTACTGCATAGCCTTCTTCTGCCAGTTCTTCTACGATTGGACCCTGGCGCATGCATGGTCCGCACCATGTTGCCCAGAAATCGATCAGGATCGGTTTCTCGGATTTTAATACTTCTGTTTCAAAATTTGCTACAGTAATCTCTTTTGCCATGATTGATGTCTCCTTTACTTGTTCTTATTTTAATGATCTTACATATTTTCCGGCATTAATGCCTGCCTGTGCACCCTCATAGACAGCCTTCGCCACCTGAAGAAGTCCACCGGTGCAGTCACCTGCCGCATAAAGTCCCGGAATAGTTGTTTCCATATTTTCATCAACTTTGATATTGCCTTTTTCTGTCAGATCCGCTCCCATCTGACGGGCGATCTCGGTACTTCCGGCAGTTCCCATCGCGATAAATACACCTGCTGCAGGGCAGAAATCATTTGCCTGCTGACCTGCATCTGCATTCATTTCCTGTGCCTGTATATCTGGTGCAAGACGGATTCCTGATACCAGGTCATCCCCTTCTACAGACTGGATTTTCATTGTATTTACACTGATATTTCCTTCAGGGGTAAATTCCGGTTCTTCACCGTTTGTATAAATAGTTACTGTAGAAGCTGTATTGGACAGTTCCTTTGCTTCATGCATAGCAAAGTCACCGTTTCCCAGAACTGCTACATTTTTGCCTCTGTAAAAGAAAGCATCACAGATTGCACAGTAGCTGACACCTTTTCCCTCAAATTCTTTAACACCCGGAATCTTCGGTGCAGCACGTCTGCTTCCTGTTGCAAGGATCAGGCTCTGTGTTTCAAATTCACCCTTTGTAGTTTTTACCACAAAGGTATCAAAACCGCCGACTCCAAGAACCTGTGCATCTAATATTCGTACACCAAGCGCTTTCGCCTGGGCGATTCCCGTATCATACAATTCCTGACCGGACAACGGATGCTCCAGTCCGTAATAATTTTCTATTTTCTCTGCTTTCTCCAAAGCCCCGATCCCGTTATTGATTACCAACGGATCCAGATTTCCTCTTACTGCATAAAGTGCAGCGGAAATTCCAGCAGGTCCGGCGCCTATGATTATCACTTTCTCCAATTTCTGTCACCTGCTTTCCATGAATCTATTCCTTTCCTGCCTCTCACTTTGTTACTGAATGTTCAGGAAAGAAATCACATTTCAATGTATTTATTACTATACTACGTTTTCTATGAAAAATCCATCTTTTATCTGGATAAAATTAGTAAATTTTATAATCATCACAAGTATCTTCTGTTTCTGGCAGAAACTGACAAAATAAAACAAGTAGCAAAGCGGATATTCGCAATCTGCTCTGCTACTTGCTCATAGCCGAATATCTGCTTCGCAGTTTCGGTTAAAATTTCTTACTTACATAATCTCCTGATACATTCAGGGAATTTATGGACTTCATACAGTAAGAGAAAATTCTTTTATAAGTCTTATAGGTATAATGCAGTCCATCATCTTCATTCTGTCTGTCCAGCCATCTGGCAGTTCCGTATCCATTCTTTCTCAGGTAAAAATATGTATCAATAAACTGATACATTCCTCCAAGCTGTCTGCATAGCCGCTGATTAAACTGTCGGATTTCCTGAGGGTCATGACGTCCCAGACGTGCCGATGTCCCGGAATTCAGAGGATTTACAGACATATAATAAAGATCGCAGTTTTTCTTTTGAAGTGTTCTGCCAAGTTTCTTCATATAAGAAGTGTATGTATTTGCCAGACTTTTTACATTTACATTGCTCCAGTTATGATTAAGGTCATTCACCCCATGATTAAATATTACAGCCGTTTTCCCATTGCCGGATGCCAGTATATTCATAAGATTAGATTCCCCGGTACTTTCCAGCCAGTCCAATGTAGAACCTGTTTTCGCCACAAAGTAAACATCTGGAAATGCATTCTTGCCGAACTTTTCACTGACCACCTTTCCCATGGCATAGGTTCTGGAATCGCCCACAAAGATCACCCTGGAATACTTTCGCGGCATCTGAATGTTTTTTCCTGAAAGATTCGGCTCTGCACTGCGCCTGAATTCTACTGCATATAGATTCATATTGCTTTTTACAGTTATAGTATCACCGGATTCATACGCCGGATTGGCTGTTCTTCCCTTAACTTTGGACCAGCCCATAAATGTACAGCCTTTTTTGTTTGCCATGGACGGCAGTTTTAATTTTCCATTGGATACGGTATATCTTTTATATATTTTCCCATTGCTGTAACGGAAGGTAACTACCGGCTGGCTGTTCAGTTCCGGTTTCGTTTCTGTACCATTGCTAAACAGATTTGAAACAGTACTTTTCCCCTGTGCCTCCAGCACATTTCCCGGAGTCCCCATACACAAAAGCAGTCCCGCAAGTACTCCGCACAATATTTTCTTTATATTCATTTGATTTTCCCCTTGGTATCCTGCTGTTTGTCTGCTGTATTTGTTAATCCTTTTTTAATATATCATATACTTCCGGAGACAACAAGCTTACAATACAGGTAATTTCTTTTACTTTCCATCCTTTGGCAGCTGCGCATGAAATTTTATAAGTTCCTGTTTCACATTATATAAGTTTCTGATTGCTGTAAATGTTATTCTCATATTTTCCATAATAGTCAAAATTCAGTTTCTTTTTCATCAGGATTCCTTCATCTCTATAGTTTTCCTGAATGCTCTCTGTTACCTGTGTCTGCATACTTTCATATGCAGCAGCCGGGAAAGTTCCTCTCAACAGAACTGCACTGGCAGTCATTGCACATAATAACTTTCTTAATCTCATAGCATATCTTCCTTTTATTCTTTCTAAAATATTAGTAATATGCTACCTCTACATAATATTACGTTAATCTAAGAATGTCAACATGGATGTTACATTTTTGTTAAATTATTTAATATTCATTTAATTTTTTAAATTCAGATTCAACCTCTATATTTATTTTGACTGTTTCTTTATCATTCCCCATCTTCAGGATTTAACACTGACATTTTCGACAGTAATAAAAATACCAAAATTCCTGTTTACAACGTATAAGGAATTTTGGTATTTCTAATCTTATTTTTTCTTATCAAATTAATTCAATACCCACAAAATATTTCTTATCCAACCAGCGGATATTTGTCTGTAAGTTCTTTGACGATTGCTTTCGCTTTTTCCTGGCTTCCTTCTTCTTTTAGAGTCATAGCGATTGCTTCTGCGATCTTGTCCATGTCTTCCGGTTTCATCCCGCGGGAAGTAACTGCCGCTGTTCCAAGACGTACACCACTTGTAACAAATGGAGACTGTGGATCATTCGGGATTGCATTCTTATTGCAGGTGATGTTTACCTCATCAAGAAGAGTCTCCATCTGTTTACCCGTAACACCCAGGCATCTGAGGTCAACCAGCATCAGGTGATTGTCTGTACCACCGGAAACGATGTCAATGCCTCGTTTCTGAAGTCCCTTGCAAAGTGCCTGCGCGTTCTCAACGATCATTTTTGCATATTCTTTAAATTCCGGCTGGAGTGCTTCTTTGAAACATACGGCTTTGGCAGCAATCACATGCATCAGAGGACCGCCCTGTATTCCCGGGAATACAGCTTTGTTAAAGTTGAATTTCTTTGCATTCTCTGCACTGCTTAAGATCAGACCACCTCTTGGTCCACGCAGAGTTTTATGTGTAGTTGTCGTTACAACATCTGCATAAGGGACTGGGCTTGGATGCTGTCCTCCTGCTACCAGGCCTGCAATATGTGCCATATCCACCATCAGATAAGCACCAACCTCATCCGCGATCTCACGGAATTTCTTAAAATCAATAATTCTGGCATAGGCACTCGCACCTGCTACGATCAACTTTGGTTTATTCTCAATGGCGATTCTTCTGACTTCTTCATAATCGATCACACCATCATCATTTACCCCATAATATACTGGCTTAAAGTAGGTTCCGGACATATTGGCAGGGCTTCCATGTGTCAGATGTCCACCATGGTTCAGATTCATACCCATTACTGTATCTCCCGGCTGCAGCATCGCAAAGAAGACTGCCATATTTGCCTGTGCTCCTGAATGCGGCTGTACATTTACATATTCACATCCGAATAATTCTTTCGCACGTTCAATTGCAAGAGTTTCTACCTCATCTACACAGGAACATCCTCCGTAAAATCTCTTCCCCGGATATCCTTCTGCATATTTATTTGTAAGGGGGCTTCCCATAGCTGCCATAACTGCTTTACTTACCCAGTTTTCTGAAGCAATCAGCTCAATGTGGGAATTCTGGCGTGCAAACTCCGCCTCGATCAGATCCGCGATATCTTTGTCTGTCTTTGCTACGTCATTGATTGAATACATTTTAATAATCCTCCTTCGTTATATGCTCAGTAATTATCCCGATTATAACGAATTCTATCCATCGTGTCAATTCCAAAAAGACATTTGTCCGCGTATCAAAAATATTTAGATTTTTATTTTTAAATTTTCTAATATTTTTTGACTATTTTTTCATTATTTGCTTTAATATAAAAAAGAAATATTAATCTAATAAATATCCTGCACTTTTTGACAAGCCTTCGTTATGAAACAACGTACTTACCTGATTTGATAAAGTAACTATCACAAAAAATTAAAGGAGGAAACTAAATATTATGAGAAATTTTGAATATTATACCCCAACCCGCATCATCTTCGGCAAAGATACCCACCTTCAGACAGCTTCCCTGCTGAAAGAATATGGTGCACACAAAGTACTTATCCATTACGGCGGTCAGAGTGCTGTCCGTTCAGGACTGATTGATGAAATTACTGCTAATTTAAAAGAGACAGGAATTGAATTTGTCACTCTGGGCGGTGTTGTACCTAACCCTCATCTTTCCAAAGTCCGTGAAGGAATTGAATTATGCAAAAAAGAAAATATAGACTTCATTCTGGCTGTAGGCGGTGGAAGTGTCATTGACTCCTCCAAAGCCATCGGATATGGTGTGGCAGATCCAGACACAGATGTATGGGATTTCTGTCTGAAAAAAGCAACTCCTACCGGTTGCTTGCCCATCGGTGTAGTCCTTACAATCGCAGCTTCCGGAAGTGAGATGAGCAGTTCCAGCGTGATCACAAATGAAGAAACCAAAGAAAAAAGAGGATGTGCAAAAACCGATTACTGCAGACCCAAATTTGCCATTTTAAATCCCCGACTCACTTACACCCTCCCACAGTACCAGACAGAAAGCGGCTGTGTAGATATCCTCATGCACACCATGGAACGCTACTTCGTAAACATTGAAACCATGGAGATCACTGACAGCATCAGCGAATCCCTCATGCAGACTGTTATCTACAACGCCCGCATCCTTATGAAAGAACCGGACAACTACAGCGCCAGAGCCGAAATCATGTGGGCAGGAAGTCTCTCCCACAACGGACTGACAGGATGCGGCACAGGCGGTGGTGACTGGGCATGCCATCAGCTTGAACACGAACTGGGCGGAGTCTACGATGTCACCCACGGTGCCGGTCTGGCAGCAATCTGGGGCAGCTGGGCTCGATATGTCTATCAGGTAAATCCTGAGCGTTTTGCACAGTTCGCAACCAATATATTCGATATCCCCTGCGGAACTGACTTCGAAAAAACAGCTCTTGCAGGAATCGAAGCTATGGAAGACTTCTTCCGCTCCATCAATATGCCCACCAATCTCCACGAACTAGGCCTGGATCTCACCGAACAGGAAATCCACGACCTCGCCTTCAAATGCAGCTTCCACGACACCCGCACCATTGGCGTCTTCAAACAGCTCAACATGAAAGACATAGAAAAGATCTACCTCATGGCAAGATAGCTTTTTCCAATAACAAATAGTTTCTTCCAATAACCAGCTGCGAACAATAAATGTCTTCTGACACATCTGCATGAGGTGTATCAATACTTAGCTTCCTGCCTCCGAAGCCGTGTCAGAAGACATTTATTGTTCGCAGCATCCCCATTAAACGCCCTAATTGTTACTGTTCACTCCGTGCACAGTAACCCCTAATTTTCTCTTTTTTCAAAAAATTCAAAAAATTTCTTGCATTCCCCCACCCAATATGATAATATAAAACCCGTGGTAATTATCACCATCAATGCCCAGATAGCTCAGTTGGTAGAGCAGAGGACTGAAAATCCTCGTGTCGCTGGTTCGATTCCGGCTCTGGGCATTTTTTAATTCCTTTACAAACCAAAATACAAAACGGGTGTATGTCATATGACATACACCCGTTTTTTTATCACTCTATATTATTATAAAAAACACCTTTACTGCAACAGATAAACATCTGTATAATAAACCCCTTTCTCCTCCCCTTCCTCATGAGTCGCAACATAAATATCAATACAATTCTTCTTGATCGCACCTCCACAATCCTCAGCCACATAAACCTGCCCATTGATCACAACCTTGGACCCATATGGAATCTGCGTCGGATCTACAGCAATCGTTCTGTTGGTCGTCGCAGTCACCCCGGTAGAGGTAACTCCATTAGCCCACGGACCGCAACAGATACTGCACGGACAATAATGAGTGATCTTAAATGTACCCAGCGGCTTCAACGATGCATCGGAAGACACAGCAACAGGAGTCCCCACCTGTACTCCATCTACAGAAGGATCCTTAGATGCAGTAACACCATCCACAGCATCAGCGAAAACCCCCTCGCCCTTACTCTTATGGATCACCCCTGCCTCTTCACCATCAACCTTGGCAATCTTTTCCGCTTTCGCTGCTGCCTTGGCAGAAGTGGTCTTCTCCAAAACACTGGTAGGAATATATCCGATCCCTTTCTTTCCATTCTCTTTCTTATAGGATATCTGGCTCCAGATCTCATTAATGGTAGCAAGCCGCTTCACTGAATCCTCCTGGATCACTTCTCCTACCACTTCTCCGTCCTTCTTTCCCGGATAATCCAGAATATCGCTGTCCTTCAACGCAGTAAATGTACCCTTCGTCTCTTCCACCTGATCTCCATTATCTATCTTCGCGGTAGGAATATACCCGATGATCTTCTTCGTGCCATCTTTGGTCTTCTTTTCATAATTCACCTTGCTCCATCCATTATCACAGACAGCCACCCGATCCATGGAAGTTCCCAGATACACCTTCTGAAGTTTCTCTCCATTCTTCCCCGGCTTCAACCGGATATAAGTAGACTTCGCAGAAACAGTTACCGTATCTGACTTCGCCATGACACTCACACTCTTCCCGCTGCCATTATCTATCTCAAAAATCTGAGGCGTCTTGTTATCCTGCTTATAAGAATTCAACGTCCCCTCATAATCCAGGATCTCCGCTGAAGCTGTCACACTCCCGGAAGGAGCCACCAACACCGCACACAGCAAAGCCGCCAGCAATCTTCTCTTCATCAATAAATCACATCTCCTTTATATCGCACAGTCACCTGCCCAAACTCAAACAACCGCCGGATTCCCATCCACATATCCCGGACGCAAACCAGCCCTCAAATCTCCCCCATCATACCACACCCCCTCCCCATTTGCAATTTACCACCCCACAGTTCACCAAAATTTCAAATTCCCGAATTTTTTCGAACAAATTCCAAAAAACATTTGACAAATCCCCACACCTGTAGTAATATATATTTTGTTATTAAGACAACCCAATGCGATAGTGGCGTAGTTGGTAACGCGCGACCTTGCCAAGGTCGAGACCGCGGGTTCGAGCCCCGTCTATCGCTCTTAAAGAATCAGCCAGTTGCTGATTCTTTTTTATTTCCTCTAATTCAGCAGGCACCTTTCTCTGTATCATATTTCACACATACCGTCCTCTTCCTTTCGAACAGTCTCCTATTTTAAATCTGAACACATTTTCCAACAACCAGCGTGGGAGCCAGAAGGTGTTTGACCACATTTGCAGGAGTCTTAGAAAAAGTTAGTGCCTGGGAATCTGCGTTATGTAAAAAAATCTCACTGTCTGAGCCGCTCGTCGGCGAGTTTGAGATTTTTTTACATGCCTTTAGCAGATTCCCAGGCACTTAGTTTTTCTTAGGCTCCGAAACCGCGGTCAAACACCTTCTGGCTCCCGCGCGTCCCCACGCCAAAATTTTCTTAGTGATGGAACAGTCTGATTCCAGTAAAGCTCATCACAATTCCATATTTATTGCAAGTATCAATCACATCCGCATCACGCACAGAACCACCCGGCTGAGCAATGTACTTCACCCCGCTCTTATGCGCACGCTCAATATTATCACTGAATGGGAAGAATGCATCAGATCCCAGTGTAACATCTGTCATCTGATCCAGCCATACACGTTTCTCCTCTTTCGTAAATACTTCCGGTTTCTCTGTGAAAGTTTTCTCCCACATACCGTCAGCAAGTACATCCATATATTCCTCTCCAATGTAAACGTCAATCGCATTGTCACGTTCTGCACGGGAAATCGTCTCTTTAAACGGCAGGTTCAGCACCTTCGGACACTGACGGAGGAACCAGTTATCAGCCTTCTGTCCTGCTAGTCTTGTACAATGTACACGTGACTGCTGTCCTGCACCAACACCAATTGCCTGCCCGTCTTTTACGAAACATACGGAGTTGGACTGTGTATATTTCAGGATGATCAGAGAAATCTTCATATCACGTTTCGCTTCCTCTGTAAGCTCTTTATTCTCAGTCACAATATTGGAAAGCATCTCATCATCGATCACAAGTTCCTGGCGTCCCTGCTCAAAAGTTACGCCAAATACTTCTTTATGTTCCAGTGGAGCCGGTACATAATTTTCATCAATCTGGATCACATTGTAATTGCCTTTTTTCTTCTGTTTCAGAATTTCCAGAGCTTCCTCTGTATATCCAGGTGCGATCACACCGTCAGATACTTCTCTCTTAATAAGAAGTGCAGTATCTTTATCACATACATCTGAAAGAGAAATGAAATCTCCGAAAGAAGACATTCTGTCTGCGCCACGTGCTCTTGCATAAGCACATGCTAACGGGGAAAAATTCTTCCAGTCCATATCATTTACCCAGTAAATCTTCGCCAGAGTCTCTGTAAGAGGAAGCCCCACTGCAGCACCTGCAGGAGATACATGCTTGAAGGATGTTGCCGCCGGAAGTCCTGTAGCTTTCTTCAGGTTTGTTACCAGCTGCCAGCCATTAAATGCATCCAGGAAGTTGATATATCCAGGTCTTCCGGAAAGAACTTTGATCGGAAGTTCTGAATTGTCTGCCATATAAATTTTCGCAGGTTTCTGATTTGGGTTACAGCCATATTTTAATTCGAATTCTTTCATTATATTAATCCTCCGTACGAATCAAATAAGTATTCTGAAATTAATTTTCTGTTATTTATTTTTATTAATAATTTTGCTCTCATAGTTACCTGTTTCAATATCAATATATCTCACAAACAGAGAAACTTTGTTATCTTCATTCAGGCTGTTCCAGAGAAGCTCTGCGAACTCGTCCATGTCATCCGGGATTGCTACCAGTTTCGGCTCTCCCTCGAAGCTTGGAAGTGGATTTCCGTCACATTTATAGGTATGAATGAAATGACCCTCTCCTGCAATGGCATTCTCGTATGCAAATGTATAACGGTTACATGCATCCGGATTTCCATTATTGCTCTTGAGAATTGACATTGCATAGTTGAATCTGCCGTTCTCTACATGCATCACACCGGAAATACGAGGTGTGTAGTTCGGGCCGTCCGGCTCGAATTCCCTGCATCTTAACGCCTGCTCGAAAGTAAGCTGATGATCCATTCCTTCATAGATCGTATCTGTCTGGTCTCCGTTGGTTACGATTGTTTTGTTTCCCAGTACACGTACAGGTGCGTAGATGATCAGGCTTGGATCTGTAAGTTTGGACGGGTCAAATGCCTGTGTGCGGATTCCCTCGCCCTCTTCTACAAATACTCTGTTTCTGCTGTTCTCGCTTCTGCCCATGATGAAATAAGCTGTCACTGCTTTCTTACCGTCTGCAGAACGTCCGATCACAATTCCTCTTCCAGGATAGGAATTCTCTTTCAGTTCTTTTTCCAGTGATAACATTTCCATAATTTTTCTCCTTTTCTTATAAATAAGGTCAAAAAAAGCCTGGGAAACCCTTTATCTCCAGGCTGCCCAGGCGGTCGGCTTATCTCTACGCTGCACTCCCTGTAGGTACTCCTACTTCCGCCAGTCATGCAGGCACTGTTGTGAAAAACTCACACGCTGTTATTATAGTACAATACTTCTTCCGTGATTTCAAGACAAAAATTTTTTTTCCATGCTGATTTTCTATTTTGTTGCTCTTCGCTCCATGCCCGGTAATTCTGCTGCTACCGTTCTGTTATGTTACCTCTTTTAATTACTCTGAAGCGCATAATCCGTTTCAATCTGCGCTGCAATATCTCCTTTCATCTGCGCCCATGCATCCGGATTCTCCACATAGTATTTCGGACAGTCCTTACCTGTGACATCATAATGCCGGATCACATTCTCGGATGTCAGTCCGAATCTGGTGCACAGCCATGCGGTCAGCTTCACCACCGAATCATAGGTAGAATCATTAAATTTCCCCGTTTCATCTGCGTGGCAGCACTCTATGGAAAGTGTATCCACATTCCTTGAATTGGTCGCATAGGACATCTCCGATGTAGGAATACACTGGACCACTTCACCCTCCAGTCCTACCACAAAATGACTGCTCACCTTTGTTTCCTGGGTACTGGCCAGGTTTTCAAAGTAATCCCTGTTGGCCATGGCTGTCGCCCCTGGATTAGCTGTATAATGGATTGCGATATACTGCACACTGCTAATAGGGATCTGAGGTCTGGAATATTCATTGGGCGTGAGCAGCTCTACATCAATATAAGGAGCTCCCTCCTGCATCCACTTTTCAGGACCGTCTGTGCTCCCACTGTCACTTTCTATCTGTTCTTCCTGCTGTCGGCTCATCCAGTATCCTGCAATTACCCCCGCAACTGCCAGAAATACCAGAAAAGCCAGAAATACTCTCAGATTTCTCTGAAAAACTCTGCTGGTTCTGGAAGACTTACGGGTTCCGGCCCTTCTGACAGATACCTTCTTTTTTCGAGGCTTTGCCGGTGAGGTCTTTTGTACTGTGCGGGAAGGTCTGGCACTTTTTCGTACTGTGGTCTGGGTTGTTTTTCCAGTTTTCTTTGTTTCGCTGTTCCCCTTTTTCGAAATCATCTTCTCTTTGGTCACCTGTTTTTGGAAAAAAAGATGCCCCGCAGGAGCAGTGAAAAGATCACCAACCGGATCCTTCCCTGCTGCCAGCCGGGCATATCTTTCTGTTATTTATTTATCATCTACGCTATAGTTCGGAGCTTCCTTTGTAATATGGATATCATGAGGATGTGATTCCTTAAGGGAAGCAGCAGAAATCTTAATAAATCTTCCTGTAGTCTTAAGAGTTTCGATATTCTCGGCTCCACAGTAACCCATACCGGAACGAAGACCACCCATAAGCTGGAATACAGTGTCCTCCACATGTCCCTTGTAAGCAACACGTCCTTCTACACCTTCCGGAACAAGCTTCTTCGCATTCTCCTGGAAATAACGGTCTTTACTTCCATTCTCCATAGCAGCGATAGATCCCATACCACGGTATACTTTATATTTTCTTCCCTGATACAGTTCGAATGTTCCCGGGCTCTCATCGCATCCTGCGAACATGCTTCCCATCATGCAAACATTAGCTCCTGCTGCGATGGCTTTCGTGATATCTCCTGAATATTTGATACCACCATCTGCAATAACCGGAATGCCATAGCGGTTGGCAACTTCATAGCAGTCCATAACTGCTGTGATCTGCGGAACACCGATACCTGCAACAACACGGGTAGTACAGATAGATCCAGGTCCGATACCTACCTTCACTGCATCTACACCGGCATCGATCAGAGCCTTTGTAGCAGCACCTGTAGCAACATTTCCTGCAATTACCTGAAGGTCAGGATATGCGGCCTTGATCTCACGTACAGCTTTCAGAATGTTCTCTGAATGGCCATGTGCAGAGTCGATTACGATCACATCTACAGAAGCCTTTACCAGTGCTTCCACACGTGCCAGGACATTCGCTGTGATTCCCACTGCTGCACCGCAGAGCAGACGTCCCTGCTCATCTTTGGCTGCCAGAGGGTATTTGATCTGTTTTTCAATATCTTTGATGGTGATTAAACCTTTTAAATTAAAGTTGTCGTCTACAATGGGTAATTTCTCTTTACGGGATTTGGCGAGGATCTTCTTTGCCTCTTCCAAGGTGATTCCTTCTTTGGCTGTGATCAGTCCTTCAGAAGTCATGCACTCTTTAATCTTCTTAGTGAAATCTGTCTCAAATTTCAGATCACGGTTGGTGATGATACCGACCAGCTTTCTGCCTTCTGTGATCGGCACACCGGAGATACGGAACTTCGCCATTAACTCATCTGCGTCCTTAAGTGTATGTTCAGGAGATAAATAGAAAGGATCTGTGATAACACCATTCTCAGAACGTTTTACCTTATCTACCTCTTCTGCCTGTGCTTCAATGGACATATTCTTATGAATGATACCGATACCGCCCTGACGCGCCATGGCGATTGCCATACGATGCTCTGTTACCGTATCCATACCTGCACTCATCATAGGAATATTCAGTTTGATTTTTTTGGTTAAGTACGTTGTAACATCTACCTGATTCGGAATTACCTTTGAATATGCCGGAACTAACAGAACGTCATCAAAAGTAATGCCTTCACCAATGATAGTACCCATTGCATTTCCTCCCTTGCGTATATGAAATTAATTTAGTAATAAAAAGTAACTATCCTGCAGTCTGTTGTGAAGTTACTGAACAGTTACAATAAAAATAAGGAACCAGTAACTGGTCCTTTATTTTGTGTAACAGTGTAACAAAAATCAGATTCCGTGTCAATCCAAAAAAACTTTGCTGGGTGCTGAATTTTTCATAGCCTGTGCCAGTTTCTCATCCGGCTCCAGGATGATCTTGCAGGTATCCCCGTCCAGTCTGGTAATAACACCGTAGCGTTTATGTTCCGGATTTCCTGATGAAAAATCCAGTACTTTCATCTTCTGATTTCCATTATAGTAGTCCATTCTGTGTGAATTTAACGGTGCTGCCAGGTCTGCATCTGACAGTTTGAAACTCTTTACTCTTTTTCTCTTGGTCTTCGCCATAACCATATCAATGTCGAAATCTCCATTGATAAACAGATATTCATATTCCACATCTGTCTTCGGGATCACGAAATAGCACGCAATTCCCAGTATGATCGCTGCGATAAGAAGCAGCGGAGTGATAAAAAGTCCTGCAAAAACAGCCAGTGCTGTCAGAACGATCAGACCGTATTTCACCAGACTGTCTTTAGCTGTGCGTTCTCTTTTTACCAGAAGTTCTGAATACAGATCACCCATTCTTCTTTTCTCCTTTTCTTGTGTTCCGGTTCCGGACATTCCGGACCTTTGAGGTTCATTATATCATAAAACGGAACCATCGTCTATGACGACGGTCCCGTTTTCATGTGAAGATTGTATGTCTAAATTATTTTATAAGATTACATCATTCCCATTCCCGGGTTAGCAGCCGGTGCAGGTGTATCTTCTTTAATAATTGCAACAGCAGATTCTGTTGTCAGTAATGTAGATGCAACACTTGTAGCATTCTGAAGAGCGCTTCTTGTAACCTTTGCAGGGTCAAGGATACCTTCACCTACCATGTCTACATATCTTTCGTTCAGGGCATCGAAACCGATTCCCGGTTCGGATTCTCTTACTTTGTTGATGATTACGGAGCCTTCCAGTCCTGCATTTGCAGCAATGCGGTACAGAGGAGCTTCCAGAGCTTTCAGGATGATGTTTGCACCTGTCTTCTCGTCACCTTCCAGAGTTGCAGCAAGTTTTGCAACTTCTTTGGATGCGTGGATGTAAGCAGATCCGCCACCTGCGATGATACCTTCTTCTACTGCTGCTCTTGTAGCTGCAAGAGCATCTTCCAGACGAAGTTTCGCTTCTTTCATTTCTGTTTCAGTGGAAGCACCAACACGGATAACAGCTACGCCGCCAGCCAGTTTTGCAAGTCTTTCCTGTAATTTTTCTTTATCGAATTCAGATTTTGTTTCTTCGATCTGTCCACGGATCTGAGCAACACGGTTTGCGATTGCATCTTTGTCACCCATACCATCAACGATAACTGTGTTCTCTTTTGCAACTTTAACAGATTTTGCACGTCCTAACTGTTCCATAGTTGCATCTTTCAGTTCCAGACCAACTTCTTCTGAAATTACCTGGCCGCCTGTAAGGATTGCAATATCCTGAAGCATTTCTTTTCTTCTGTCGCCATATCCCGGAGCTTTGACAGCTACTACCTGGAATGTTCCTCTTAATTTGTTTACGATCAGGGTTGTAAGAGCTTCACCTTCTACATCTTCAGCGATGATGAGAAGTTTCGCACCAACTTTTACGATCTGCTCCAGTAATGGAAGGATTTCCTGGATGTTGCTGATCTTCTTGTCTGTGATCAGGATATATGGATCTTCCAGGTTTGCTTCCATTTTTTCCATGTCTGTTGACATGTATGCGGAAACATATCCACGGTCAAACTGCATACCTTCTACCAGGTCAAGTTCTGTGTGCATTGTCTTGGATTCTTCTACTGTGATAACGCCGTCTTTGGAAACTTTTTCCATAGCATCTGCTACTAACTGTCCAACAGTCTCATCGCTTGCGGAAATAGATGCAACGTTTGCGATCTGTTTCTTGCCGCTGATTGTCTGGCTCATGTTCTTGATTGCTTCTACAGCTACATCTGTAGCTTTCTTCATTCCTTTTCTGAGGATGATCGGGTTAGCGCCTGCTGCCAGGTTTCTCATTCCTTCGTGAACCATAGCCTGTGCAAGAACAGTAGCTGTTGTTGTACCATCACCTGCTACATCGTTTGTTTTGGAAGCAACTTCTTTGATCAGCTGAGCTCCCATGTTTTCGAATCCATCTTCCAGTTCGATTTCTTTTGCGATTGTAACACCGTCGTTTGTGATAAGCGGAGCACCGTATGGTTTGTCAAGAACTACGTTTCTTCCTTTCGGTCCTAATGTTACTCTTACTGTATCTGCTAATTTATTTACACCAGCTTCAAGAGCTGCTCTGGCTTCTGCGCCGAATTTAATTTCTTTTGCCATGATAAAATGACCTCCTGTTTAAATTCTGATCTTTCTATATTACTGTCTGTTGTGTCTTATTTAACGATTGCAAGAATATCATTCTGTTTTACAATGATGTATTCTGTGCCGTCCATCTTTACTTCTGTTCCTGAATATTTGGAGTAGATAACTTTATCACCTACAGCTACTTCCATTTTTACTTCTTTGCCATCAACTACTCCGCCAGGTCCTACAGCTACTACTTCTGCCTGCTGTGGTTTCTCCTGTGCCTGTCCCGGAAGAACGATTCCGGATTTTGTTGTTTCTTCTGCTTCAACCTGTTTTAATACAACTCTGTCACCTAAAGGTACTAATGTCATGATCTATAATCCTCCTTTAATCTCCGAATGATTGCCGCCTTTTTCAGCAGCTGTTCCGGCATCTGTCAAACCCTGCCGATTTTTGCTAGCACTCTTTTACCTCGAGTGCTAATCACTGTCCTTATATTATTGAAAAAGGGGTAATTTCGCAAGTTGTTTTAGCATTATATTTTTAATGATATTCTCTTTTTTACTCTTATTTACTCTGTTTTTCTCTTGTTTTCTTAATTTACAAATAATTTTATTCAGAAAAACTTTCTGCCCGAGACCAAAAAAAGCCCCGGCGTTCAGGCCTGTATAAAAGCTGATACACCGGAGCTTCTCTTTTCATATCGTGTCTTTATTATTTCTTATTTCTCTGTGCCTTGATCTCTTCCAGTTCATCAAAGATCACTTCATTGAGTACCTTAATGTAGGTTCCCTTCATACCGGAAGATCTGGATTCGATCACACCTGCACTTTCAAATTTCCTCAGTGCATTTACAATAACAGATCGGGTGATTCCCACGCGGTCTGCGATCTTGCTGGCAACCAGGATTCCCTCATCCCCGTCCAGCTCATCAAAAATGTGGATGATCGCTTCCAGTTCGGAGAAGGAAAGTGTATTAAAGGCTGATTTCACTACCTGCTGTTTCCTGTCTTCTTCGGCATTCTCTTCATGGACAGCACGCATCATCTCAAGTCCTACCACTGTAGTTCCATATTCACTGACGATAATATCCTCAATATCATACGGTTTATCGAAACGATACATAAATACAGTACCCAGTCTTTCACCTGCAATATCAATAGGATTGATGATTCCCTGATAGCTTCCTGAAACATGCTCAAATCCTAATGTCTGAAGATTCACGTTCTCTTTCGTGGACAGAACACCAAGAAATCTTTCATTTAATAAGGAGTCCACATAACCTCCGACCTTATCCTCAATAAGCTCTGTAATTTCTTCCACTCCTGGACATAAACTGACGCCCAGAACCTTTCCTTTCTTACTGAGCACCAGAATATTAGAACTCAGGGTTTCCATCAGGACCTGGCAGATATCGTTGAAAACTACCTTACTGGAACTGCTGTTATGCAGAAGTTTGTTGATTTTTCTTGTTTTATCCAGCAACTGAACGCTCATGTTGTCCTCCTTTCGCTATGGAGCTGTAAGCCCCGGTAATTGCTGTTTTTCTACTTATAGTTTAATATTACACGTTCCAAGTATAAATTGCAAGATAAATTTTACTATTTTTCATTTTATCTTTGCTTTTCTGAAAATAGATTTCTTTCCCAAATATTATTCAACAAATACAGTTTAACTGCCGGAAAATATCTGCTTACACAGGCATTCCTGTAAATAGGGTTCTCCTGATTCCGGTCTTCCAGAAAACCAAAACAGCAGAAGAGATCCTCATTCTGCTGCTTTTATTGGAAAATTATATTCAATTGCTGTAATTATTTCTCTTCCGATGGTTTCGACTCTACATATCCACAGGTTTCCTGGCTGCATGCCAGTTTATTCCCCTTTTCCACCATGTAGCTTCCACATTTCGGGCATTTCTTCACAGATGGTTTCTGCCAGGACATAAAATCACATTCCGGATTATCCTCGCATCCGTAATATTTACGTCCTTTTTTGGTCTTTTTCAGTACCAGTTCCTTGCCGCATTTCGGACAAGGCACACCGATCTTCTCGAAATATGGCTTGGTATTTCTGCATTCCGGGAATCCCGGGCATGCCAGAAAACGTCCGTGAGGACCATATTTGATCACCATGTTTCTGCCGCAATTGTCACAGATCACATCTGTCACTTCGTCCTGGATATCTACTTTCTCCAGTTCTTCCTCTGCTGCATCTACATCTTTCTTCAGATCCGGATAGAAATTGCTTACTACAGTTTTCCATTTCACAGTTCCTGCTGCCACACAGTCCAGAAGACCTTCCATGGTGGCTGTAAAGTTTACATCAACAATACTCGGAAATGCCTGCTTCATAATATTGTTGACCACTTCACCCAGCTCTGTGACATAAAGATTCTTCTGCTCTTTCGCCACATAACGACGGCTGATAATGGTGGTGATGGTCGGCGCATAGGTACTTGGACGTCCAATTCCCAATTCTTCCATGGTCTTTACCAGGGACGCCTCTGTATAATGAGCCGGCGGCTGGGTGAAATGCTGTTCCGGTTTCAATTCTTTCAGAGACAGCTTCATCCCTTTCTCCAGGCTCTGGTTCAGCACATTTCCCTTCTTCTGATCCTCCTCATCTGTATACACAGACATAAATCCATCGAAAGCGATCTTGGACGCAGATACTGTAAATACATACTCATCTGCCCCGATCTTCACAGAAGTTGTTTCATATCGGGCAGGTGCCATACGGCTTGCTGCAAAGCGCTTCCAGATCAGCTGATACAGACGGAACTGATCTCTGGAAAGTGATTCCTTCAGGGCTGCCGGTGTGCGGGTAATATCCGTAGGGCGGATGGCTTCATGGGCATCCTGGATCTTCTGACCTTTTTTTACTGTTTTTTCTGTTCTGGATACGTAGTTCTCTCCGTACTGGGCAGTGATGTATTCTCTTGCAGCGGAATCTGCTTCCTCTGAAATACGGGTGGAATCTGTACGCAGATAGGAGATCACACCTACAGTGCCGCTTCCCTTGATATCAATTCCTTCATAAAGCTGCTGTGCCAGACGCATGGTTTTCTGTGTAGAAAAATTCAGCGTCTTCGCAGCTTCCTGCTGCAGAGTACTTGTTGTAAACGGAAGAGGTGCATTTTTGATCCTCTCGCCCTTTTTCACTTCTGTGATCTCATATTCTTTATCCTTAAGAGAGGCAAGAAGTGCATCCATCTCCTCTTTATTATGGATACTCATCTTCTTATCTGTACCGTAGAATTTCGCCTGCAGAGGCTTCTTCTCACCTTTTACCTGGAATTCTCCCTCCAGGCTCCAGTATTCTTCCGGGATAAATGCATTGATCTCATCCTCTCTGTCACAGATGATACGCAGCGCTACTGACTGCACACGTCCTGCACTTAAGCCTCTTTTTACCTTCGCCCATAACAGTGGGCTGATGGTATAACCTACCATACGGTCCAGCATTCGTCTGGCCTGCTGTGCATCTACCAGATCCATATCCAGATCTCTTGCCTGTTTGATGGACGCTTTTACTGCAGTCTTGGTGATCTCATTGAAAGTAATCCTGTGCATTTTCTTCGGGTCTTCCTTCAGTGCCTGCATCAGATGCCAGGAAATTGCTTCTCCCTCACGGTCGGGGTCAGTTGCCAGATAGATCTTGTCTGCTTTCTTGGCTGACTTGCGAAGTTTGGCCAGAAGTTCACCCTTTCCGCGGATCGTAATATATTTCGGTTCAAAATCATGTTCTACATCTATTCCAAACTGACTTTTCGGAAAATCCCGAACATGTCCGTTGGATGCTTCCACATCGTAATTGGACCCAAGAAATTTCTTGATTGTTTTTACTTTTGCAGGTGATTCCACTATCACCAGATATTTTGCCATGTTACCTCTCCTAGTTATAATTAATCGATATCTGTTCTTACATAATAATGTCTGCCTGTTTCCCTGATCAGCCCCCTCAGCATCAGTTCCACCAGACAATTGCTCACCCTGGCCGGAGAAAAACCTGTTTTTCTCACAATATGATCAGGGTTTTTGGGTCGTAAATCGAGACAACTATACACCATATTCAAATCACTTGCAAGTCCTAAGTTATTTTTTTCCGGTGTTTTTCTGTCGCCTTTTGGGGATATCCCAAGTTCTTCCAGGATGATTTCCGGAGTGTAGGCGATCCCTGCTCCATCGTAGATCAGCTTATGGCAGCCTGTGCTCAATGCGTCCGTAACAGCCCCCGGAATGGCGAAAACCATCTTCCCCTGTTCCAGCGCAAAGCCTGCTGTGATCAGGGATCCGCTGTTCTCTTTCGCCTCCACTATCAGAACAGCATCGGACAGCGCGCTGATGATCCGGTTCCTGGCCGGAAAGCACCACTGCATGGGCGGGCTTCCCGGCGGACATTCACTGAGTATCCCTCCGCTCTCCCACAGGATCCTCTCATACAGTTTCCTGTTGGATCTGGGATAACATACATCCACGCCACTTCCAAGTACTGCAAATGTAGGCATCTTCCCTTCCAGGGCTCCTTTATGTCCTTCTGAATCGATCCCTAGCGCCATCCCGCTGATGATCTGTACTCCCGCAGCACTTAGAAACTTCGCATAGCGAAAAGCCTGGATCCTTCCGTAAGGACTGCACATTCTGGCACCAATGACTGCCACAGACGGACGTTCCTGAGAGGGAAGCTGCCCCTTCACATACAAAGCTGCAGGCATGGAAGAATACTGCAAGAGCTTCTGTGGGTACTCCTTATCTGTTTTCTTTATACAGCGGATCATCTGTGTACTGTTTCCTTCCATATAAAATACCTCCTGATGCCTTATTTTATGACAGAATCTTTTTCCAGTGCACGATAGGACAAAGCCTCTCCTACATGATGGCTGGCGATCACTTCTTCCCCTTCCATATCGGCGATGGTACGTGCCACTTTCAGAAGCCTGTGATAGGATCTGGCACTGAATGAAATCCTGTCAAAAGCCATTGCCAGCAGCCTGGATGCACTGTCTGTCACAGGGCAGTATCTGTCGATCATCCTGCTCTGAAGCTGTCCGTTAAACCGGATATTTTCTCCCCTGTAACGTTCCTCCTGGATCTTCTGCACATTCCGTACCCTTTCCCTGATCCGGGCGGAACTCTCTCCCGGAACAGCCTTCTTAAGTTCCTGAAAAGACACAGGCGGAACCTCCGTGCAGATATCAATACGATCCAGCAACGGCCGGCTGATCTTTCCCATATAATGAGCCACTTCCCCTGCTGTACAGGTACATCGGTTCATATCAGGATAGTAGCCGCAGGGACATGGGTTCATGGCTGCGCACAGCATGAAATCTGCCGGAAACAGATAGGTTCCGCTCACCCTTGAGATCTGGATCACCCGGTCTTCCAGGGGCTGGCGCAGAAGTTCCAGGCTTCTTCTGGAAAATTCCGGCATTTCATCCAGAAAAAGCACGCCTCTGTGCGCCAGAGTGATCTCTCCTGGTTTGGGATTTTTGCCCCCGCCTGCCATGGACTGTGGTGAGCTGGTATGATGAGGACTTCGAAAAGGTCTCTGGCTGATCAGGGGCTGTTTTTCTGACAGAAGACCTGCAATGCTGTAGATCCTGGTCAGCTCCAGCTTCTCCTCGAAAGTCAGAGGCGGCATGATCGTGGGAAGCCTTCTGGCAAACATGGTTTTCCCCGTCCCCGGCGGTCCTATAAACAGAATATTGTGAAATCCGCTGACTGCGATCTCTGCAGCCCGCCTGGCTCCCTCCTGTCCCTCAATATCTGCGAAATCCACCCCTGCTGTCCCCCCTTCTTCCGGTACAAAGACCTCCTCTTTCAGAAAGGGTTCCGGGTTCTTCAGACATTTCAGCAATTCTGTAAGATTCCTTACCCCTGCTACGTGGACGTCACTTACCAGTCTTCCCTCTGCCAGGTTTTCCCTGGGAACCACACATAACCGGCAGCCCAGGCTCCTGGCACACAATATTATGGGAAGGATTCCGGAAATTCCATGTATTTCTCCGCTGAGGCTGATCTCACCTGCCATCATCACCCCCTTCAGCACCTCCCCGGGGATCATTTCAAAAGCAGACAGAACTGCAGCAGCTACCGGCAGGTCAAATCCAGAACCTTCTTTCTTCATATCTGCCGGTGCCAGATTTACTGTGATCTTCTTTGGTGGAAAATTAAATCCGTTATTTTTGAAAGCAGTCCGCACTCTGTCCTGTGCTTCCTTTACCTGTGTGGACGGAAAGCCAACCATGACAAAAGAAGGCAGGCCGTTACTTACATCTGCTTCTACCTTGACAGGACGTACTTCTACCCCCATAATGGCAGCAGATAAAACACTTGCAAACAAACAGTCTCCTTTCTGCATACAAAGTTCCCCGGACCCTTCGTATGACTGAACTCTGATTCACTTGTTCTTATATGGGAAATATCTTATATAGAAACATCTGATACAAGAAAGAATCCTGCAAGCAGGATTCTCCGCCTGCGGCGGGTCGCTTCAGCGACATAATTCCTCTCCGCCGCAGTGCAATCCTGCCCGGAAGACTTTTAATTTCCTATGAATGAAATTAAAAATATCTGAGAACTCAGATGGATGATACAGATAAGGTTTGACAAACACCCTGATATCGATCTGTTTAAAAGAATGTTTTTATTATAGTCCATTTTGCTCCAAATTGCAATAGTATATTTTGTCTGATTTATACTTTTTATTATAAACGGCAGCTGCAGCCAGCAGCCCCATAATCCCCTGACAGAAAGAGGTGAATGAAATGAAATTTCAGCGTATTCAGGATCTGCGCACAGATGCAGATCTGTCCCAGAGAGAATTAAGTGAGATTCTCCACATCAGCCAGCGTTCCTATTCTCATTATGAGACAGGTTCCAGAAACATCCCTGTAGAAATGCTTATCCGTCTGGCCAATTACTATGAGATCAGTCTCGATTATCTGGTAGGCCGTACAGACAACAAAAAAATGGCAAAATGATCATTATTACTGCCAGGCAGTACATAAAAATCCAAAAAGGTTCCGACATCAGGATATCCTGAGATATCCCATGCCAGAACCTCTTTTTATTGTATAAACAGTGCAGGCCGGTTTATCCCCGCACCATAATGCAGTCCACAGACGGCTTCACCCCTGCTCCTTCTGCTTTCTTTGTTGTTTTGATTTTCACATAAAGCATACCATTGTCAAAGGTGAAATACCCCTTTGCCTTGTTTCCCAGAGAATCCGTAAAAGACACTCTGGCTGCGTTTCCTGCCACAGACTTCTTCGCACTTGCCTCACAGACTGCAGTTCCTTTTTTATTTACCTGCGTATAGGTAAAGGTAATGGATTTCTCCGTGAGCTTGGTGATCTGTACTGTCACTCTTCCGTTGGTGCTGTACCAGGTTCCAATATAATCTTCCGGATTAAATGCAGGTTCTCTGGTGATCACTGGCGTAGGCGTTGCTGTAGGAACAGGGGTAGGCGTAGGCGTTACCGTTGCAACAGGAGTCGGTGTGATCGTCGGCACACTTTCCAGTGCTGCGATAGCTTCTTCTTTTCGCTGAGCCCTGTCCCTGCTGTTCTGCAGATGGACCAGGCCGATCCCTGTCAGCCCTGTCAGCAGAAATAAAATGATCATCACTACAAGCAGCCTTTTCAGTATTCTTCTTTTTTTCTCTGTATTCTTTCTGTTCTTTACCGACAAACTTACACGTCTCCTCTTTTTCGTTATTTCCGTTTTTATTTCTTTTCTTTGATAATTCCCTTACGGTATGCATCCAGAAGCTGCATCAGTTCCTGGATTCTCTCTTTCAGCGCATGACCAGTGTCTGTATCTCCCACCAGCTGCCGTCTCGCCATATACCGGACAGCCACACGGTTGGATACGATATCGGTCTCTTTTGCCACTGCATCTGTCTTGGATGTGAAAGGCTCATGTGCAGACAGAGTGAGGCCGTAGGAATTATAGATCAGCGTATATCCTGCGATTCCTGTTACTTTGCGGTATGCTTTACAGAATCCGCCGTCAATGACAATGACCTTTCCATTACACTTCACAGGGCTTTCTCCCTCACTCTGGTGAACCGGAACATGGCCGTTGATAATGTGTCCTTCTGCAGGATCCAGTCCGAATTCCCGCAGCATATTATCCACTACTTCTTCATTCTCCCACAGGCGGTAGTAAGCATTCTTTTTCTCCACATGTGTAGCCGGGTCCTCAATATAATATCGTTCAAACGTACTCATCTTGCTCTTGCCGAACAGCGGAGAATCCGGTGCAGCCCAAATATACCACATGATATCTTTGCCTTTTTTCTGTTCCTCTTTGCCCACTGCATAAAATGCTCTGCGCACATAGGCTTCCAGTGCATCGTACAGGGCTTTTCCTTTATAACTCTTTCCATAAATCTGTACTTCCCGGAAGGTTCCGTCTTCGTTCAGCGGAATACTTCCATGAAACAGCAGATTCCCATTATATACCTTATACAGGCCGCCCATGTCAAGTAAAAGGCGGATATGATTCTGAAGTTTTTCACAGTTTCTGAATGCAGAAGACAGCTTGCCCATCACTTCTTTCTCACCATCTGTAAGCTCATAAGGGTGCTTCCAGTCCACAGTAGGAAAGCTGTTATCCCGCAGAGGATAGACCTTGCCATCCGGCAGGGTGATGGTTCCTTTTTCCGGATCGATCCGATGCAACAATGCTCTGTCTTCCATCTGAAATTCCTTGTGTTTTTTTACCAGTTTTCCTTCTAATTTAAACTGGATGATGGCGATAGCTTTGTGCATTTTTTTGCCCAGCTCTGCTTCCAGATTATTATAGTTGGAAGCCCCCTTCATGGCAAAGATCTCACAGGGATCGTCCTTATACGCTTCCATGGCAAAAGTAGCCAGAGGCAGCAGATTGATCCCGTATCCGTCCTCCAGAATATCCAGATTTCCATAACGGATACTGTTTCGTAGAACTGTTGCAATGCAGGCCTTCTGCCCTGCTGCAGCTCCCATCCATACCACGTCATGATTTCCCCACTGGATGTCCAGGGAATGATATTCCATCAGGCGGTCCATAATAAAATGAGGTGCAGGTCCCCTGTCGTAAATGTCTCCCAGAATATGCAGATGATCCACTACCAGCCTCTGGATCAGTTCAGCCAGAGCAATGATAAAGTTCTCTGCACCGCCGATCTGAATGATCGTATTTACAATAGAATCATAGTAGGCTTCTTTGTCCAGAACCTCTGCTTTCTCTGTGATCAGTTCTTCGATCACATAGGCATAATCTGCCGGAAGTGCCTTGCGTACCTTGGATCTGGTGTACTTGGACGCGGTCGTTTTGCAGATTTCGATAAGGCGGTACAGGGTGATCTTGTACCAATTTTCCATGTCCTCCTCTGTTTCTTTGACCAGGTCCATTTTCTCCCTTGGATAGTAGACCAAGGTCGCAAGAGAACGCTTGTCATTATTTCCAAGAGTATGACCGAATACATCATCGATCTTCTTTCTGACTGCCCCGGAACCGTTTCGCAGCACATGGGAAAATGCTTGATATTCGCCGTGGAGATCAGACATGAAATGCTCGGTTCCTTTCGGCAGATTCAGGATGGACTGGAGATTGATGATCTCCGTGGATGCCTTCCCAATTGTAGGGTAAATCTCTGCAAGTCTCTGTAAATATCTTAATTCTTCTTTTCTCATATTCATCTCCTGTTGGCATGAAAAATCAACCTGTAAAATCAAATAATGACATCTGATTGGACTGCGGAATATCTCCGAACAGCTTCAGATCATCCATCAGATCAATAACTGTTTTACTGACTTTCGTTCTGTCGCGGAAGTCGTCTTTTGACAGGAATTTGCCCTGTTTTGCGGCATCTACGACAGCGTCTGCCGCCTTATCCCCAAGTCCGTCGATAGTCGCAAGGGACGGCATCAGTTTGCCGTCTACGATCTGGAATCGCTGGGCTTTGGCTGTGTAAAGGTCAATCGGTACAAATTCGAAACCTCGCGCGTACATCTCCTGTACAATACGCATATCTTTCAGGGTATCCTGCTCTTTCTTGGAGACGGCATCGCCTTTTTTACGGATCTCTGCCATGTAATATTCCAGACGTTCCTTACCCATACACATCAGTTCATAGGAAAACGCGGTGGCACGGATACTGAAATATGCCGCATAATACGCCAATGGCTGGAACACTTTATACCATGCGATTCGGTACGCCATCATAACATATGCCGCAGCATGAGCTTTCGGGAACATGTACTTGATCAGCTTACAGGACCAGATATACCAGTCCGGTACGTCGTGTTCTTTCATGGTCGCGATCCACTCATCACGGAGACCTTTCCCCTTACGGACACTCTCCATGATCGTAAATGCCAGACCACTCTCTACCCCTTTACCGATGAGGTAGATCATGATGTCATCTCGGGTACAGATGGCCGTGGAAATGGTTGCTTTTCCCTCCTGGATCAGCACCTGGGCATTGCCAAGCCATACGTCCGTACCATGGGAAAGTCCTGCAATACGGATCAGGTCTGAGAAGTATTTCGGCTTGGTATCAATAAGCATCTGCATGGCAAAATCAGTACCAAACTCCGGAATTCCCAGACATCCAAGCTTACATCCACCGATGGATTCCGGCTCAATATTAAGCGCTTTTGTACTGGCAAACAGAGACATGACATCTTTCTGGTCCAGCGGAACATCTCTCGCACTGATGCCTGTCAGGTCTTCCAACATTCGGATCATAGTCGGATCATCGTGTCCCAGTATATCCAGTTTCAGCAGATTTCCGTCAATGGAATGGTAATCAAAATGTGTGGTGATAATGTCACTGTTTACATCGTTCGCAGGATGCTGAACAGGAGTAAATTTCTCGATTTCCTCGCCCACCGGAAGTACAATGATACCTCCCGGATGCTGTCCTGTGGTACGGCGAACACCGGTGCATCCCTGTACAATACGGTTGATTTCGCAGTAACGTTTATGCACACCGCGCTCCTCAAAATAGTTCTTCACATAACCGAACGCAGTTTTCTCCGCAAGGGTACCGATGGTTCCTGCTTTGAATGTCTGGCCCTTACCAAAGATAACCTCTGTGTATCTGTGGGCATTTGCCTGGTATTCACCGGAGAAGTTAAGGTCGATATCCGGCTCTTTATCCCCCTTGAATCCAAGGAACGTTTCGAACGGAATATCAAATCCCTCTTTCTTCATCTTCGTTCCGCACTTCGGGCAGATCTTGTCAGGCATATCGCACCCTGCCATACCTGCATATTTCTTTACTTCCGGTGAATCGAAATCACTGTATTTGCAGTCCGGATTCGGGCAGAGATAGTGTGGTGGAAGAGGATTTACCTCTGTGATACCGGACATAGTCGCTGCCAAAGAAGATCCTACAGATCCTCGGGAACCTACAAGATATCCATCCTCATTTGACTTCCATACAAGCTTCTGGGCAATGATATACATTACGGCATATCCGTTGGAAATAATTGAGTTCAGTTCTCGATCCAGGCGGCTCTCTACAATTTCAGGCAATGGATCTCCATACATTTCGTGTGCTTTGGTAAAGCAGATATTCTTCAGATCCTGGTCGGAATTCTCGATGACCGGAGGGAATTTATCCGGATGGATCGGAGAGATTTTCTCGATCATATCAGCAATCTTATTGGTGTTTGTAATAACTACTTCTTCTGCTTTCTCGCTTCCGAGATAAGCAAATTCTTCCAGCATTTCCTCGGTGGTACGCAGATACAGAGGTGCCTGTTCATCTGCATCCGAGAAGCCGCTTCCTGCCATGATGATCCGTCGGTAAACTTCATCCTGCGGGTCCATGAAATGCACGTCGCAGGTTGCCACTACAGGCTTCTTAAACTGTTCACCCAGCTTCACGATCCTGCGGTTCATTTCTCGTAAATCTTCCTCGGAATTGATCATATCGTGCTTGTCATCTGCGAGCATAAATTTATTATTTCCGATGGGCTGGATTTCCAGATAATCATAGAAATTTACCAGTCTGGCGATCTCTGTCTCAGGTGCATTTCGCAGTAATGCCTGATACAGTTCTCCCGCCTCGCAGGCACTTCCTACCAGAAGTCCATCGCGATATTTCTGCAGGATACTCTTTGGTACACGGGGACGTCTGTGATAGTATTTCAGATGAGACTGGCTCACCAGTTTATACAGATTAATACGGCCGGTTTCATTTCTGGCAAAAATAATTACATGGTATGTTGGCAGTTTCTTAATAGTATTAGCAGAAACTGCCCCCTGCTTGTTCAGCTCATCCACATCAAGGATATCACGGTCTGCCAGCATCTTTACGAATTTAACAAAAATCTCTGCAGTGCAGGCAGCATCGTCCACCGCTCGGTGATGGTTGTCCAGAGAAACCCCTACTGCCTTTGCTACGGTATCCAATTTGAATCTGTTCAATGCAGGAAGCAGGAAACGTGCCATACCTACAGTATCTACATAGGTAAAATCATGTTCGATTTCCAGTCTGTCGCAGTTCTTCATAATGAATCCCATATCGAAGTCTGCATTGTGTGCAACCATCACTGCACCCTTGCTGAATTCAAGGAACTCCGGCAGAACCTCTTCGATGGTCGGAGCATCCATGACCATGCTGTCATTGATGCTGGTAAGCTGTTCGATACGGAACGGAATCGGAACTTTGGGGTTTACAAATGTTGAAAAATGGTCCGTAATCTCACCATTCTCTACCAGTACTGCACCAATCTCTATGATGTGACAGGTCAGGGAGGAGAATCCGGTGGTCTCGATATCAAAGACTACAAATCTGCCGTCCAGCTTCTGGCCTTTTCCATTAGTAACCATACCTTTTAAGTCATCTACCAGATAACCCTCCATACCATACAGGACCTTGAAATCAGAATCCTTCGGGACACATCCGCCCCATGCATCGAAGCAGTGGTTCGCCTCAGGGAATGCCTGGACAACGCCGTGGTCTGTGATGGCAATGGCAGGATGTCCCCATTCATATGCACGCTTTACCAGAGATTTGGCATCTGTAACACCGTCCATATCGCTCATCTTTGTATGGCAGTGAAGCTCTACACGTTTCTGTGGGCTGGTGTCTACTCGGGATGTGGTAAAGTTGGCAATCTTTTTGATTCCTGCGATGGATGCAATGGTAAGTTCACTGTCGAATCGGTCTACGGTTGTTACGCCACGGAATTTCAGGAATGCGCCTTTCTTTACATGCTCTGTCACTTCCGGCACCTGCTCATTTCGCAGAAACATCTTTACTACAATACTGTCTGTGAAGTCTGTAATCGGGAAGATCAGGATGGTCTTTTCATTACGGATTTCTCTTGCTTCCACATCCATAACCTGTCCGCGGACGATCACTTCACCCATCTCACCTGTAATACTTTCCAGTGCAACAGGTTCGCCTTCGAAGTCTCTTCCATAGATAACATCCGGGTTGCTGTCCCTTCGAAATCCGCCTCGGAAATCGCCTTTCTTGTCCTTGCGGTCGCCAAAAGCTGCTTTCTTATCCTTCTTCTCCTGCTGCGGTTTCTCAGCATTCTTTTCTGTTTTTTTGTTATCACTTCCAGCCTCTTCGGACTGATCGGTTTCCTCACTTTTTGCATTCATTTTCGCATGACGGATGACATTCTCCACTTCCTGCGCGATCTGGACTGCCGCATTCTTTCGGTATTTACTCTCCTGGGTTTCTGTGAATTCCAGTTCTACTTTTAAATCCATTCCGCATCTCTCGCAGAAAACTTTCTGCAGATACTCGATCAGAATGTCGCTCTTTTCTCTGGCAATTACAGAGTCAGGAAGGATCATATGAAGGTCATGCTCTCCAGGAAAAGAAATCTGCGCCTGCTTGAACATGTTGTATTCCAGCATGTTGTAATTGCGCAGTTCCAGTTCCATACTGGATCTGTAGGTATCCAGAAAATTCTGCGGAGTATACTGGCCTGAAAGACGGAACTTCTCGATGACAGTAACCGTCACGCCAAGCCCGGCAAAAAGCTGGCGCTCGATCTGGTCTTCCAGTGCAAAAATATACTTCTTGTGGATCCAGCGTTCACTTTTTATATAGACCCAGATATGTGTTTTGGAAGGATTGCAGGAAACCCTGGTCACATATACCATTTCCAGTAATTCTTCTAGTTCTTTCTTCACTTTTAAATTGGGAAATACATCAAAAAAGTCTTTTTCCAAAATAAAATCTCCTCGTTATTCCAACTGAAACAGATACCGTTCCTGTTTCAACTCCCCCAAATCACTTCTCAGGGATTTTCAAAATCTTACTGTACAAATAACACTGGTCTATTCTTTCCAGTTCAGAAGTTCCTGACGCAAAGTTTCCAATAACTGGTCTTCCGGAACTTTCTGTATGATCTCACCGTGTTTGATCAGAAGTCCGACACCCACTCCACCTGCGATTCCGATATCTGCCTCTTTCGCTTCTCCAGGTCCGTTTACGACACATCCCATAACTGCGACTTTGATGTCAAGCGGGATGTCCTGTACCATGGTTTCTACCTGGTTTGCAAGGCCGATCAGGTCGATCTGCGTACGGCCGCAGGTTGGACATGATACCACTTCTACGCCGCCTTTGCGAAGGCCTAATGTCTTCAGGATACGTTTCGCGGATTTGATTTCTTCCAGCGGTGCACCTGTGAGAGATACACGGATCGTGTCACCGATTCCCTGATTCAGGATGATTCCCAGACCGATAGCGGATTTGATATTTCCGGAATAAAGAGTTCCGGCTTCTGTGATCCCTACATGGAGCGGATAGTTTGTTTTCTCTGCGATGAGTTCATGGGCTTTTGCACACATAAGGACATCAGAAGATTTGATGCTGATGACCAGATTATCATAACCTAACTCTTCGATAATGTGTACTTTATCCAGTGCGCTTTCCACCAGGCCTTCTGCTGTAACTCCGTGGTATTTTTCCACAAGTTCTTTCTCAAGAGAACCACTGTTTACACCGACACGGATCGGGATTCCACGTTCTTTCGCTACGTCTACAACTGCTTTGATACGCTCTGTGCTTCCGATATTTCCCGGGTTGATACGGATCTTGTCCGCGCCGTTTTCCATCGCTGCGATAGCCAGACGATAGTCGAAATGAATGTCTGCTACCAGTGGAATATGGATCTGCTTCTTGACCTCTTTTAATGCTTTCGCCGCTTCCATAGTTGGTACTGCGCAGCGGATAATGTCGCATCCTGCCTGCTCCAGGGCAAGGATCTGGGCTACGGTCTGCTCTACGTCCTCAGTCTTGGTGTTGGTCATGGACTGGATTAAAACGGGATTGCCGCCACCGATTTTTCTGTCACCGATCCGGATGACTTTTGTATGATCTCTGTACATAATTTCCTCTTTTCTTTTAACATTCCTGTCAGAAACAGGAGCGGCCGGATTCCCGGCAGCTCCCACCTGTTCCATTGCTTTTTATTTTCTGATCTCCAGAAGTTTTCGTTTCAGCTCGTCTTCCATACGGCGCATTTCCATCTCTGCTGCCTGTCTCTTCTGACGGCCTTCCATCTGGATGCGCATCACATCATCCAGTGTCTGGATCAGGTCTGCGTTCGTCTTCTGAAGGGTTTCCATATCCACTACTCCACGTTCAGATTCTTTGGCAGTTTCCACAGTTGCCACATGAAGCATCTCCGCATTCTTTTTCAGAAGTTCATTGGTAACATCGGTTACCTGTCTCTGGGCCTTTGCTGCTTCTGCAGAATGTGCGATTCCCAGAGCAAGTACCATCTGACTCTTCCATAACGGAATGGTATTTACAATGGTTGTCTGGATCTTCTCTACCATTACCGTATCATTATTCTGAATCAGACGGATCTGCGGTGCAGTCTGCATTGCGATGGTTCTGGTAAGTTCCAGATCATGCAGCTTCTTCTCGAAGCGGTTGCATTTCTCATCCAGGTCTCTGGCTGCCTGCGCGTCCTCCGGAAGTCCGCTCAGTACTGCTTTATTCTTCAGTTCTGCAAGTTTTCCGTTTCTTGTTTCCTCCAGTTTCTTCTTGCCTGCCAGAATATACATGGTAAGTTCTTTAAAATAATTCAGGTTCTGCTCATACATCTTATCCAGCATGGCAGAATCTTTAAGGAGACGTACCTGATGCTGCTGAAGAGAATCTGTGATCTTTTCAATATTCCCCTCTGCCTTGGCATATTTGTTCTTCATATTCTCAATTTTCGAAGACTGTTTCTTAAAGAATCCGAAGAATCCACTTTCTTCTTTCGCTTCAAAATCTTTCAGTTCTCCGACCACATTTGTGATCAGCTCCCCGATTTCTCCCAGATCCTGCATCTTCACATTCTCCAGTGCTGTATCGGAAAAATCTGCCATCTTCTTCTGGGTTCCCGCTCCGTACTGAAGGATCTGGTTTGTATTCTCAATATCAATCTTTGCAGCAAATTCCTCCACCATTTTCTGTTCTGCTGGTGTGAGTGCCGGTGCTTCCGGTTCCTTCTCCGGCTGTTTGACTTCTGCAATTTCTTCTTTCTCTTCCACTGCGCCAAGATCCGGTTCCAGGGTCAGTGATGGTGTTTCCATTTCAAAATCCTTAAACTCTTTTTCCATGTTTTCTCCTTTTGATCAGGCTTTTATTTATTCATCTTCGCGAAATCATCATCTGTCAGACCTTCCTGTGCCAGCAGTGTATGCAGTACGGAAATATCGCTGGAAACATCCCATGCCGTATCCTGGAATACAGAATCCAGCAGTTTCTCGAATGCCTGGTTTAAGGTATCCAGTGTATCCTCGATCTCTTTCTTCGAAGACTTGATATTCTCCCCCTGTACCGGCATCCTGTCCATTTCTTCGTACGCATCCAGCAGTTTCACAGTCATTGGCAGATAATAATTCATCATCTTTTTCAGATCCGGTATAATCTCCGGATGCTTCTGTGCACGCTCGAAAATTTTCTCCACGATCAGTTCCATTCTGGAAATCTTGGCAGAAATCTCTACGCCCGGGATTGCATCATTGCTCTTATGGATCTTATCCAGAAATTCATTTCCCTTATCCAGAACTTCCTGAACCTCCGGGGAAAAGTCTGCCTGACGTCTCTCTTCTTCCTGTTTCTTCTCTTCCAACGCCTTCGCGGTCTGGGTATACTGCTGATAGGTTTCGTTGCTTGTGATCAGACAGGTTTCCTGGGCATCAATATGTCCCTGGCGGAACCACCCATCACTGATCATTTTCTTTACATCTTTTTTTACAAATTTCACAGGTTTCCCTACTGCTGCAGAGAGCTGTTCGAAGTTACAGTATGTGTGAGTTCCCAGTGTGCCGATGTATTTCTGGAAACGTTCCAGCTTTCCTAATTTTTTTATGCCGCCAGTGAGAAGTCCCACCCCGGCCAGTGCTCCTGCTGCCAGGAAACAGGTTCCACCCAGCACAAGGGAACTCATATGTCCCACTGTACCGAAAATAGACAGAACCAGTGTGCCAAGTCCCATGCCACTGGCAAGGATACCGCCGGAGATGGCAAGCATCATGCCTTTCATTCTTCCCCCTGTATTCCTGTCATACAGAGTCAGCATGCGCTCTTTCGCTTTCTCCTCTTCCTGCTTCTTTCGTTCCTGTTCACGTTCCCGTCTGCGTCGTTCTTCAAACTCTTTCGTCTTATTATGATACTCGGAATTTCCTGAACCAAACATACTGTTCAGACCATTCCTGATAGCTTCACTTCCGGTATCAACAGCAGAATTCAGCGTACTGTTTATGGTCTGTCCTACTGTCTGTTTAATATCCTCGGTCATCTGCCTGTAATCCTTCGTGGAAACCGCTGTATCTATGATCTCTTTTATTCTGTCTCCAAGTTCTCCTAATTCGTCAAAATTTTCGCTCATGTTGACCTCCATTTTTCTATTCCATATTATAGCGAAATCCAATATAAAAAACAAGACTGGCACATCGTTTCTGCTGGTTCCACTTGAAATCCGGCGTTTTTTCCCCGGTATTTTTTATTTTTCTCCAAAATTTTACTGAAATTGAAAATTTCCCATTGAAGTTAACAAGCAAAAGTTTTACAATGGTAAAGAGATAAACAGTAATCACACTTGAAAATACTGTAATATGTGTGAACGGAGGAAAGATTCATTATGGAAAAAAAGAATATCGACTGGGGCAACATCGGCTTCGGTTACGTACAGACTGATTATCGTTATGTATCTAAATTTAAAGATGGCGCATGGGATGCCGGGGAACTGACAACAGATCCTAATGTAACACTGAACGAATGTGCAGGTGTTTTCCAGTATGCGCAGACAGCTTTCGAAGGAATGAAAGCTTACACAACAGAAGACGGACGTATCGTTACTTTCCGTCCTGACTTAAACGCAGAGCGTATGGCAAACTCAGCCAAGAGACTTGAGATGCCTGTATTCCCGGAAGACCGTTTCGTTGATGCCATCGTTCAGACAGTAAAAGCGAACGCAGCATATGTTCCACCATATGGTTCAGGAGCTACTTTATATGTTCGTCCTTACATGATGGGTACTAACCCGGTTATCGGTGTGAAACCTGCTGACGAGTATATGTTCCGTGTATTCACCACACCTGTAGGACCATACTTCAAGGGCGGCGCTAAGCCGATCACAATCCGTGTCACTGATTTTGACCGTGCTGCACCTCATGGAACAGGTCATATCAAAGCTGGTCTTAACTATGCAATGAGCTTACATGCAATCGTAGATGCCCACAAGAACGGATTCGATGAGAACATGTATCTTGATGCAGCTACACGTACGAAAGTAGAAGAAACAGGCGGTGCTAACTTCATCTTCGTTACAAAAGACGGCAAAGTTGTTACACCTAAGTCTGACAGTATCCTTCCTTCTATCACACGTCGTTCCTTAATCTATGTTGCTAAGGAATACCTTGGATTAGAAGCTGAGGAAAGAGAAGTATACTTCGATGAAGTAAAAGATTTCGCTGAATGTGGTCTCTGCGGTACTGCTGCAGTTATCTCTCCTGTTGGAAAGATCGTTGACCATGGCAAAGAGATCTGCTTCCCAAGCGGAATGGAGAAAATGGGTCCGGTTATCCAGAAACTCTACGACACATTAACAGGAATCCAGATGGGCCGCATCCAGGCACCGGAAGGATGGCTGAAAGTGATCGAATAAAAAATCGCGCTGTGTTTGTGTTAACAACACAGCGCATTTTTTATTTCTTATTCATTATTTCTTTCTCTCATATTTTACAAACTGGTACTCCAGATCAAAATATGTCTGCTCCTCGCTCTCTGCCGTGATCTCCCAGTCCTCGTCTTCATCCAGATTCGGGAAATAACTGTCTGCTTCATATGCGAAGTCGATTCTGGTCACGTGCGCTGTATCACAGTATGGAAGCATCTGTTTGTAAATGCTGTCACCACCAATACAATACACATCTTCTGATGGATATTTCTTAACCTCTTCCAGTGCCTCTTCAATACTGTGGACTACAATGGCACCTTTTCCATCGAAATCCGGATTCTTGGTAATTACAATGTTGGTTCTGTTTTTTAATGGCAGTCCGTTTGGAAAAGTTTCCAGAGTTTTTCTTCCCAGAACCACTACTTTCCCGGAAGTTTCCTCACGGAACATTTTCATATCCGCCGGGATGCTTACCAGAAGCTTGTTGTCTTTGCCAATTGCCCAGTTCTGGTCTACTGCTACGATTAAATTCATCTCTTTTTCCTCCTGATATCTTTCTTCTGTATCATCTGTACTGTCATTTACGATCAGATGGCCACCGGAATGTTCTTGATCTGCGGCCATGTCTCGTAATTCTCAACGATCAGATCATCTGTTGTAAACTGATAGAAATCTTTCACTTCCGGATTCAGTTTCACGATCGGTGCCGGATATGGTTTTCTCTTGATCATCTCTTTTACTACCGGGATATGGCGGTCATAAATATGACAGTCAGCCACCACATGAAGCAGTTCCCCTGCCTCCATATCACATACCTGGGCGACCATCATAAGCAGGATTGCATACTGGCACACATTCCAGTTGTTTGCTGTAAGAATATCCTGGGAACGCTGGTTCAGGATCGCGTTTAATGTCAGTTTCTCATTTCCCGGTGTCTGTGTTACATTGAATGTCATGGAATAGGCACAGGGATACAGATTCATCTCATGGAGATCCTGATGTACATAGATATTTGTCATAATTCTGCGGCTGAACGGATTGTTTTTCAGATCGTAGAGTACTCTGTCAACCTGATCCATCATACCTTCTTTGTACTGATGCTTCACACCAAGCTGGTATCCGTAAGCCTTGCCAATGGAACCGTCCCCATCGGCCCAGCTGTCCCAGATGTGACTGTGGAGATCATTGATATTGTTTGACTTCTTCTGCCAGATCCAGAGGATTTCGTCCATGGCGCTTTTTAATGCGGTACGTCTCAGTGTCATGGCCGGAAATTCTTTTCTCAGATCATATCGGTTTACTACGCCGAATTTCTTGATGGTATAAGCAGGCGTTCCGTCTTCCCATACGGGACGTACTTTCTCACCTTCCGTGCTTGTACCGTTCTCCAGGATGTCCTGGCACATTTTTATAAAAACATCATCTGCGTAACTCATCGTCTCATTCTCTCCGTTTCGTATTATTTGATCATATTGTCTTTATGCAGCAACTGCAGTTTCTTCTCCAGGCAGCAAAATTCTGCCCGTTTTACATCCCCGCAATATTCTCCGTCTGCATGAAGGACCATGGGTTTGTCCAGAACCATGCGGAAATTTTTCTCATCGCGGATATTAAATCCTTTGATTCCTTCCTGCTTCGCTGCAACCAGCAATGGAAGAAGGAAAAATGTCCGCCATTTGGCGATTCCCGATGCACTGCTTAAAGATAAAAGTCCATCCTTCGGGGATGCCTCCGGTGCCATGGGGACACCGCCGCCCTCTGCCGGAAGGTTCATGGATGCTGCGAAGATCATCTTCGGAAGGATGTAGCCGCCGTGCTCTGTGATCACCTTCCCGTTGGCAGTTTCCATAGTAAATAATGACTGCACAGTCAGAGCCAGATATGTAAGTTTACCCAGATGCAGACGGTTTAAAACCCGTTTCAGTCTGGAATCCAGTGCCTTCTTACACACAAGAGCATCCAGTCCCACCCCTGCACTGATTCCGAAGATCCTGGGCTTTTTGCAGCCTTCCCAGGTAACCTGTCCCAGATCGATCCGCAGAAGTTCTTTGCCCTGGCGGTCCCTGCGGATGCACACCAGGATCTGTCGCAGACTCTCCTCCGGTGTTCCGGGAAGCTTCAGATTTCTGCAGAAATCATTCCCCGAACCTGTAGGGATCACTCCTA
This sequence comes from Blautia luti, assembly GCF_033096465.1. NCBI lineage: Bacteria > Bacillati > Bacillota > Clostridia > Lachnospirales > Lachnospiraceae > Blautia > Blautia luti. Next base: position 825,495 of record NZ_AP028156.1, on the reverse strand, counting down.
GACGTACCCTGTCAAAATCTCTGATTCCGTTCAGCACCTCATTGATGGTGCCGTCGCCTCCCACCACGATCAGATAAACCTGGGCCTTTCCCTCCATTGTGGAAATCTTCTCCGCCAGTCTGGTGGCATGTCCCCGGTATCTGGTAGCATAGGCTGTATAATTTACTTTATATCTGCGCAGTAATTTCTGGGTTTCATTCCACACCTGAAAGGCTTTTCCCGTTCCTGCGCCGTTGTTTACAATAATCTGTATCTGATTCATTTTTCTCACCTTACGCCTTTCCTACTATCATACAATATTTGCCCTATCCATACAAGTAAAAAGAATCCTGCCAGCGACATAATTCTCCATAAAAAAGCACCTCTTTTCATGGAAAACGCAACTGTTCTCCATAAAAAGAGGCTTCTCTCACAACTTTATATTCTATTCTTAATTTATACTTCCAGCACCAGGAACTGATATCCCTGAAGAATCAGTTTATTTCCGTTCTCAGACAGCTCATGGTAATTGTTCAGCAGAACCTTTTTGTATCCATGGGAAAGTTCGATGCTCTGAGGCCCTTTCTGGTAATTTCCCACTACCAGAAGTGTCCGGTCCCCTTTGCGGTAATATGCCATCAGGTTGTGTACATCCTCCCATACAGGCTTCAGTGCACCATAGACAACTGTTTCTTTATATTCAGGATCCTTGCGCAGTGCGATCAGTTTCTTATAGAAATTCCATACAGAATCCGGATCTTTCATCTGTGCTTCTGCATTGATCCTTGTATAGTTGGAGTTTACTTCCAGCCATGGTTTTCCACTTGTGAAGCCCGCATTGGCCCCGTCTGTCCACTGCATCGGAGTTCTGGCATTGTCTCTGCTGAATCTTCCCACACTCTTTAAGGCTTCCTCCGGTGACAGCCCTGCTTCCAGAGCTACTTTATACTCATCCAGGGTGGAAATATCATCCACCTGTTCAATAGACTGGAACTCTACGTTTTCCATTCCGATCTCCTGGCCCTGGTAAATAAACGGAAGGCCGCGAAGCATAAAGTTTAATCCACCCAGCATTTTTTTGCCCGCTTCTGTGCATTCGCCATCCGGCAGGTAACGGCTTACGCCACGTGGTTCATCATGGTTCTCGATAATATTGGAAACCATTCCCTGATCTCCGATCTTCGCCTGGGTCTCAAAACAGCACTTCTTGTACTCATCCGGAGTGATCTTGCGGCAGTCATACCAGCCTTTATCAGAACCTCCGCAGATCGTTTCATTGAAATCAAACATACTGGAAAAATATCCGTTCTCTCCGATGAAATCCGGAATCTCCTCCGGCTTTTCATTAAAGACTTCCCCTACGGAAAAAGCATCATACTTCTTAAAAGTCCGGTCTCTCATCTCACTCAGAAATTCTCCGATCCCTGTAGCTTCCTCCAGCATCTTGTGGATGCTGCTTAAACCGTCTTCTCTGTCCGGTTCATAATCGTGCAGGGGAAGTGCCTTCTTGATATTGATGATGGCATCGATACGGAAACCACCCAAACCTTTGTCCAGCCACCAGTTGATATTTTTGTAAACTTCCTCTCTTACTTCCTGATTCTCCCAGTTCAGATCCGGCTGTTTCTTATGGAATACATGGAGATACTGCTTATTGGTTCCAGGCAGATCCTCCCATACAGGACCACCGAAATAGGAGCGCCAGTTGGTCGGCAGTTCCCCTTCTTTCTTATCTCTCAGGTAAAAATATTTTCCGTACTTTCCATCAGGATCTTCACAGGCTTTTTTGAACCATTCATGTTCATCGGAACAATGGTTTACAACCAGATCCATCAGGATGTACATATCTCTCTTCTTCGCTTCCGCGATCAGTTCATCCATATCTTCCATGGTTCCGAAACGCGGATCAATATCATAATAATCTGAAATATCATAGCCCTGGTCAGCCAGCGGGGATTTATAGCAGGGAGACAGCCAGACGATATCCACCCCCAGATCCTTTAAATAATCCAACTTGCTGATCACACCCCGCAGATCCCCGATCCCGTCGCCGTTCGTATCGCAGAAACTCTTCGGGTAAATCTGATATGCAACTTTGTCATTCCACCATTTTTTTATCATTTTTATAGTCCTCCGTAATCTGATCTTACGTTATATTTCGTCTTTTCGATCGTTTTAACTGAACTATATTATAAATGCATATTTCCCTTACGTCTTACTTTTATTTGATAAAAAAATACGAAATCATGACCTTTTACGGTACTGTAAGGGTGTGGTGTCTGTGTATCTGCGGAATTCCCGGAGAAAATTTCCCAGATTGTTATAACCACATTCCAGACAGATCTCCATTACCGTCAGGTCTGTTTCTTCCAGATAATGTCTTGCTTTTTTTATCCTGTACTCATTTACATACTCAATAGGAGAACGACCGATGGCTTTCTTGAAAAAGCGGCAGAAATACTGCTCGTTCATCCCGATCAGGTCTGCCAGATCCCGGATATAGATTTTTTCCTTATAATTGTCCTGGATATATCCGATGGCCTTTTTGATGGTCTCGATCCTCCGGTCATTGTTCCTACTGGTTTCTGTAAACATTCTATTGGCAGACAGTACCGTCAGGATACGCAGAAGGGACGCTTTGACAGCCAGCTGACAGGTAATATCCTCTGTCACGGCCTGCCCGTCGCAAATCCCCTCTCCTGTGCATGATCTGCCGAAAGCATTCTGGATATTCAGAAAAGCATCCCTTACTGTTTTAAAAGCCGGACTCTCAGTTTCAATACATCGCGGAAACAGAAGCCTGCCATTCTGGATCGGCTGCAGCAGTCTGGTCTGTACCTGATCCATGGAAGAAGCGAAGTTCAAGATATCCATGTGAAAAACAACTGCATCCTCCATACATTCTCCGTCCTTCTCTACCGAAATGCTGTGCAGTTCTCCTGGATTGATAAAGAAAATACATTCTCCGCTGATCCTGTATTTCTCGATATTGATCTCCACACAGAATTCTCCACCAGAAAAATAAATGATCTCAATTTCCTCATGCCAGTGGTGCTGCACCATGATTCCTTTTTTTCTGGAACCGGTCCAGTAAATGGCGCATGGAAAATCCTTTGTCCCGTGGACCCTTCCTTCTCTTAATTTCGGTAATTTTTCATTCTGCATTTTTATGGATGGCTCCTTTTTTATCTTTATCTCCTGACATTATATTACTGTTCACTCCGCAATGGTATTTAGATAATCTATATCCTTAGTTAGTCTTAAGGGTATAGATTATCTAAATACCATTGACCTGTGAACAGTAACTCCATTATAGCATTCATAAAAAAATTTTTCTACTGTTCTTGAGTTTTCGATTTTTCCCCTGTATAATGAAGCACGAGTGCGCATAATATGCCAATTATTAAGGAGAATACCAATGCCTATACCTGAAAAAACTGCGGTTCTGGTGATCAGCTTCGGAACAAGCTACCCGGAAACCCGCAAGAAAACCATAGAAAAGATTGAAAAAGATATCCAGCAGGCCTTCCCGGATCTTCCCTGCTACCGTGCATGGACCAGCCCCAGGATCCGGGCCAAACTTAAGAAACGTGACGGGACCCACATCATGGATATTGCAGAAGCCATGATACAGATGAAAAATGACGGGATCCGAAACGTGATCGTACAGCCGACTTATGTGATCACAGGATTTGAGAGTGACGCCATGAAAAAAGAAGTCCTGGCATCTGAAAAAGATTTTGATTCCATCGTGATCTGTGACTCCCTCATCGTAACACAGCAGGACGAAGAAGAAGTCTGTCAGGCACTGATCCGGGAATATCATCCTGCACCAGAAGATCTCCTGCTTCTTATGGGACACGGGACAGAACACATCGCCAACGAACTCTACCCGGAAATGGACCGCCTCTTTAAAGAGTCCGGCTGCCCGAATATCCATATAAGAACTGTGGAGGGTGATTTCTCCCTGGAAACCTTCCTTGAAGAATTACGAACCATTCATCCTGCCCACGTACATCTGGCACCTTTCATGATCGTAGCCGGTGACCATGCTTCCAACGATATGGCAGGTGAGGATGAAGATTCCTGGAAAAGCATTCTGGAAAAAGAGGGATTCCAGATTTCCTGTACCCTGCAGGGACTGGGAGAACTTCCATCCATCAGAGATATTTTCCTCCGCCATGTCCGCGCAGGATCTGCACAGCTGACCCGCTGATCCCGGCATTCGAGACTGCTGCAATTTCCTGTACCAAAAAACTGCGATACCTCTTACATCCTCTCACTGTGATGTAAAAAGTACCGCAGTTTTTTATTTTCGTTTTTTCTTCTTTTTCTTTACCGGGCTGTTCAGTGCGGACCAACAGAATGCCTGTACCAACAGAACACCGATCATGGCTCCTATGCTGTCTATCCCCACATCCTTCACAGAGGGAGTACGGCTGTCCACGAAAGACTGGTGATATTCATCCAGCCCCGCGAATCCCACACATACGATCCCTGCCAGGATCATCAGCCAGATTCCCCTCACACCGTACACATACAATGGAAAAGAAATGGCAACTGCCAGCAGGAAATACTCTGTCATATGCGCTGCTTTTCTTACATAATGATGAATTCCATCCGCCGCACAGGAAAGCTCCTCAGGGCTTTTGTTTTCATTAAACAGTTCATTCTTGGTCTCCACGATCTTATAACTGATCTTATAGCTCAGGTCACCGGATACTTCTCCGGTCTGCGCGGAAAACGAAAAGATCACATACATCATAAGAAGTGCAGGTACGAAAGAAAAAGGTTTCAATAACATCTTTACGATTTTCATTTCTGATTCTCTTCTTCCTCTTCTGATGAAGCTTCTTCCTCATCCAGTCTCTTCGCCAGATTCGCTCTGTCTGCAATGCTCATTTTCTTCTGGGCTGCAGGCTGTTCTTCTGTTTTCAGTTCTCCGCCGGCTGCTGCTTCTGCACCTGCCATACCAGCTGATTTTCCTGCTTCCAGTTCCTGTTTCATCTTATTAGCCTTCAGAAGATTCTTTCCTCCTGTAAACACCAGGCCTGCTCCAATGATCAGAAATACGATTCCAATCAGCAGGAAAATGGGTGTGGCACCTTCTTCTCCTCTGATAACAGCTGCTGCCAGACTGTAGCCTGTATACAGAAGATAAACTCCAGCCAGCATCCAGAGAAAGGATCTGCCTGCAGGCTGTGCAGCCTTCTGCGCTTCTGATGTATCTTCCAAAGAATTCTCTGCCTCAGTATTCTCCGGCAGGTTTTCTTTTTTCTGTTCCTCCATAAGTAAAAACCTCCTGTTTTTATATTTTTAAATTGCCCGAATATAATATTACCATTTTTTCACATCTGCGTAAAGCAAAAAGACCGCCGGATTTTCTCCGACAGCCTCCATACGTACCAATTCCCCCTGTTCTGCTGGTCTCCTGCCCGCGCACCCGGCACAAAGCAACAGCCCTGTCAGGATCAGGAAAAAAATCCCTTTTCGAAACATCAAGTCTCTCCTTTTCATTTCTGTGTTCAAATTTATTATGAGATCCCGGATGTTTTTTTATTCAGTTTTTTATTCGGTTTCAGAATCCTTTTTTCTTTAAATATACTGCAATGTCATGATAAACCTGTTCTTTATTCTTCTCATTCAGGATCTCATGGCGCATTCCCGGATAAAGTTTGCCCTTTACATCCAGATATCCTGCATGGCGCATATTCTGCACTGCCTTTGCGAAATGCCGCACATTGATCATGCATGGATCTTCTGCTCCGCTTACAAACAGCACCGGCATCTTCGGATTGGTGCAGGAATAATGTTCTGCATCATAGGCCCGCTTCATCAGATCAAACAGCGCCAGATAAGCATCATCTGTGAAAGTGAATCCGCAAAGTTCCGATTCTTTATATTCTCTGGCAACTTCCGAGTCAGAACAGATCCAGGCTGTACAGGTTTTATCTTTGCGGAATCTCATCACACCTGTGCCGAAAGACAGCCCCTCTATCAGCCAGCTTCTGTGTCTCGGTCCCAGAACAGCCTTCTCCATCCTGGCAACTGCCACTCCCAGTGGTCTGGCCGGGTTATTGCTGGGAGAACCGCACACAATCAGCATATCCACCGTGCTGTCATGTTCTGCCACATAGGCACGTACAGCCAGAGATCCCATACTGTGTCCCATCAGGATCACCGGCAGATCCGGGAAATGTACATGTATTTTACGGTTCACTGTTCCGATATCCTGAAGCATAGCATTCGCTCCGCCTCCGTATGTATATCCCAGATCCTGCTGGTATTTTACGCTTTTTCCATGGCCTCTGTGATCATGGATCACCGTCACATAACCCTGTTTCGCCAGGAATTTCATAAATGGAAGATATCTTTCTTTATGCTCGCTCATGCCGTGAACCAGCTGGATAACTGCCCTGTAAGGCTTCTGATCCGGCAGAACTGCCATAATGGAGATTTCCAGACCGTCTGCTTCTGATTTAAAAGAACTCTCATATTTCATTTTCTCTGCCACTCCTTTCTTTTTATTATAATAGAAGAAATTTGCCAATGTCAACGCATTCTGCTATAATAAACCCGTAAACGAAATAATTGATATACCTTACTAAGACAGGAGGAACCATGAGTAAAAAAAATAAAAAAAGCCATGCCGGTCTGATCGTTATTCTCGTGATCCTGGTACTGGCAGTGGCAGGCGGGACTGCATTCTATCTGTATCAGCGCCAGCAGCCGAAAAAAACTGCCGAACAGTTCCTGGACAGCATGCAGAAAATGGACTTTACCACAATGGAATCCCTGCTTCAGAGCAGCGATCTCTCAGCCCTTGATAACGCAGACATCCGCAATGCAGCATATACAGATTTCTTCACAGCGATCAACCAGAAAATGACCTATAAGATCACCGGAAACAGATTCGATATCCAGAACGGAACCGCCTCTGTTACAGCACATATCACTTATGTGGACGGCACGAACATTTATAAGGAAACCATCACGGAATTCCTTCGCCAGATCGTAGCCAGTGCTTATTCCGGAGCTCAGCTCAGTGAAGAAGAAACCCAGGAAAAACTGGCATCCATCCTGAACGAAAAAGCAAAGAGCAGTGAAAAAGATGAATTCTCAGAAGCAGATATCATCTATCCGCTGATCAAGACAAATGAAGGCTGGAAGATCGTTTCTCTGGATGATGCTACCGTAAAGATCATGTCAGCCAACTTCAAGAGTGTAGAGGACGAGATCAACAATTCCCTCAATAATATGGACAATGACAGCAGTTCATCCTCCTCACCGGAAGCCACAGAATCCGACACTTTGAACCTGACCACTGACAAGTTCACCATCAAGTACAAAAAACACACCATCACCAAGGATTTCGCAGGTAACCCCTGTATTATGATCTACTATGATTACACCAATCATTCTTCCTCAGCATCCAGTGCAATGGTAGATGTTAATCTGAAAGCTTATCAGCACGGAGAAGTCTGCGACGCAGCAATCCCGGAGAACAATGATGATGCCATTGATCATTACACTGCCGAGATCCAGCCGGAACAGACAGTTACGGTATGCCAGGCATTTACTCTCACAGATGAAAGTGACGTGACCGTACAGGTTCAGGAAGCATTCTCTTTCGACGAAGATGCCACCGCAAGCCAGATCCTGAAAGTAAAATAAGTTCTGCTCTCTCTGGCAGAGAAACACTATGCACAGTTTTCATGATTATTTTTGAAAATTGTGCATATTTTTTTTCACACTGCGCACACTGTAGAATATCACGGATGGATGAAAGGATGGTGACTTATGGGAAATAAATGTTTACGATATACAGCACTGACTATTGCCATTATTGGGGCTGTAAACTGGGGCCTCATCGGCTTTTTTAATCTGAATCTGGTAGCACTGCTTTTCGGAAGCATGAGCTGGATCTCCAGGATCATCTATGGTCTGGTGGGGATCTGCGGACTTTATCTTCTTACTTTTTACGGTGATTCAGATACAGCCTCTGAAGAATCCTGATATCAAAGACAATACTCTTTAATCCTTCCTGAGACAGGAGAGCATCCCGGTGTGCTCTCCTGCTTTTTATTTCTCATGCATACAAAAAAGACTCCGGAAAATCCGAAGTCTCAAGAGCGATAGACGGGGCTCGAACCCGCGGTCTCGACCTTGGCAAGGTCGCGCGTTACCAACTACGCCACTATCGCACAAGCGGGTGATGGGAATCGAACCCACGTATCCAGCTTGGAAGGCTGGTGTTCTACCATTGAACTACACCCGCAGATATTCAGTTAAAAGAGCGATAGACGGGGCTCGAACCCGCGGTCTCGACCTTGGCAAGGTCGCGCGTTACCAACTACGCCACTATCGCATAAGCGGGTGATGGGAATCGAACCCACGTATCCAGCTTGGAAGGCTGGTGTTCTACCATTGAACTACACCCGCACAGTTGTCTGTGCATCTCTGCCGCATCAACGAAGATTAGTATATATGATGAATCTTCATTTGTCAACACTAAATTTAAATTTTTTCTATTTTTTTAATAGCATGTACAATTTAGTCTCTTTCAGACAATTATCCCGTATTTCTTTTCTTCTTTTCCCCTCACAAACTGTTGTTTTTCATGTATAATAAGGTTATATATGTACCCGTTTTTATACTTTCCATTGATCTTATACTCAGAAGGAGGACCTGATATATTGAAAAAACTGAAAACCATCTGGACTGAAGCAGCAGCCCAGGGAGAGACATTAAAAGAATACCCACGTCCTGGTATGAAGCGAAAACACTGGATCAATCTGAATGGTATGTGGGATTATCTGATCACAGACAAACGAATTCTGCCACATCAGTTTTATGAAAATGAATACTTCCCCTTTGACGGACAGATCCTGGTTCCATTTTCACCGGAAGTACCCCTTTCTCAGGTAAACAGACAGCTTCTGCCAGATGAAGTCCTGTGGTATTCCCGCGTAGTCCAGCTCCCAGAAGGCTGTCTGGATGTGAACAGCCAGCGGCTTCTTCTTCATTTCGGAGCTGTTGACCAGATCTGCAGCGTATATATAGGCGGTAAATTCGTGGCTTACCATAAGGGGGGATATCTGCCATTTACTGTAGATATCACGGACTTTATCGCAGAAGACCTGACTGTTTCTATCCTCATCAGTGTACACGATTTCAGTGATACTTCTTACCATGCCAGGGGAAAACAGCAGCTGGAACGGGGCGGGATGTTCTACACTGCCCAGAGCGGGATCTGGCAGACTGTATGGATGGAAATTGTACCAGATAAATACATCAAAGACATCCGCACCACTCCGGATTATGATAAAAAAAAGATCCGCATGAGAGTTCGTACCGCTTCTGCGCAAGATCAGAATGCAATCACCTGCAGAATTTATCCCCCTGTTTTTCTGGAATCAGAGGGACTTACAGACGATTTACTGCACGAAGAGATTACTTCTGCTGCTTTGCTCCCTGGAAAGGAATCTGCTATTCCCATTCCGGAAAGCGCGCAGAAATCCTGGACCCCGGAAGAACCTTGGCTCTATCCTTATTCTCTCGAATATGGCGAAGACCGTGTTCTGGGCTACTTTGCCCTTCGCAAATGCAACGTCCAGACGGCAGCTGACGGATATCCACGCTTCTTCCTCAACGACCAGCCTTATTTCCAGAACGGCGTGCTGGATCAGGGCTATTGGCCGGATGGACTTTATACTGCACCCTCTGACGAAGCACTGATCCATGACATCTGTGCCATGAAAACCCTTGGCTTCAATATGCTTCGCAAACATGGCAAGATCGAGGCTGACCGCTGGTATTTCCACTGCGACCGTATGGGAATGCTGGTATGGCAGGATATGCCCAACGGCGGCTCTGATTACCAGCACTGGTTCGTCACCTATCTCGCCACTCTGCTGAACTGGGCACGGATTCCGGTAAAAGATGTTCATGCACACCTTCTCTCCCGTACAGATGAAGACGGCCGCCAGGAATATATCTATGAGCTCCGGGATATGATAAAAACACTGTACAACCACCCTTCCATTGTCACCTGGATCCCGTTCAATGAAGGATGGGGACAGTTTTCTACGAAAAAAGTTACAGATTTTATCCACAGACTGGATCCTTCCCGCCTGGTAGATTCTGCCAGCGGATGGTTCGATCAGGACTGCGGAGATATCAACAGTCTGCATTATTATTTTCTGGGACTTCCCATCCCCAGATCAGAGCGTGTACTTGCACTCTCTGAATTCGGCGGCTATTCTCTGCGCATTCCGGAGCACAGTGCCTGCCGCAATATTTATGGATATAAGAACTTCAAAAACAGTAAAGAGCTCACCGACGGCTTCGTCGGTTTGATGAAAGATACCATCATCCCTTCTGTAAAAAAAGGATATTCTGCCACGATTTATACACAGCTTTCAGATATTGAAGAAGAGACCAACGGACTGCTCACTTATGACCGCAAGAAATTAAAGATGAATCCTTCTGCTGTCAAGAAATGGAATAAACTGCTGAAAAATTCCTTATAAAAATAAGAAACTATCCTGCACAGGCATCAAAGCAGTCGGCTTGATGCCTGGCAGGATAGTTTTATTTATGTCACCACTCAGGATCAGTTCTCCCAGTCCCACACATTCGTAGTTTCCACTGCACTTCTCGGTTTCTTGATCACAAGTTCAGGGCTCTTGGCACTGACCTTGGTGTTTGCCGGAATGGACTCTGTAATGAAGGTGTTACCTCCAATGATCGTATTCTCACCGATCACAGTTTCACCTCCAAGTACAGAAGAGTTCGAGTAGATCGTCACATTGTCTCTGATCGTCGGATGTCTCTTCACATTGGCAAGCAGCTGTCCCTGACGGGTAGAAAGCGCACCCAGTGTCACACCCTGATACAGCTTCACGTTCTTTCCGATCTCTGTAGTCTCACCAACTACAACACCGGTTCCATGGTCAATAAAGAAATATTCTCCGATGGTTGCCCCCGGGTTGATATCAATGCCTGTATAACCATGGGCATACTCAGACATGATCCTTGGAATAAACGGCACATTCTCCTGATAAAGAACATGTGCAAGTCTGTATACATAAATCGCATAAAATCCAGGATAGGAGAAAATGATCTCTTCTTTACTCTTGGCTGCCGGGTCGCCGTCAAATCCCGCCTGCAGATCAGTTAATAACATACGCTGGATCTCCGGCATACTGGTGAAGAATTTCTCTGTGATCTTCTCTGCATGTTCTTTCGCCTTCTGCTCTTCTTCTCCCTGATATAAAAATGCAATCTCGATCTGCTCCTGTAAGCAGTCGTACAAATCATTCAGGCGATATGCCACATAATGTTCCGGGAACACACTGGCACTGGAATCTACACTGAAATATCCTGGAAAGATAATGGATCTCATATCTTTAATAAAATCGATGATCTCTTTCTTATTCGGAAGACGTCCTCTGTCTTTTCCCAGAAAAAGTTCTTCTTTACGGTAAGTATCTGTCAGCTTCTCCACAGCTTCCAGAATCGTTTTCTTCTTATCTGTCATGATGGTCACCTGTCCGCTTTCCTCGCAGCTGCTTCCCTGCCTTGGACAAAAATCGCTTTATCCACAGGGTAAACAACCGCATTTTGTTATTATCTTATTACAGTGAGAGCAATTCGTCAATAAAAAAAGATTTGACCTTTTCACTAATTCCTTATATAATAAAAAACAGTTCCGGTTATTCCGCGGAACTGTTTTTCATCTTAATATGGAGATGTACCCAAGTGGCTGAAGGGTCCGCACTCGAAATGCGGTAGGCCGGGCAACCGGTGCGAGGGTTCAAATCCCTCCATCTCCGCTTTTATTTTTCCTGCTCCGTGGCAGGATTTTTTATTCTTATTTTTTATTTCCATGCTTCTACTGCAATGCCGAGGATATGGTCTTCCATCAGCATCTTCTCCATATCCGCTTTGGTAGTCACACACACGAACCCGTAGGATTTCAACCCATTCTCTTCAATATAATCTGCTGCCAGTGACCAGTTTCTATCACTCCCTGATATCTTTTCCATCATTGTTGTAAATTTCTTCTGGTCTGCCATATACCGGAGCATGCTGACCATGTGCTGCGTCATGGCTTTCTCATCCTTTAACTTTGCCTGTGCCTCTTCATACGCTTCATCGGAATAACTGTTTTTACTGAAAAGTGAGAGTTCAGGATACCCCTGATTATACTCAGCAGGGACTTTCCATATATTATTCTTGGTATTCTCATAATCATATCCCAAGGTTCTCATATAATCTCCTTCGGAAGCATACACTGCAATCCATGGATTTCCCATAACAGAAACATCATTCTGCAGTTTTTCCATCAATTGATCAACTTCTTCGAAGGACAGTGTCTGGTCAAAAGAAACATAGGTATAATAAAACCCCTCTTTATCCAGACTCCTGACAGCTTCCTCCCCCTCCTCTAAAGATGCGTAAACCCATTGACTTGTGCTCACCGAATAATCACCATAATCTGTCACGGAATTCTCTATCTGCTCCCGGAAATCTTTAGTTCTGTCCAATCCATATGCTATAAAATAATTGTCCTGTACAGACTGAAAATACCCGGGAGTATACGCTTGCATTTTTCCTCTTTTGATTTGTCCTGCAATCCCCTGACGGCTTTGCGTCCCATATCCGATGGTTGGATTGATCTGAAAATAGTAATTTCCATATCCCTGAGAAACCGCCTGAGCAGAATCTGTACTCCTGCACGGCATCGTAAGTTCTGAAAAGATTCCAAAATCAATTCCAAACTGAGACTCCGAACTTTCCCAGCTCTCCGAATCGCCGTCGGATTCCATTTTCACCTTAATCTGCTTCGCCGGATTATAATAAAACAAAGATACCAGCGGGGAAAGTCCGAACTGTACAAATAAAAGGGCCACAAGGAGCACTGCCCCTGTTCCTACAGATATTTTTCGAAAAATACGGTGGATGGACTTTTTTACATATTCCTCAAACTGCGCTTCTTTTTCCTCCATCCTGCTGTCTTTTTCTTCGCGAAATGTATTCTCCTCGTTCCCGTCCTGAAAGGCTTCGTCATCTTCTATCAGTTCCTCTTCCAGTTTATCTGCAAGATATTCATTGATGGCCTCTGCTTTCTCAATCTCATCTTCTACTTTCTTTTTTTCCTCTTCTGGAAGCTGATTCTTTTTATACTTTTCAAGTTTTTCCCTATAACTCATATTCCTTCACCTCCATATACTCCCGAAGCTGTTTCTTCGCTCTGTACGCAAGAACCCGCACATTCTGCGGTGTCAGTTTCATGATCTCTGCGATCTGTTTCATACTCATTTCCGAAAAATAAAATAATTCCAGGATCTCCCTCTGCCTGTCCGGGAGTTTCAGCATTGCTTCATATAACATTTTTTTCTGCTCATTTCGGATCAGTATGTCTGACAGACTGTCCTGTTTTTTTTCCACTGCTTCTGCTGCATAGACATCAGCCTCCGCAGCAGGATCCATTTCCACTTCCCTTTTCCTGTTCCGCAGTTCATTAAAGCAGGCGTTTCTCGCCACCTTGTACAGCCATGCACGAAGATTCTCATTCTGATCAGGAAGGGAAAGAAGTGCTTTCAAGAATACTTCCTGCATCAGATCTTCAGCTGTCTCTCTGCTTTTACACAACGAGTAAAGATACAGATAAATCTCCCGTGAATACCGCCGGTAAAACTGCCGCAATATATCCCTGTCCATGAGCACTCCCCCCTCTCCTTTTTCTTTCTATCAATATAACACGTATCTTCCGCAAATGTTACATATTAAAATTGACCTTTTTTTCGTTCCCTTATATAATGATGTCAGAAACTTTTTATCAGCACATTTATGAGTATGTTTCCCCTCCTGTGCTTTAAAACCGGGAAACAAGAAGGAGAATTACAAGCATGAAAATACCCAGATTAATCCCTGCTTTTCTGGCAGTCCTTTGTGTGGCTGCTGCACCACAGGGCGCTTCTGCCCGGGAACTTACCACAGTGGTCTCCCAGACAACCGTAACCGCAGACCCCACTGCCACATCGCAGAAGGCATCCACCCCCAAAGGGCTGACTGTGAAAGGAAATAAAATTTCTTTCTACAAAAACGGCAGCATGGTGAAAGACCGCTGGCTGAATTACAAAGGAACCAAATACTATTTCGGAACTGACGGCTACGCTTTCAAGGGCACCCACAGGATCAACAATAAAGTATATGTTTTCGATGAGAAGGGACGTCTGATCCAGAATAAGCAGAATAAAATGGTGACGGTTTATGATAAGAAATATTATATCATTTCCAAGTACGGACACCCTGCCACCGGATATTTCATTTACCGGAATAATCTGTATTATGCAGATTCCAAAGGAAGATGCTATCTGAACCGTTCCCGTGAAAACGGACAGCTCTATTTCACTTCCAGTGGAGCAGCCAGGAAAAATACTGCCGCGCTTCTGAAAATGCAGACTATGCAGACAGTTTCCTCCCTCACCAGTTCCAATATGACTAAGGCGAAAAAGCTCCGTGCCTGCTGGAATTATATTGTATCCTGGAGGAATTTCAGCTACGGCGGCAGTGATCCCAACTTAAACCAGAAAGGCTGGTACCGAAGCACTGCCCTGAAAATGCTTCAGACCAAGAGAGGCAACTGTTATTCTTTCGCATGTGCATTCGCAGCTATGGCGAAAGAGGTGGGATATAAAAACATTAAGATCGTCGTGGGATATGACCACTGCTGGATCACCATCAACGGCCTGCACTATGATCCCCAGACCCACTGGTCCGGCTGGATCCGTAATGTTTACGGCTTAAAACAACACCCGGCTCCAGATGATAACCCGAAAATCTATGATTTTATGAAATAACTGTTCATTAGTTTTTTGCAATTGTGCATATAAAAGCTTGACAAATGTAGCTTTTATATGTATAATTGCAACAGAAATTACATATAGGGGATTGGTCAAATGGTATGATAGGGGTCTCCAAAACCTTTGGTGGGAGTTCGATTCTCTCATCCCCTGCTGACATCGAGCCGGAAATCTTTCTGAAAAGATTCCCGGCTTTTTATTTTATTTCAAAATGGTTTGAAAATATCCCAGATAAAAACAGGAGCATCCTGAAATTTGAAAATTTACACAAATTTCAGGATGCTCCTGTTTTTGTTGACTTAATAGATTTCAGTTCAAATCCGGAATATGCCTATATAATGCTTCAGCGATTCCGTCCTGTTCGTTGGACAGGGTGATCTCGTCTGCGGCGTTTTTTAATTCGTCGGTGGCATTTTCCATGGCTACACCGATTCCTGCATACTGGATCATAGATTTGTCATTCTGGCTGTCTCCGAAAGCGATAAGTTCTTCAGATTTATAGCCCAGATCTGTCAGGACAGTATCAAGGGCTTTGGCTTTATCAATTCCCTTCCTGGTAAATTCATAATAGAACGGAGCTGTGAACATGGAATTCAGCGTATCCTTGAAAGGTTCCCGCATTTCTTCGAAATGTGCCTGAAGATACACGTCATCTCCTGCTGTCAGGATCTTGTTCATAGGCCAGTCTGCAAATTCCACCAGATCATCCATTTCGCAGAGCTTATAATTACAGTTACGCGATTCATATTTGATAATGTTCAGGCTCTCGTCCCCATCTGTAACCATACAGTCATACACATCATTTACATACATATAATCCCCTTTGTACAGCATAGGACGAACATTGAATTTCTTCATATGTTCCAGCACAGCCCTGCCCTCTTCTACTGTCATGGTTTCATTGAACAGTACCTCCCCCGTCTGGCAGTCAAATACTCTGGAACCGTTGTAGGAAACACATAATCCATGATATTTATCCATTTCCAGTTCTTCTACATATTGAATAAGACCCTTATCCGGTCTGCCGGATGCCAGGATCAGGCGAATTCCCATTTCCTGTGCTTTCTTTAAAGCTTCCTTTGTTCTGGGAGTGATCTCTTTTTTCTTATTGGTCAGTGTTCCATCAATATCTAATGCAATTACACGGATACTCATTTCTCTTTCCTTTCTGTTCCCTTACTTTTCATGTACTTTCCTGATGATAACATGAAGTCTCCGTTCACGCAATAGATCAATCCACAGTTACTTTTGTCTTCTGTATTTCCCGTTACTGTTCACAGGTAATATCCCGCGAGGTGTTTTTTGTGAGCAAAGATCACAGAAAACCCGAGACATACCGCGCGAATTTATGCGATTAGCATAAATTAAGTTTGCGGAGCAAACGATACTCCTTGGGCTTTGCGCAAGGAGGTTCATCTTCCCTGCATCGCGAAGCGTGTTACTGTGCACGGAGTGAACAGTAACTATTTCCCTGCTGCCAGGATCAGACATACAAAAGCCACTGCAAATAACGCCTCTATTCCCATGGCCATATAAATCTTCGAAACCACATGATCCGGAAGAACTGTATATTCACCCAGCAGTTCGTTGACCTGCTCATACCAGTATACTGGCAGAAACCGGGAAACTTTCAGGACTTTCTGGTCCATCACACTCATGGGTACAAATACCCCGCACAGAAAGCACATTCCCAGAGAGATCACATTGGCCACTCCGCTGAGCATATTGCTGTTTTTCATAAACATTCCCACCAGATAGGAAAGAGACAATGCCACTGCCATCATAAGCAGACTGTTTGCCAGATAATATCCCAGGTTCCCGGACTGGCAGAACTTTTTGCCATACATGATCCCTGCTCCTGCGATGCCGATTCCCCACAAAGTGATTCCCATTACTCCCATTGCCAGAAGCCCTTCCAGGCTCTGACGTTTCATGGATACTGCAGACGCCTCCATTCGTCTCTGAATATCTCCCTGACGGAATGCCATAAGGATATATCCCATCACATAACAGAACACTCCCAGAAACAGATAAGGAAGATAACGGAAATAATAAAGATACCCCGGTGCTTCCACATTTCCGGAATTGCCTGCCAGAGTCTTCACCTGACTATGTGTCTCACTTTCAATGGCCTTCACAGCCTCTTCCTGGGAAAATCCTGCTGCCAGATAAGCCCTCGCCATACTGAGATAACTGTTGATCTGCTGATCCACATAATAAGAAGAATATGATCCCGGAACCTTCGTCACCTTAAGGCTTTCTCCGTCCAATATACAGGACTGTGTGAAATCTTTTGGGATCTGCACGATATATTCCACGTTTCTGTAAAACAGATTCTCCTGCAGAACTTCCCGGTCATTTCCCAGCATGGTAATGTGATGGATCTTTCCCAGATATTCCCGGAGGCCTTTTGCCAGGGCCTGGCCGTCCTCATCTACCATCCCAATCTCAATACTCTTGCTCTGATAACTGTCACTGCCCTCTTTTCCAGCGGCTGCCTGCAGTGCCAGTGCTACAGAGAAAAAGATCACCAGATACATCACCACCAGCCCTGCATTCTTTTTTAATATTTTCATATAGCCTTTAAATACTGTCATAGCGTTCCCTCCGTATCAGCAAAAATGATGCAGTCACCAGCACCACGCCCATCACGGCCAGAGTGATCAGACTTCTGTGATAACGTGCCGGATCATCATACACATTGATACAATAAAATGCATCTGAGATCAGTGCCGCCGGATTGATCCGGTTTATAAAAGGTGCATGTTTTTCCACAATATCTTTCATGATATTGTTCATCAGGCCAGCCAGAAAGCTACATACCATGGAAATTCCCAAAATGATACCGATCTTCACCCCTTCTTTCATCTTTCCCAGGCTTCCCACGAAAATCCCCATGGAAACTCCGATCAGCGAACCCCAAAAGCAGATCACAAGCATTCTCCCCATCTGTCCCTGAAAATCCAGTTTCAGTACATATCTCAAGTACAAAAGGAGGATCACCACATCCACATATCCCAGAAGAAATGAAGAAATCAGCTCTGAGAGGACCAGCTTCAACTTATGGGTAGGAGTGACGCATCTTCTGGCTGCCAGAGCTGTAAGATTTGCCTGTAATCTGATGGCTGTGCCAACCCCTATGAAACATCCGTAGAGACATCCCATGGCAATCAGTGCATAAAAAAACTGCACGTTTCCATCTATGGTCCTGCCTCCCAATGAAAGTTCCTGAACGCTGTTTTGCTGTCTCAGCATAGCCCGAAGTCCATCGAAGATTCCTTCCGGATGGGTTTTCAGCATATTTCTCACTGTACTTCTCGTATTTTCATAACTGGACAGAACCGACTGAAGGATACTTTCCTCGATCCCGCTGGATGCTACAGTCAGTGAGGGTTCTGTTCCCACATAATAAATTCCGGAAACTTTTTTCGCTTCCAGTTTATCCTGTGCCTGTTCATCTGTCATTTTTTCCACTGACAGAAGTTTATCCTCGCCTCCTTCGATCTGATCCAGAAATGCAAGGAACACCTGATCTGCATGTGCTTCTTCCACCACAGCCACAGGTACGGTCTGAAAATCTGCATCACTGATATTTCCAAAAGCAAAATAAAACAAGGTTCCCAGAATCAGCGGAAATGCAAGGGGCCAGAACGTCATTCCGAAATTTTTCAGCTTTACCTTCACATTATATTTTAATAAATGAAGCATGTTCTCTCCCCCTTTAATCTCTCAGCTGTTTACCCGTGATCTCCAGAAATACATCATTCAGAGTCGGCATCTCCGAGAACACCCTTCCAAATGCGATATCCTGGTTCTGAAGATAATTCAGAATTCGGATCAAATTGTGTCTGGCGCGTGTACACCTGACTGTCAGAATCTGATTTCTATACTGTATATCAAAAACATGCTCCAGTTCCCGGATTTCTTTAAGATTATTTTCTTCCAGAATCACAGCTTCAATAGTGATAGTCTCACCTGTTTTGATCATCTGTTTCAGTTCATCCTTTGTTCCGGATGCAATGATCCTGCCATGGTCCATAATGGCGACCCTGGTACAGATCTGTTCCACCTCTTCCATATAATGTGAAGTATAGATGATGGTAGAGCCCTGTTCATTTAATTGTTTTATTCCTTCCAGGATCTTGTTTCTGCTCTGTGGATCTACCGCTACCGTAGGCTCATCCAGAATGATCAGTCTGGGCTTATGGGCAATTCCGCAGGCAATGTTCAGACGTCTTAAAAGTCCTCCTGAAAGCTTCTTCGGTCGCATTTTCCGGTAGTCTTCCAGCCCCACAAAATGGATGGCATTTTCTACCAGTTCTTTTCTTTTTTTCTTATCTCCTATGTACAAACCACAGAAATAATCAATATTTTCCTGTACTGTCAGCTCATCAAATACAGCAACATTCTGGAGCACGATTCCAATCTGCTTCTTTACCTGATAATTATCCGGTCTCATAGGCTCTCCGAATATTTCAATCTGACCTTTCTCGTATTTCAGAAGTGACAACATACAGTTTATGGCTGTGGTCTTTCCTGAGCCGTTAGGTCCCAGCAGACCAAAAATTTCTCCTTCTCTGATATCCAGGTTCAGATGGTTCAATGCTGTCAATTCTCCGTATCTCTTTACCAGATTCTCTATATGAACAATATTCTGTGACATGTTCTCCCTCCTTTGATCTGCTCTTCACTTTTTCATAAATATGTCCCCATGAAGCATTTTCTACAACTTATATTATATGCGAATCTTCAGCTTCATCCAAGTGCACAATGTCATTGTATTTTCATGACAAATGTCATATCTTTCGTCCCATGCATTTATTTTCTCACCTGATTATAGTATGATAGATTTTGAAAGGGGGAGGAAACCATGCGTTATTTTCGGGATATCGGCTTATTGATCTTATACAGCCTGCTAGCTCTTTTTTTCATAGATGCAGACAGCATTTTTATCTGTGCACTGCTGTGCACCGTCATCCTCCTGTGCTGCTGTTACATCTTCGAAAATCATGTAATAGCAGCTTTACTGTTTCTGACTTACGGGCTGGCAGTCCTGGTTCTGCCTGATTTTCTTTTGTTTTATCCCGTTTTTATTTATGTTATCTTATACAGCCATCTGCAGCTGTTCCTGCTATGGGCCACGGGTATTTTCCTCTTCCGGTCTCCGAGTATGAAAGAATTTCCTGATGTACTTGTATGCGCAATTTTTTTTGGTGTTCTGCTGTCCGTTTTTCTGGAAAAAAGCACTTCAGAATATGAGAAACTGGAACTTGATTTTCTTCATTGCAGGGACGACAGTGAAGAACGTACTCTTATTCTGGCAGAGAAAAATCACGCTCTTCTGGAAAAACAGAACTATGAAATCTACAATGCAACACTGAAAGAGCGCAACCGCATTGCCAGGGAAATCCATGATAATGTAGGGCATGTTCTTTCCCGTTCTATCCTGCTTACTGCGGCTGTCCGGGCAGTTAACAATGATCCGAAAACAGCACCTCTGATGGACAGTCTGGAAGACTCTCTTAATGCTGCCATGAACAGCATCCGTTCCAGTGTGCACGATCTTCATGATGAATCTGTCAATCTGGAACACGCTGTTGACAGCCTGATCCGCGACTTCACCTTCTGCCCGGTAGGTGTCACCTATGATATCTCTGATCAGATTCCACGCAATATCAAATATTGCTTTATCAGCATTATAAAAGAAGCACTGTCTAACATCATGAAACACAGCAATGCTTCTTCCGTAAAAATCCTCATCAGGGAACATCCTGCTCTGTATCAGCTCTGCTTTGAAGATAACGGCACAGATATTCATTATGATCCTGCTTTCTCAGGAATCGGGCTGGTGAATATGAAAGAAAGAGTATATTCCCTGAACGGCACACTGCAGATCAGTACCCAAAACGGATTTCGGATCTTTATCACCATACCGAAATCTGTAAACAACAATTAGATATTGGAGTTTTTTATGAATATTATAATCGTAGACGACGACAGCCTGGTGGCTGGCGCTTTAAAGACAATTCTTGAGATCAATCCGGATATTAATATCACTGCCACAGGTTCTGACGGTCAGGAAGCCTGTGAGCTGTACCGCAGATACCAGCCGGATATTCTGCTTATGGATATCCGCATGAAAAATATGTCTGGACTGGAGGCATCTGCTTTGATCCTGAAAGAATTTCCAGATGCCAGGATTCTGCTTCTGACCACCTTTTCTGATGACGAATATATAATAAAAGCGCTCCGCCTGGGAGCGAAAGGTTATCTTTTGAAACAGGATTATGCCAGCATTCTTCCCGCCCTCCGGGCAGTATTCTCTGGGCAGACTGTATTCGGCACAGAGATCGTCGCCCGGATTCCACAAATGCTTCATTCCTCACCCTCTTTTGATTACAATGCCTGCGATATCAATGAACGGGAACTTCGGATCATAGAGCTTATCGCCAATGGTTACAGCAATAAAGAGATTGCTTCTGAATTATTTTTGAGTGAAGGAACTGTACGGAATTATCTCAGTTCCATCCTGGATAAGCTACAGCTTCGTGACCGGACACAGGTAGCTGTCTTTTATTACCAACATAAATAATACTCAAAAGATCCCTGCAGGATTGTTTCCTCTCTGATAAGAGGAAACAATCCTGCAGGGATCTTATTCTTTCGTATATTTTATTCATTCACCGGGTTCACATGTACCATGCAATGTTTGACATCCTTAAAATTATCCTCAATGGTATGATGAACATTCTCAGCAATATCATGTGCTTCATTCAGTGAAATGTCACCTTCTGCTGAAATTTCGATGTCTACATACATCTTGGATCCAAAAAGTCTCGTCTGAAGAAGATCAATTCCTCTGACTCCTTTTACTTCCGAGATTACTTTTCTCATGCTCTCCTCTGTAGCTTCATCACAGGAATGATCAACCATTTTATCTACAGCATCTTTAAAAATATCTACAGATGCTTTTACGATCAGGATACAGATTGCCACACTGGCAAGAGGGTCCAGAATCGGGAATCCAAGTCTGGCTCCCAGAATACCGATAAATGCTCCTACAGAAGACATTGCATCTGAACGATGATGCCATGCATCTGCCATCAATGCTCCGGAATTGATTTTCTTAGCAGCACTTCTGGTATACCAGAACATCCACTCCTTTGCCACGATGGAAACTACTGCTGCAACCAGTGCCAAAGTTCCGGGAATTGCAATGCTCTCCCCTGAAGTACTTTTGATAATGTTTTCGATACCATTCATACCGATTCCGATACCTGTAGCCAGAAGCAGTCCAGATAATATAATGGAAGATACACATTCCATACGTTCATGTCCGTACTGATGTTCTTTATCTGATTTTTTACTGGACAAATTCACTCCTACGATCACCACAAAGGTGCTCCCTACATCTGATGCAGAGTGAATCGCATCTGAAATCATGGCTCCTGAATGTGCCAGGATTCCGGCAAGTAGTTTAAACAGTGAAAGTAAAAGGTTTACTGCAATGCTCACACCGGAAACTTTCATTGCCACCTTATGTTCCCATGCAGGTTCTTCCTTCTTCACATTTCTCTCCTTCCATGATTTCTTCGTTTCCATGTTATTGTTGATCATATTGATCTGTCTTGTCTGTTCCATAACCAGGACCTCCTTAATTTCACAAGTATTACTGTTCTCTCCATGCCCAGTAATACGCTTCACAATACACAGAATTTATGCTAATCGCATAAATTCGCGCGATATTACCAGTGAACAGTAACTTACGGGTTCTTCTTATGTCACATACATTGCGTCACAGGAGATTCTCTCCTGTTCCTTATCAAAGTGCGGTCTTCCCGGGGTCTTTTCATTTTCTGAAATATACTTTTCTAAAAACAAAAAGACACACCTGCGGAACATACACTGTCCCACAGATATGTCTGTAATATTCATATCTGCTGCCGCTTCGTGCAGCCCGGCCCCACGCCCTGAGTATGATTGATCTCTCATCCTGCGGGCATCGCCTGCTCAGTTTGTACTGTTGATCTCGCATTCTGTTGGAATGTAATGCAGTGCAAAGAGAAAATAATAGTTGCTGCCAGCTTCTCACTGACTTTCACTGATGATACACTATACTCTATGAGTTAGTCAAGCCCAATGTTACATATTCTATGATATAATATTCTGAAGCCATACACCTTTCTTTACAAGCACAAATCCGATCACACATTTGATCAGATCAGCAAGCTGTACACAGGTATAGATAGCCAGCACATGGATTCCTGTAAAACGGCTCAGCACAAATGCTACAGGTACGCTGACACACCAGACAAATACACTGTCAAACAGGAATGTGATAATAGTCTTTCCACCTGAACGCAGCGTGAAATAAGTGGCATGCAGAAAGGCATTCTGCGGCATAAAAAATGCAGTGATCATGATCAGATATTTTGCCAGTTCTCTTGCCTCATCATTGGTGTTGTAAAGCATTGGAAACAACGGTGCCATAACAAACATAACAATCGCCACACAGGTACAGCATATCACAGAAAATGCGATCATTTTGTTATCTGTATCTCTGGCTTTCTTCATATCCCCTGCTCCCAGCAGCTGCCCTACAATAATCGCCACAGAATCTCCAAGAGCAATAAATACAATATTAAACACATTATTAATAGTGTTGGAAATATTCAGAGACGCAACCACATTCAGACCGCGTACAGAATAACACTGAGTTAGCATTGCCATAGCAGAAGCCCATAAAGTTTCATTAAACAGAAGGGGAGTTCCCTTAACCAGTATCTTCTTCGTCAGTCCTACCGGGACTTTCAACGTATGATATAAACCTTTGGCAAAAGGATTCTTCTCTGTATGCCTGTGTGTCCAGCTCAGCACGATAGCAGCTTCTACATAACGGGATAACACAGTAGCCACTGCCGCACCTCTCACTCCCAGTTTCGGGAAAAAGAACGCTCCATAAATCAGCAGGTAATTAAACAGCAGATTCACACAGATTGCCACAACACCTGCTTTCATTGGAAGTACTGTCTCACCGCATTCTCTCAATGTACTGGAATAGATCTGCACCATCATAAAGGGCGGAAGACCGATCAGCATAATCTGCAGATATTGTTTTCCATAATTTAATGTATCTGCAATCTGTTGAGGTGTTCCTTCTCCCTGCAGATACATACTGATCAGATTTTCTCCTGCTGTCAGAAATAAAATGATCGTCCCGATTGTCAGTACCACAGCCATCCAGAATTTATACCGGAAGGTCTGGCGTACACCTTCATGATCCTTCTGTCCGAAATACTGAGCAGTAAAAATTCCCGCACCGGATACTCCCCCGAAAATACACAGGTTGTATACAAAGATCAGCTGGTTCACAATAGAAGCTCCTGACATCTGCTCTGTGCCTATCCGTCCGATCATAATATTGTCCAGAAGACTTACAAAATTTGTAATTCCATTCTGAATCATGATCGGAACAGCCACAGCCAGCACCATCATGTAAAACTTTTTATCACCGATAAATTTCCTGAAAAACAGTGATCTTTCTTTTGTCCTCTCCATAAAATCCCCCCCTCATCCTGTCTCATAAAAAGAGACTGCCTCATGACAGTCTCTGATTCAAAGTGTCGTAACACTTACAATACTATAAAAACTCACCGTTTTCAAGTTTTATATTTATTTGTTCGAAACAGCCAGATAAGTAGCTGAAGCTGCAGGCACTTTCCATACACCTTCTGCATAAAACGCTTCGTCGTGATTGGAGTAGATCACCTGTGCGTTTTCCGGAATCTCTGCTTCACATTCCACATCCTGTCCGGATGGGTTCAGCACAATATAGACAGTTTCTTCTTTTCCTGTTCTCTTATATACCAGTGGATATGCGGATTCTTTTACATATACAAATTCCATTGGCGCTGTGTTCTGTAATGCCTGATGCTCTTTTCTCACTGCGATCAGTTTCCTCACTTCCGTGTACAGGCTGTTCTGGCCTTCCAGCGCATCCTGGGCTGTCGGACGATTTTTATCAGGATCAATCTGAATATAAAGTTCTTCCGGTTTACAGCTTGAAAATCCTGCGTTTGCACTGTGATTCCACTGCATCGGGCTTCTGGAACCGGTACGTTCAAAACCGCCTTCTACAGATTCGATACCGGACAGATATTTCATACCAATTTCGTCTCCATAGTAAATAAACGGTGCTCCAGGTACAGATAACAGAAATGCAAATGCAATCTTGATTTCTTCGTCATCCAACGTTTCTTTGATACGGATCATGTCGTGATTTCCGGACGGGATGCACATCAGCCCTTCTCTGTTTGTGGCTGCATAGTTTTCTTCATATGTTTTTACGAATTCAGAAATATCTCCCTTTCCTCTTCTTGAAAAATAAGGTTCTTTTGCACGGAACAGATCCAGGTAATGAGATGGTCCGAAGTGCAGAAGGAAATCCATATGAAAACCGCCTTTTAAAGAACGTCCCGGATCTCCCCACTCGGAAAGAAGGGCACACTCCGGAAATTCTTCATCCATAAATTTACGAAAATCCTGCCATAAAGCAATTGTTCCCTCCTGGTCATCATCATTCTTTACCAGTGAACCTGCCATATCCACACGGAAACCATCACATCCCATGGACATCCAGAAGCGCATGACATCTTTCATAGCTTCCCTTGTGGCCATTGGTCCGGGTGCATCCATTGGCTGCTGCCATTCTTTGTCACATCTGGCAAAGCCGAAATTCAGGGCCGGCTGCACAGAAAAGAAGTTTACAGCACAACAGCCGTTTCTGGAAGAAAAACCACGGATGCTTCCTGTGATACTTCCAACATCTTTAAAATCATCCCAGATGTTATTCGTCCATACATAACGATCTGTATATTCATTCTTTTCTGCTTTGCAGGACTCTTTAAACCATTCATGTTCTGTGGAAGTATGCCCTGGAACAAGGTCAAGCAGAACTTTCATTCCTTTTTCATGTGCTTTCTGGAACAGTTCCTTTAAGTCCTCATTGGTTCCATAACGTGGTGCTACCTTTTTATAGTCAGCCACATCATATCCTGCATCATAAAATGGTGATGCAAAACACGGGTTCAGCCAGATTCCGTCACAGCCTAAATCTTTGATATAATCCAGTTTCCGAATGATTCCCTGAATATTTCCAATTCCATCCCCGTCTGTATCCAGAAAACTCTGTGGGTAAATTTCATAAAAAACAATATTCTCCAACCATGATGGCAGTCCCATTGTAAAAATCCTCCTTAAATTAATTTTCACACTGAGTTGATTATATTGCTATATCTCAGAAATATCCACCCTTATTTTGACATATTTGTCTATTATTTTGACATTATTGCCCAGGCATATCTACTTAAATTTTACTCAACCTGACGACTTTCATCTGCTTTATATTCAAAGAAATCGAAATCTGCACATTTCTTATGAAGTACACGGTCTGCACAGGTAATTCCTACCATGGTTCCAGTGAATTCGCCGTATTTACAGTATTCATCAGAAAATCTGGTGGTGTCAAAAATTCTTCCGATCTTCTCATAATTTTCGCCATCATAGCTCCACTCGAACCAGGATTTACGTCCTTCAATATAAAGTCTCAGATAAATTGGCTTATCTTCCACCGGAATTCTGGTATTCAGAAACTCTGTTTTTACTCCATTTTCCAGATGAATAATAGATAATGCGCTCTGACCCAGTGTTTCACTGTAATATTTACGAAGGTTGATATAGTTCATGTTGTCGTAATAAAGGATCAAACCTGCACTGTGCTGATGTACTTCCGGCACGAATTCCATTTTTGTAGTGATCCTTGCATATACGCTGGTAAGCTTTCTGGCAAGAATACTTACTTTATTTAAAGAAGTTCGGGATTCCTGTCCGCGAAGTCTTACATATCCCTTACGTGCTTTTACATCTGCAAATCTCTCCGGCATAATCCTTGGAGAATAATAAAAGTTTCCAAGCGCATCCTCGTCGAAATCATCGAAATCCGGAGTCTTTTCTACCGGATATTCGGGAAGGGAGCTTTCCGGCACTTCCATTTTCGCCAGATTACTTCCATCAGCCATACGAAGCCAGTTATCCTCTGTCCACATCATTTTCTGAATGGCAGTCTCACGTCCCAGTGTGCAGCGAAGTTCCGGCACAAATGGCCTTGCACAGAGATGTACCAGATATACTTCTCCTGTAGGAAGTTCCACATAACTTCCATGACCGGATTTCTGTAAAATGGATTCCGGATTATAATATTTCGGTTTCAGATGATCCGGGTCCTGTCTTTCATAAGATTCTCCAGGTACACTGGTAACAATCGGGTTTTTCGGATCTTTTTCATATGGTCCCCAGACATTTCTGGAGCGTCCCATTGTAACACAGTGATTGTAGCCTGTGCCGCCTTCTGCACACATAATATAATAATACTCGCCGCGTTTGGTCAGATGCGGTGCTTCGATACATCCTCTATCTGTACCGCCCCACCAGATCCGTTTCGGATATCCTACGATTTCTTTCTTCTCAGGATCATATTCTACCATGCAGATAGCGCCTGGCTTCTCGTAGCCCTCTCTTGTCTCCCATTCCAGAGATACAATATATTTCTTTCCGTTTGTATCGTGGAACATAGATGCATCGAAACCTGAAGAATGAAGATATACAGGTTCGCTCCATGGTCCTTTAATGTCTTTCGCGCAGATCATGAAATTGTCTACATCGAAATATCTGGCGTTCATGGAATTCATGACTCCGTAAACAACATAGAACATGTCTTCCTGCTCACAGTAAGTCAGACACGGTGCCCAGACTCCTTTGGCACTTGGAAGTTTCTTCAGGTCTACTTTCTCATCATCTGTCAGTACGTGGGTATATAATTCCCAGTTCTTTAAGTCTCTGGAATGATAAACCGGGATTCCCGGGAACCACTCGAAAGTGGAAACTGCGAGGTAATAGTCGTCTCCTTTCCTGCAGATGCACGGATCTGGGTTAAAGCCTGGAAGTATTGGATTCCGGATCATATTCTTTTCCTCCTTGTATGTTTCTTTTATTATTATCTGTTTAATCTTCTATCTGTTTGTTTGACGACTTTATCTTATCATAAATAACTGGCAGACGTCAGGCATAATAAGGACAAATATATAGGTCGATATTCTCTTTTGTCCGTGTTATTCCCATTGCCTGCTGTAAAGAAACTATGATATGATAATTGACGGATAGATTTTCATCAGATATTTTATGGAGAAAATGGATTATGAAAAGAACAGAAAATTCTTATGAGATCATAGATGTGTCGGATATTACCAATGTGCGTTTTTATACTTCTATTGACCAGGGCAGTTATATTCCGCCTCACTGGCACCGGGCTGTGGAGATCATTTATATGCAGGAAGGTTCCCTGGATATCACTGTTGAATCCCGAAGTTTCACCATCCATCCCGGCGACTGTACGCTGATCAACGCTAATGTCCTGCATTCTACGAAATGTACCAATCCCAATAAGGCGATCGTTCTGCAGATCCCTCTTGATTTTATGGAAAAATATATCCCCAATGTTCAGCAGCTGCTTTTTATACTGGATCATACCAGCACAGATCCTGTCCGCAGTACGAAAACAGCCATGCTCTGTACTGTTCTGGAACAGATGCAGATCATTGATGAGATCCGGCCGGATGGTTTTATCATGCGTTTCAACAGTCTGATCTTCGAGCTGCTTTTTCAGCTGTATCATAACTTCAGTGTGAAAGTTTTTCAAAGTGATCTCAGCCAGAAGAAGAAGGATCTGGACAGGTTGAATGTGGTTCTCAAATATATCGCGGATCATTACCAGCGTCCAATATCTCTGGCAGAAATTTCAGAGATTGCTTATCTGCAGACAGGATATTTCTGCCGTTTTTTCAAAAAAAGGATGGGGGTTACTTTTCTGGAATATCAGAATGAATACAGGCTTTCTTTTATTTATCGTGATCTCATCTCTACCACAGATCCCGTTCATGTGATCCTGGAGAGACATGGATTTACCAATTATAAACTGTTTCGGCAGATGTTTCAGGAACATTTCGGGGACACTCCTACGCAGATCCGCAGAAATTATCAAAAGTCAGAAGTTTCGACTTCAGCAATGTAGTTCAAAAAAATCCCCCTGCTATTATGTTTTCACACAAATACAGGGGGATTCTGATATTTTATTCTATTACATTTAATCAGCTGCCGCTAATCTGATCAGATTCTTGCTACACCTGATTTTATGGCTGCTTCTGCTACTGCTTTAGCTACAGCATCTTTTACACGTGGGTCAAATGCAGCCGGAAGAATGTATTCTGCACTTAATTCTTCGTCACTTACCAGACCTGCGATGGCGTATGCTGCTGCAACTTTCATTTCATCGTTAACATCCGATGCTCTTGCGTCCAGTACACCACGGAAGAGTCCCGGGAAACAGAGTACATTGTTTACCTGGTTTGGATAATCGGAACGTCCTGTGGAAACAACTGCTGCGCCTGCTGCTTTTGCTTCGTCTGGGAAAATTTCAGGTGTTGGGTTTGCGCATGCAAAGATGATCGGATCTTTTGCCATTGTGCGAACCATATCCTGTGTCAGTGTTCCAGGTGCGGATACACCGATGAAGATGTCTGCGCCTTTGATCACTTCTGCAAGAGTACCTTTCTCTTTGTTGAAGTTTGTAATCTTAGCCATCTCTTCTTTAATCGGGTTTAATCCTTCTCTGCCTTCGTAGATTGCACCCTTTCTGTCTGTCATGATTACGTTTTTAAGTCCCATGGACATTAACAGTTTGATAATAGCGATACCTGCAGCACCTGCTCCGGAAGTAACGATCTTCACTTCATCAAGCTTCTTGCCAACCAGTTTCAGCGCATTGATAACACCTGCAAGTGTGATAACTGCTGTTCCGTGCTGGTCATCGTGGAAGATCGGAATATCACAGCATTCTTTCAGTTTCTTTTCGATTTCAAAACATCTCGGTGCGGAAATATCCTCAAGGTTGATTCCTCCAAAGGATCCGGCCAGAAGACTTACTGTCTTAACGATCTCATCAACATCTTTACTGCGGACGCAGAGCGGAATCGCATCTACACCGCCGAATTCTTTAAAGAGTACACATTTGCCTTCCATAACAGGCATACCTGCTTCCGGTCCGATATCTCCCAGTCCAAGTACCGCAGTTCCGTCTGTTACAACAGCAACTGTATTCCAACGTCTTGTCAGATCATAACTCTTGTTTACATCCTTCTGGATCTCCAGACAAGGCTGAGCAACACCCGGTGTGTAAGCAAGGCTTAAAGCATCTTTGGAATCTACTTTGGCTCTTGATACAACCTCAATTTTACCTTTTAAGTCATAATGCATTTTTAAAGATTCTTTTGCGTAGTCCATTTTGTTTTGGCTCCCTTCTGCACTCTTCTTTTGAGACGCCTACATTGTAACATTAACCTGGCTCGGATTCTACTGTTTTTCTGACCTTTTTTATCAAAATAACTAAAACAGCATCTTCCTGCAGAAAATTGGAAAGATGCTGTCTCAGTTATGATACTTTATTTTTTGATATCAGGTTAGGGGAAAAATACCTTTTGACCCTAACATCATTATTTATCTTTATCAAAATGTACTTCTGCGCTGGCAACTGCACGCTCATCCAGGAGTTGTTTGAAAGTCTTGGTCTTTGCTTTTTCTTCGTAGTCATCGGACCAGTAGTAGCCTTTCAGTTCGTCCATATACTCATAGTAATCGCAAAGATAGATATATACTGTGGAAACATCCCTGTCCTGTATTGCATAGGTGTCCGCATTACCGTTTGCCACTCCGCCATCTGGTAGTATATCTCCATTGGCATCCAGCATAACAGCAACATATTTTGTTTCCGGATCCTGCATTTTCATAGTGATCTCAAATGGTGTTTTCGTAATGGAGAGAACACCATCTCCATTTTCATCTACCACATTTACATCCTTTTCAACCGTATCGGAAGTATTTTTCTCTACATCTACGTTGAACTTCCAGTCACCTTTTAGTGTCCATGAGTTATATCTGTTATCACCTTCGTTTGCCTCAGGATATCGTTCATAATACTCATTCCACATCTCAGTGAAAAACTGATGCTCCAGATTCTTCTGCTCTTCTGTCAGGCTCTCATAATCTGCATCGTCTGTGCTGATTCCATGCTCTTACATTTTCTGATTATATTCATCCCGCAGATCCTGAGGGATATCCGGGGTGGTATCCTGATTCTCCGGAAGAGCGCCCACAATATCTTTCAGATCCAGCTCCATGGTAAACCGGTCAGGTACTTTGATGTCTTTGACATAATCACTGATTGCCGGACCTCCCACCTGAGGAAGCTTCTCATCACTGTATTCATCCATTCCCAGTGCCTGGGCTAGCTTATCAAAACTAAAGTCCTCAGAATCTACATCAATCCCTTTTTCTTTGAAAAATGCGTTACGCACCTCATAAAATTTTGTCCATCTTGCATCATCCACTGTCATATCTTCTACAGGAATACGCAAAACTCCTGCATAGGTGTTATCATCCAGCATTTTTCCATCCAGATAAGCATTGAACAGATTACTTTTTCCATCCATGTAATCATATTTCACTGTAGAATTCTCACTGAGCTTAATATCGGGTTTTCCATCAAATCTAATGAAGGTATCCGGGAATTTATCTTCTGTATGAATTGTCATAGACAGATACATTGCCAGTTCATTACAGTATATCTCTGAGAGTGTGACAGTTGTTCCATCTACCGTTTTGCTGTAGGATTCATTGTCTTTCGTTTTATCTGAATTATCATTTTCTGTTGTATTCTGATCCTCAGCCTGAACATTTTGAGAATTATTGCTTCCCTCCTGACTTCCATCAGCATCTGCAGACCGTGCATCTTCTGTGGAATCTGTCAGCTGCTTTGCATATTTTGAATAATCACCATAAAATCCCAGGGAATTGCCGAGCTGCTTAAATACATTTCCAACCAGAGGAATATTCTCTGCAAATGCAGGATTTGTGATACACACTGCGGAAAACACAGCTGCCGCTGCGGTCAGTCCCAAAGCTGTTTTGTACACTGTTTTGAATTTCTTATGCGATTTTACTGTTCCTGTTGATTTCTTTCCAGAACTTCCTGTTGATTTTTCTGTTGATTTCTTTCCAGAACTTCCTGTTGATTTTTCTGTTGATTTCTCCGATAATCTTCGCACCATATTCTCTGTGTTTTCCGCATTTCCAGAAGCTGCTGCCATTTCTCTGATTCTGGCAAATGCTGTATTCTTCGCGTCTTCTGCCTGCTTTGGCAATGGAAACTCTGCCTGCATGATTTCCTCTATCGCATTGTCATTTCTGTTATTCTTTTCTTTATCAAAATCCAATTTCTTCGCCATAATCACTTCATCCCTTTCTTGCACTTACCGTTATGCTTCCTGCTATTACCGATTCTGTTCTCATATTTCCATTCTGGTTTTCCGCAAGCTCTTCTGTTATACCTGTGAATTCTCTGTTTTTCTTTTTCTTCTGCTGCAGTCTTTTCTTCTGAATATTATCTTCTGCTGAAGTATATTCCTGCTTTAGCTGCACCCGGGCTCTGACCAGTCTGGTTTTTACTGTGTTTTCATTCATATTTAATATAGAAGCAATGTCTGCAATCCGAAATCCCTCTACATAATACAGAACCAGTATGATCCTGTAGGATTCGTCCAACATTCCAAGCATTTCCTTGAACTCAAATTCCTCAATGGACATATCCTGTCCGGGGACTTCCGGAAGTTCTTCGGCTCTGCTGAAGTTTTTGTAGTGTCTGTGGATTTTATTGCATTCATTGATCAGGATCCTGATCATCCAGGTTTTGAAATATTCCGGATTCTTCAGTGTATGTATTTTTTCAAAGCAGGTAAGTATGGTATCCTGCATGGCATCTGCGGCATCCTCATCATTATCAAGGATTCCCCTCGCCACCTTGTACATTGCCAGAGAATTCTTTTCCATCAGTTCCAGAAATGCATCCGCATCTCCTGAGATGGAGCGCTTTACCAACTGTATCAAATGCTGATCCTCCTTGCTTAGAGTATGTTTCTGTAAATGGTTTTCATTCGAATGAAGTTTTGTTGTTTTTGTTTTACACTTATTAGATGGGAAAATGTAATGAAAAGTTTCAAAAAGCTGCCACTTTTTTGTGACAGCTTTTCAATGATTATTTTGATGTTATATTTTCATTCTGTTTATTTCTCTTCCTTAGCATTCAATCTCTTCTGATACATAGACTGGAGCAGGAATTTTCCTGTCTCTGTTTTGAATACTTTTTCCAGCATGTTTCTCACATTGTTTCCGGAGAAATTACTCTCATCTGCATTTACCAGATAATCTGCTTCTATCATAATCTGATAATCAATACCGTCGATTCCAGTTATTGTATGATGATGGCTTACAATATAAGAAACACGATCTACAAATTCTTTCGGCATATCTGAATCTGCGAAAAATTCCTTTATCAGTGCCGCACTTTCTTCCTCCTGATGTTTACCGTTGGCATTTCCGTATTTTACTCTGCAGAGAGGGCAGGCAATGTCGTGGACAACCGCAGTCACCTCCACCAGCTTCTGCTGCTCCGGTGACAGATTTTCGCCTTCCGCGATTGTTTTTGCATATGCATATACTTTCATGAAATGATTGATATCATGAAGATCTCCCTCGGAATACTCTACCATTTTCTTTACAACTTCCGCTACTGTCATGTTTTGTTTCTGCCTTTCTCTTACGGATTTAGTTACTTGTGTACTCCGTTCTCAGTAACCGGGTTTATCTTATTCTGAAAAACAGCAGAATCTTTCGATCCTGCTGTTTACAATTATCAATTATTTGCAAAGTTCCTCTGCCATAGCCTCAATCTCTGCTTCGTTTGCTCCGCTTAAGGAAGAAGTGATCTTTACATTATTTTCAAGCCATGTGATATTTTTACTCTTTTCGAACATTCCCTGCATGATTCTTGCTGCTGCAGGTGCCCAGCTTCCGTTTTCGATGAGACCGATGGTACGGTTCTGGTAGCTGCGTTCTGTAAGATTCTCAATATAGGTACGCATAAATGGGAAAATATCTCCGTTGTATGTAATTGTGGCAAGTACCAGTTTACCGTAACGGAAAGCATTTTCCACTGCTTTTGCCATGTCATCTCTTGCAAGGTCAAATACAGTTACTTTCGGACATCCTTTTTCTTCCAGTTTCTGTGCCAGAAGTTCTACTGCTTTCTTTGTGTTACCATATACAGATGTATAGGCGATCACAACACCTTCGCTCTCTACTTTGTAGGAGGACCAGATATCATATTTCTCAATGTAATGTCCAAGGTTCTCTGTGAGGATTGGTCCATGGAGTGGACAGATTGTCTGGATATCCAGAGTTGCGGCAGCTTTCAGAAGCTTCTGAACCTGTGCACCGTATTTTCCAACGATTCCGATATAGTAACGGCGTGCTTCGCAGTCCCAGTCTTCTTCTACGTCAAGTGCTCCGAATTTACCGAAACCGTCTGCTGAGAACAGAACCTTATCAGTACTGTCATATGTAACCATAACCTCCGGCCAGTGAACCATTGGTGCAAATACGAAAGTCAACACATGTTTTCCAAGTGTCAGGCTGTCACCGTTTGCAACTACCAGCTTCTTTCCGTCCAGATTCAGGTTTCTGAAGAAATTTCCCATCATAGTGAAGGTCTTGGTATTTGCAACTACGGTTGTGTCAGGATATGCTTTCATGAAGTTCTCGATATTTGCGGCATGATCCGGTTCCATATGCTGTACTACCAGATAATCCGGTTTCGCACCGTCCAGGACTCTGGCTACATTTTCAAGCCATTCATCTTTGAAATTAGCATCTACGGTATCCATAACTGCAATCTTTTCATCCATGATCACATATGAGTTATAGGACATACCGTTTGGCACTACATACTGACCTTCAAACAGATCTACCTGATGATCATTTACACCTACATAATAAATATCATTTCCGATTTTCATGATAAAATGTTCCTCCTTAGCGATATCAGGGCCGGTCAAATCCGGTTAAAAAATCCAATTTTTTTATTTCTGAACCTATTATATCCACATTCATATCGTTCGTCAAGTTTCATTTTATCTCTAAAATTTCACCCCTTAACTCATATATAAAAAGTAATACTGTCGTTTTATTTAATACCTATTCTGGTAAAATTCCATATTCCTTATATAACCGTTTTCGAGTCTCTGCATTTGTCACAACAGACTGTATTTCTGCACTTCTTCCATCCATAATCAGACGATTAAGCAAAGTGCTTAATCGTTCTTCGCCGATTGCTTCTCCAATCGCTATGCCCTTTGCTTCTCCAATTGCCCTACCCCTTGCTTCTCCAATTGCTTTTGCCTCTGCTTCCGCCTCTTTTTGAAGCCGTTCGAGCCTTTCAGATTCCAGTTCAAGAACTTTTCCACCCATAATCTCACCTATTCCTTTCCGGACTGTTTTTTCATTCCTGCATATATAGTCCGCTATTTTTATGATCAGTTTATTTAAATTCATGTATAAAGCCGTCTTATCTGCTCCTGAAAGTTCTCTTTCCAGATTTATCCGGATTTCCTCATAGTCATTCAGCAAACTTTGGAACATTTCCGGATTCTCACTCATTTCATGAATATCCTTTTCATATCGCATAATATAAAACGGCAGAAGCATCAGTAAATTTTTTTCAAAAATACTGTTTCTCGTATATGTCTCCAATTTCATTGTCGGAACCCAATAATGTACTATGTTCTCATCCGAAAGTACCATCTCTATCTCCAAAAAATCCGGCGTATTCTTTCCGCTTCTCAAATATAATACGCAGGACTTTGGAAAATCCATCCTGTATTTGCGTCCCTGTTTCTGTGCATTTTCAATTGCTATGGAGAAATCATATTCTATCATACGAATTGCCATAGTTGTATCGTCTACACTTTGACATTCAATATGATACAATTTACCAGCAATCTTTAAACAGGAATCCGTGATAATCTCTCCGTTTTCCTGCTGATGTTCATTGCGCAGCTGCACAATCGGTACATTCTCCGAATAAGAAGTATGGAACACTTCATTAATCAAAGGTACTGCCAGATATGGCATTTTCTCAATCATTGTACGAAATACATCATCAAATATCGTATTATTCATTAGATACCTCACTTCTATTCTAACATACGGCAACAATGTTTGAATACCCAATTTGCACAAATATCATAAATAGGATACTCCTTATCTTTCGTACATGCTTTCATAAAGGGAAAAAGATGACCGACTGGTCTGGAACTCGAATATGTAAATTCAGTGTAACAAATACATACAGTTCCGTCAATCAATAGTTTTCGACACATCAACACTGCTCTTGAAAATTTATTCCTTACGTTTCAGCAACAAATTTTTAGGACATAATACACAAAGCTGTCACACTACATAAGCAATTAGTGTAACAGCCTCTCTTCTATAAGCAGTCCTCATAAATAATGAATTTAAGAAGATTGCTATAAGTTCTGATATTAGGATTACGAAATCCTGCCATCTTTCATTTCAAATACAGTATCAACGATATTCATAGTAGATTTTCTATGTGATACAAGTATTACAGTCTTTTTCTCTGACGCTTCCCGCAGAGATTTCAGGATGATTCCTTCATTTAGGGAATCCAGATTGGATGTTGGTTCGTCCATAAGGATCAACGGACTGTCATGTAAGAATGCCCTGGCGATTCCGATTCGCTGTTTTTCCCCGCCGGATAAGGTATCCCCCAATTCGCCGACTTCTGTGTCGTAGCCTTTCGGAAGTTTCATTATAAAGTCGTGAATAGAAGCTTTCTTTGCTGCTTCGATGATTGCTTCTCTGGAAGCCCCCGGACTACCTACTGCGATGTTATTAGCAATGGAATCATGGAACAGATGAGTTTCCTGTGTTACGTAGCTTTCCATATCTCGCAGATGTCTGGTTTGGATTTTTCTTATATCTTCGCCATCTACGGATACACTTCCCTGATTTACATCCCAGAAACGCATGAGCAGTTTCAGGAGTGTAGACTTGCCAGAACCGCTGGCTCCGTGGATACCGGTGATCTTGCCTGGCTCCAATTTCAGGGAATAATCATCCAGGATTGTTTCATTTTCGTAAGCAAAGGTAACATGCTGTGCTTCTGCACCTGAGAATACATTTACGCTGTTCTTTGCTCTGCCTGTTAAAATACCTCTCAAAATATATTTTTCTTTTTCCGGACTATTATTTTGATTTCTTATATCATTATCTGTATTTTCTGAGACAATAGATGTATTTGAAATTTCATTATCAGAATCAGTTCTTATATCCACATTCCCGGAGATTTCTTCCACCATGGGTGTTTCTTCCAATAAAGACAGAACCCTCTCTCCGCTTGCCAGCGTCTGATTCAGATTGTTGGACAGACTGGACAGTGCCACCACCGGTCCGAAAGAACCCATCATTGCAATGGTACAGGTCAGGATTCCCTCGAATCCGATCTCTTCTTTTCCGTAAAGCCATACAGTCAGTGCCAGCATTCCAAAGGATGCCAGCAGAATCACCAGATTTGTAAATGATCTCTGAGTGCCTTCCATTTTGCTTAATTTCTCCTGCATTCCCGCCAGGCTTCTGGAGCGCTCAGACATTTGTTCTTTTCGTTTCTCCCCCTGATCGTACTGGATTGTTTCATCCAGACCACGAAGGGAATCTAATACAAAGCTGTTCAATTCCCCGAAGTTTGTACGAAATTCCATTCCCATCTGACTTCCACGTCTGCCGTTCCACATAGGGATCACAACTCCCACGACCAGATAAGCTGCCAGCGCAAGAATTCCTGCCAGCCAGTGATATCTTCCGATAAAAAATACCATAACCAGAGAAGTCAGAGCTGCAATGGCAATCGGCGATATTGTGTGTGCATAAAACACTTCCAGAAGTTCAATATCTGTTGTAATGATAGAAATTAGGTTTCCCTTGTCCCGGCCTTCCAGCTTCGCCGGACAGAGTTTTCGCAGTGCTGCGAATACTTTGTGACGGATGATTGCCAGAAGTTTAAATGCAATAAAATGATTGCAGTATTGTTCCGCATAATGCAGTATTCCGCGTAGAACTGCTATGATGATCATTACAGTTATGATCGTTTTTATACTTCCTGCACCTCTTGCAATAACTCCATGTACAATTACCTGCCCTGCAAGAATAGTCAGGAAAATAGCACAGAGATATCCGGCTGTTCCCAGGATGATCGCTGCCAGCATGATATGAAGCAATGGTTTCACCAGACCGATCAGACTTCCCATAATCGAGATAGCACTTCTGCGTTTTTTCATTGTGACCGCTTCATATGATGCTATGCTTTCATTCACCATCTTCTTTTGTACTGTACTTTTCTGTACGCTTTTTTTATTCGTATCAGACATCCAAAGGTTCCTCCCTTCCATAGTTCTCCAATGCCATCTGGCTGTCATACAGATGTCTGTATTCACCATTCAATTGCATCAGCTCTTCATGTTTTCCACTTTCCTTTATTTCTCCATCTTTCAGGAAATAAATCTGGTCGGAATTTACCACATTTGCCAGTCGATGTGAAATCAGAAGTACTGTTTTTGTTCTGGCAAGCTGGTGGATCACATCCATAATCAGTTCTTCACTCTCCACATCAATATTGGAAGCAGCCTCATCAAAAATATATACTGCCGAGTCTCTCAGTAATGCTCTGGCAATCGCCAGCCTCTGGCATTGTCCGCCGGACAGGTTGCCGGCTTTTTCCAGAAGTTTTGTCTGCAGTCCGTCCTGAGTCTGCAGAAATCCCAGGAGATTTACCTTAACAAGAACTTCCTCCATTTCCGCTTCTGTTGCATCCGGTTTTGCCATTCTAAGATTCTCTTCCACTGTTCCCTTAAACAGATAACTGTTGTGGCGGACCAGTACCACATGTCTCATCAGATCCGTTTCCTTTACCTGGGAAAGCGGCACACCGCCAATAGTAATCTCTCCGGTAAATCCTCTGTTCTTTGCAGAAATGATTCCTGCGATCGTACTCTTTCCGCATCCGGATTCTCCTACCAGAGACACAAAACTTCCCGCCGGAAGGTACAGATCGATTCCTTTTAAAATCTCTCTATCTTCTTCATATGCGAAATGTACATTCTTAAAAGAAATATCCAATGATCCTTCAGGCAAAATCTTCTCTCCTGTCTGTGGTTCCGGTAAATCTAATATTTTAAAAATCTTGTCACTTGCCGCCATACCATTCATTGCAATATGGAAAAAAGATCCCAAAAGTCTTAATGGCAGAAAGAATTCACTTGCCAGAAGAACTATACATAAAGTTCCGGAAATGCTGATATTTCCTTTCAGAAATTCAGATACTGCCACTGCCATACCAATTGCTGCACCGCCATATGCCACAATGTCCATCACGCTGGTAGAATTCAACTGCATGGTCAGAATTTTCATGGTGATTCTGCGGAAGTTCTGAGATTCCATGTCCATCTCGTCTGCCTTTTGCTGATCTGCCTGATAGATTTTCAGAGTTGTCAGTCCCTGCAGATTTTCCAGAAAAGAATCTCCAAGGCCAGTATAAATGCTCCAGTATTTATCCAATAACTTCTTCGCAATTTTCTGTACTGCCACAATGGAAACCGGGATCAGCGGTACGCAGATCAGAAGGATTATACTGGCTTTCAGGCTCACTCTGCTGAGAATGACAAACAGTGTCACCGGTGCGATCAGACTATAAAATAACTGCGGAAGATATTTTCCGAAATAAGTTTCCAGTTGCTCCACACCTTCCGTTGATACCTGAACCACCTCTGAAGAAGATACCTGTTCATTATAGGATGCTCCAAGCTTCAGCATCTTTTCATAAATCTTTTCACGCAGGATACGCTTCACATCCACACAGGCCAGATAAGATGATCTTGCCCCCATTCTCTCACAAATGAATCTAATGATCACTACCAGAATCAGCGCAATTACTGTTCGTTCAATGACTGCTGTTGTCACATTCTGATATACGACCTTTTCCAGTAAATCTGCGATTGAAAAAACTGCCATCACCTGCGACAGAAGTGCTGCCCACTGCCACAGGATCGTATATACAATATATTTTTTCGCATGGGATAATAATCCCACCAGTCTTGTTTTTATCATAAGTTCCCCTTTTCTTTTTCTGTTTTTACTCTCAAGAAAAAATACAATACATGGCAGATCCAGACCACGATCAGACAGATTCTGCCAATCGGCACATTTTTCATACATAAAAATCCTATGCCCATGATTACAGTTACCGTTCCCATGATGCGGAGTTTTGTTCCCATGGTCATAGCTCTTTTCTGCACAAAACTGTCGAGATGTTTCTTATATAAATTTGTTTCAAGAAACCATGAATGAAGCTTCTCTGAACTATTGGCAAAAAAGAATAACGTTGCCATATAAAATGGAACTGTGGGCAGAATCGGCAGTACAATCCCCACCGTCCCAAGCCCAAGACACAAAAATCCCAGTGTCATCCAAAAGATTTTGAGTGTATGTTTCATAATTTTCTCCATCCTTTTCTCTATCTGGTTATCTATTGCTAACCGTCAGGTCATTGTATCAGTACTATTGGATTAGCGTCAACTAATTTTTGCAGTTTCGTTCCTTATGAGAACGGTTTATGAATTTCTGAAATACCTGTAAAATCAGCTTTTTGTCATAATTGTGCATAATAAAAAGGCCGAACTTTCTTCATTTCGACCTTTAATCCTACATCCAGAATGTCAGCACTGCTGTACTCTCCGGCATATGTGCGTTTCCAATATTACAGGCAACAGTAATGTGAACTGTGCCCTTTACATTTCCCATCCTCCCACGGAAAAAATGACAGGCACTGAGCGGAATTTTCAGATGTCCGTCCTTTATAACCGCTTCATAAAGCTGTCCCTGCTTCTCATATTTCAAAGAAGAAATATGTCCCCACATCCTGGTTCCATCAATCCTGGATCGTCCGTTAACCTCCCGGATTGTCAGCTCCAGCCAGCTTCCGCGTGTATTATTTCGAATAAGTGCAAGATGCTCAAATCCCTGATGAGCCATGGAAATCCTGGTTTCACTGTTTCTGCTCATCTGATGAACCGCAATCCCAACCTGAAACTTTCCTTTCTCCAATATTTTCTCAATAAAATATGTATTCGGCTCCCTGCTGTGCTGACTATCTCTGGCATATTCCTGACTCTTATCCTGTTTCTTTATATGCTCGGCAGTCTGCCTCCCATTCCTTATCATATTCCTGAGCAGATCATAATCTACATTCTCAATCAACTGCCGCATCTTCTCAGGAATCTCTTTTTCCTGAATATTCATTGCCTTCAGATACAGTTTCACATCCCGCAGAAGTTTCTTGTAAATCAGTAAGGCATGCGTTCCCTCGGCAGTAAACTCATATTTCTCCGTCAGATATCCTCTCTCCATGCACTCTTTAAAGAAACGACTGACCGGTCCATGACTCACCCCACAGATGTCTGCGATCATTGTAACACTTCCACGCTTTTTCCCCACCTTTTCCAGTTCTATAAGATACTGGATCTGAAGCATTGAGGGATGCAGAAGATCCACACTATCCTGTTTATTCATGCCCCTTATCCCTCCGACTTCCAGATATGTACATCAAGTTCCCGGCTGTTCCAGTCAACAGGCTTCTCACCTTTTCTCGTAAACGCAATCAGTGCGACTCCCTCTATGATCGGATCCTGACATCGGGTTAGAAACTTAAATGCAACAGATGGTATCCGGGGATTTTCCATTCTCTCTTCCGCCTGTATCCATCCCTGTTCCGGATCTTTGTACCATAAATTCT
Organism: Blautia luti; assembly: GCF_033096465.1. Classification (NCBI taxonomy): domain Bacteria; kingdom Bacillati; phylum Bacillota; class Clostridia; order Lachnospirales; family Lachnospiraceae; genus Blautia; species Blautia luti. The sequence continues at coordinate 783,777 of NZ_AP028156.1, read as the reverse complement.
GAGATGAAGCCTCACCTTCCCTTTTGATCAGTTCAAAACTGCTCTCATCTTCTGTAACATGCAGCCGGATATTCTCAGAAAAACGTTTAAATTCCCTGGCAAATCTTCTCGGATACGTCTTCTCTATCTGGTAGATTCCCATAAGAAACTGATAACTCCCCGGCCGGTACCAGCTACGCAGATCCGGCTGCTTCAAAATCCTCTCAAAAGTATCTCCATAATCCACAAAATTGCAAATCTGCTGAACCGTCTCCTCACTGATCACATGCTCCATACGACAGGCATCCTCTTCTGCCTTCTCCTCTGAAACACCCACAAACTGCAGAAACTGCCTCAGAATTTCATGACGATATTGAAATTCCTCACCTGTAATCTTCCCAAGCTCTGTGAGAAAAATCCCTGATTCAGCTTCTTTCCCCTGTAATCCTGTATACGTCTCTTTCTCCTCGACAACATATCCATGATTTTTTAATTGTTTCAGACAAAAATTAACTTCTCTTCTGCTCATATTCATACGGCCGCATAACTCCTCAACCGTAATCTCTGCTCCTGCATTCGCGATCAGACAAATCTGCTCTAACATGTCTTCCGCAATCTCACGTCGTGAAGATGGAAGCTGAATATTCGTTTCCTTTATTTCTTCAAAATCAGTTTGCATCAGTTTTCTCATTTTGATCCCACCTGAATTATTCTATAATAATTTTCTCTCCAAGTACCTTATATCAGCAGATTAGTTTTGGCTAATTTGTATTATATGAACAATTCTGCGTTACTGTCAAGCCAATTCTATGTTTCTGTTTTTTATTCGAATTTGTAAGATTTTTATAAATTCGAAGCCTTCTTCTTTTATTTCCCTTCAAAGATCTGAGCGATCGGTGAATCTGCAGACAGTATCACTGTTTTGTCCTCACCTTTCATAGATGTCTTCAGCGCATCCAGGCTTCTCACAAATGAATAAAACTCACTTCTGTCCTCTTCTCCATAAGCCTGCGCAAGGATTTTCATATATTCCTGCTCACCCTCCGCCTCCAGGATCTCTGCCTGTTTTTTTGCATCAGAAATCTGGATTGCTACTTCTTTGTCTGTTTTATTTCGGATCACCTTTGCTTCAGAGTTTCCCTCTGCCTTGTAAGTCGCTGCAATATTATCCCGTTCAGAAATCATTCGTTCATACACAGCTTCCTTATTATCATCTGGCAGGTCCAGCTGCTTGGTTTCGAATTTGAGAAGTTCGATTCCATACTGATCCATGTTTGTTCCTATTGCCTCCATGACCATATCAGACAGTTCTCCGTCACGACTTGTGATCACCTGATCCTGTGACATACTGCTGATTGCATTTTTAGTGGCATTATACACAGCGGTATTAATTCGGCTCTCGCCGCTTTCCACAGAAGAGTTTAATGTCTGTGCAAATTTAAGCGGATCGCTGATTTTCCAGAGAACATAACTGTCACTGATCATCGTTTTCTTATCTTTTGTAATTACATCAGATGCTGCAAGATCATACAGCAATGTTTCCTTTGGCAATGACTGTGTACTCTCTATAAACGGAATCTTAAAGCTGATTCCCGATGAACTGATCACCCTGTCAACCTTACCAAACTGACGGATCAGCTTGTATTCATTTTGCTGAGTTACCGTTACCGACGCTCCGACAGCTACAACCACTGCAGCCACACCAATTAATATTCCAACTCTCTTACCTTTCATAAATTAGTCCTTTCCAAATTATATCTCTATCCTTCGTATTTCATTTACCAAAACACTTTTTATATGAAATATTTTCTGTCATTTCTTTATTCATTCTCAGAATCATTTAAATCTTGTGTATCCTGATAACTCTGCGGCTCTGTGTTCAGTGTCTCTGTTGAATTCTCTGAACTATCCCCTGTAAAAGAATCTAACGGCAGAACCTTCTGAACTCCATCTCCATTATCAATCACAATCTTCATTCCCGGCAGCACATCTTCCATTGTCTCGTAAAACATGCGCTTCTTTGTGATCTCCGGATTTTTTACATACTCCTCATACATGGCATTAAAACGTGCAACCTCAGCTTCCGCTTCATTAATCCTTACCTGTTTCTGTGCCTCAGCATCCTGAATGATCTGGTCTGCTTCTGCCTCAGCTTCCGGAAGCTTTTCATTTCTGTATTTGTTTGCATTATTCAGAGCAGTTTCTTTTCCCTGCTTGGCAGTTTCTACTGCTTTAAATGCTTTCATAACTTCCTGTGTGGGTGGTTCTGAATCCTGGATTGTGATATTCACAAGCTGGATTCCCAGATCCTGTTCCTCCATCTGCTTCAGTATCATTTCTTTGATCTTGCTCTGGATTTCACCTTTTCCGGTGGTAAGTACTTCATCCACATCATAACTTGCGATTACTGTACGGATACAGCTTTGAGAAATATTTTTCAGAATATCTTCCGGTTTCTCTGAATTATAAAGATATTTTACCGGTTCTAAAATTCTGTACTCAATAAAGAAATCTACATCAATAAAGTTATAATCCGAGGTAATCATAATGCCTTCATTCTCAACCACCGAATTATCTCCCATACTATATCCAATAGGAAATCCCTGGATCGTTGTATTTACTTTCTGTACTTTCTGTATAAAAGGAATCTTAAAATGCAGTCCTGTTTCTGCCACTGCCTTCGGCACTCCGAAAGTTGTCAGTACTGCCTGTTCTTGCTCCTGGATCTGATAGGTAGCATCTCCTGCAAGCCCTGCAATAATCACCACCCCTGCTACTCCTATTACAATACGTTTCACATGTTTTCCCGGTTTCTGTAATTTTTTAAATGGATTTACTTTTTCGTTCACTTTTCTCCTCCGTTTCACCATTTGACATAAGTAAATATTTTGCTTCTAAAATTTCTGAAGAAAAGAAAAAGACTTTCATTTCAGACATAACATGAGCTCTTCTCTTAATGTCTAAAACAAAAGTCTTGCCGATTATATCATAATGCGGGCATTCTTAATCTGCCGTTCTGACGCATTTATGTACCATTTATAGGAAAAACAAGTCCAGTTCTTCATATCGATGGCCGCTACTCCCTTTTCTTTGAGCAGCATCATATCATAACTATTTACAAAATGCAAGAAATATTTTTACGTAATCTCAGTGATATATTATACTTAACATACAATGCTGAGGTCAAGCGAATATTCACAATCCGCTTCTTTGTCTGCTCACAAGAAAGAATTCTGTTTACAGGATTCTCCACCTGCAGCGGGTCGTTCCAGCGACAGTATTCTGTATATATATTTCCATTTTCAAACATTTTTTAGAGCTGACAGCACCAAACAAAAATATCCTGATAGTTACAAGGCTATCTGGCTCTGCAACTTGTTCAGGATATTTTTATTTTTGTGTGATTTCTGTTTATACCTCACTCTTTTTTAATTTTCGTTCTAACTCTAAAACTTCTTTTCTGCATAATTCTATTGCATCATTACAGGTTTCCACATCATCACCATCTATCTCTATGCTATCATCACCAGGGTATCTGGTTGAAAAATAAAAACCATCTATCATTCTCATATGTGTCTGCGTATTTTTTGAAAACTCTGCTCCCATATTTCCTTTTAGAAATTTCATCAATCTGTTCAGACTAAACTATCCCCGCATCATAAGAAGCTTTAAAATATTGAAAATCATTTTCTGCAAAATCAAAATAACTGTTTAAGGCCATATCTGAATTCCTTCCTTTCGCACATTTGTATAATACAGCATTTTGTTCCTTTTCCAGTCATCGTCAACTACAATTTTCAGATCCGTTTCTGCATCATCCAATTCCTCAGAGGATACTTCTGATTTTAGAAGATAAAGATATTTTTTAAGTTCCGGCCGGGAGCGGAATGACTCTGACAGTTCCAGAAACAAATCAACATCACTGCTATATTTCTCTTCTCCCCGTGCACAACTGCCATACAGATATATTGTCTTAATATAAGGCTTTATGCATGATGACTGAATAGTTCTTAAAGCATACTCCGCTGCATTTCTCTGTCGTTTTGATCTGATACATATCAGCATTTTCTATCCCTCCGTTTTCTCTGTATATTATTTCCAAATTATACTTACATTTTCTACTTCAGGATTTCTTTGTAAAAAAATTATAACATTCCTGATCTTCTATGTCTATCTCCCATATTTCTGAAGAAAAGAAAAAGACTTTCCGAAACTTTTTCAAATAATTTGGTCAGGAGGATTAATTCATGAAAGCATACAAACTATCTTATATAATTTTATTATATTTATTTTTACGTACAAAAAAACCAGCTATCATCTAGCTGGCTTTTTCTGTACCTTCAAAACTACATACATGTTGACATTTCCTTGAGATTCATTACTTCCTGCGATTCTTGGTCAAGCCCTCACCCGATTAGTAACAGTCAGCTCCATGCATTACTGCACTTCCACCTCTGCCCTATCTACCTCGTCGTCTTCAAGGGGGTTTACTTCTTTCGAATGGGATATCTCATCTTAAGGGGGGCTTCACGCTTAGATGCCTTCAGCGTTTATCCCTTCCGGGCTTGGCTACTCGGCCGTAGACTTGGCAGTCTAACCGATGCACCAGCGGCCCGTCCATCCCGGTCCTCTCGTACTAAGGACAGCTCCTCTCAGATATCCTACGCCCACGCCGGATAGGGACCGAACTGTCTCACGACGTTCTGAACCCAGCTCGCGTACCGCTTTAATGGGCGAACAGCCCAACCCTTGGGACCTACTACAGCCCCAGGATGCGATGAGCCGACATCGAGGTGCCAAACCACTCCGTCGATGTGAACTCTTGGGAGTGATAAGCCTGTTATCCCCAGGGTAGCTTTTATCCGTTGAGCGATGGCATTCCCACTTAATACCACCGGATCACTAAGCCCTACTTTCGTACCTGCTCCACCCGTCGGTGTCGCAGTCAAGCTCCCTTCTGCCTTTGCACTCTTCGAATGGTTTCCGTCCATTCTGAGGGAACCTTTGGGCGCCTCCGATACCCTTTCGGAGGCGACCGCCCCAGTCAAACTCCCCGTCTGGCATTGTCCCACCGCCGGGTCACGGCGGCTGGTTAGAAACCCAATACTGCAAGGGTGGTATCCCAACAGCGGCTCCATAATAACTGGCGTTACTATCTCCTAGCCTCCCACCTATCCTGTACATGCAATACCGAGTCCCAGTACCAAACTGGAGTAAAGCTCCATGGGGTCTTTCCGTCCTGGCGCAGGTAACCAGCATCTTCACTGGTACTTCAATTTCACCGGATGCATTGTCGAGACAGCGCTCAAATCATTACGCCTTTCGTGCGGGTCGGAACTTACCCGACAAGGAATTTCGCTACCTTAGGACCGTTATAGTTACGGCCGCCGTTTACTGGGGCTTAAATTCAAAGCTTCGCTTGCGCTAACCTCTCCTCTTAACCTTCCAGCACCGGGCAGGCGTCAGCCCATATACCTCACCTTTCGGTTTCGCATAGACCTGTGTTTTTGCTAAACAGTTGCTTGAGCCTATTCTCTGCGGCCTCATTTCTGAGGCACCCCTTATCCCTAAGTTACGGGGCCATTTTGCCGAGTTCCTTGACAATGCTTCTTCCGCCGGCCTTAGGATTCTCTCCTCATCCACCTGTGTCGGTTTACGGTACGGGTACGGTATAAACAATAGCGGCTTTTCTTGACGCATGGCTCACGGACTTCGCTACTTTATTTCGCTCCGCATCACGGCTTCCCATTGCCACCCGGATTTGCCAGAGTGGCTGGTACCCCGCTTGCACCGGGCTTTCCATTCCCGGCTTCCGCTTTCCTTACGTGTCCCCACAGTTCTGTCATACCGCAGTACAGGAATCTCCACCTGTTGTCCATCGGCTACGACTCTCGTCCTCGCCTTAGGCCCCGACTTACCCAGAGCAGATCAGCTTTACTCTGGAAACCTTGGATATTCGGCCTAGAGGATTCCCACCTCTATCTCGCTACTCATTCCGGCATTCTCTCTTCCATGCAGTCCACAGCTCCTTTCGGTACTGCTTCTTCCCGCATGCAATGCTCCTCTACCAACCTTTCGGTTCCTTAGTTTCGGTGGCGCGTTTCAGCCCCGGACATTTTCGGCGCAGGACCTCTCGACCAGTGAGCTATTACGCACTCTTTGAATGGATGGCTGCTTCTGAGCCAACATCCTGGTTGTCTTCGAAATCCCACATCCTTTTCCACTTAACGCACACTTTGGGACCTTAACTGAAGGTCTGGGCTCTTTCCCTTTTGACCGCCCAACTTATCTCGTGCAG
>NZ_AP028156.1:687500-772500 GCF_033096465.1 Blautia luti | reverse complement strand
CGTCAATATTTTCATAAATAATTGCAGCCTCTTCTTCCGGCAGATTGATACATCCATGACTTCCGTTTCCTGTCTTATAACGGTTTCCTCCAAAAGCCGATTGCCAGGGCGCATCATGCAGCCCCTGCCCGTAAACAAAGGGCATCCAATATTTCACCTTGGTATCATATCCGTATGCATCGCTGGTGAGCGTAAAAGGACTTGCTTTATAGGCAATGGGCCAGGCTCCCGTATAGGTATGTCTTTCCTCTGTAGGCGCCCCGCTGACAATGTCTGTTTCCGTCACCAAGCCTCCATCCCTGTAAAGCCAAAGGTGCTGTGCATCCAGGCTTACCTCTATATAACTGCCTGCCAGATCATCCGTTCCGTTTCTCTGCATCCCCTTGCTGCTGTATACCGGTTCACGGACCACATCTTTGCCGCTTTTCAGATCAGAAAGCAGCTGGCTTAGCTCTCCGCTCTGATCAATCCTGTAACCATATTCATTATCCTCCACAGTCACATCCGTACCCATAGAGGTATGAAAGGTTCTGGGAACATAAATGGTATTGTATTTATTGGCAAGCTGTGAAATAAAGGTACCTGCTTGCTCCTGATCAATTATGATCTTTGTTCCCTGAATACTGATCCAGGAATTTACAGTTTTGGAATCCAGGGTCTCTGTCGTATTTCCAAAGGTATAGGTTATGGTAGCCTTGCGGTATTTTTTCAATTGTCCGTTTAGGCTTTTCAATTCCTTTTTCAATTCTTTTGAAGCCTTTACAGAAGGCTGCTTATATGCCTGCTGGTTCAGATCTATCTTGACTTCACCGGTGAGCAGCTTATCCTGAAACTCTGCTTCCAGCGTCTTGTCCACGTAATTTCGAAGACGTTCTTCATCAATCTGTGTCCCTGCCACCTGGTTTACTATAACAAATTTCTTTTTCTTCTTGCTGTATCTGATCTCAGCATTTTGGGCTTCCGTTCTTTCTTTCTCTCCAAAATGATCTTCTGTCAGTGCAGCCTGTTCTGTTGTCTCATCTTTGTTTACCTGATATTCTATTTCGTAATTTTTCCAGGAGGCCAGAAACGTCCTTGTCTGGTCACGCTGCTGTTTCAAGGCTATAAGTGCAGACTGAAGTGTTCCCTCATCCAGAGAATATCCCAGTTCCCCTACAGTTGTCTGATATACCTGACTGCCATCCTCCCGGAAAACAACCTTTTTATCCTGAAATGCTTTCCGGATGGTCTGTCCGGCCTTCTCCACATTCTGACCTGATATGTCCAGACCATATATGGTAATTTTTCTCCCCAGTGTGTCCGTATCCACTTTATGTATATAAACCAACACTCCTCCTCCCAGGAGTAAAAATAATGCAATACAGATCCCCAGAATAACTTTTATCTTTTTCTTTCTGTTTTTTTCTTTATTATCCATTTCCCGCCCCTGTTCTTTTGTACTCTTTTTAAGCCTAATAAGTTTCAGGCAGGCTGTAAAAAATGTTTTACAGTCTGCCTGAAAAATTATACCAGAAAAATATATAATTTTGTAAATTTTATTTATACCCAAATATTCGCATTACCTGGAATCCTCCCGGATTGCTTTTACCAGTTGATCCCCTCCCTGTTCATACCATTTGCTTACGAATTCATCAAAATAGGATATAGGACGCTTCCCCATGATAATCTGGATAAAAGTATTCTTCTCCAGAGTACCAAGAGTCTGAGGAATTTCCAGATTTGAAGTTTGCAGATAGATTTTCTCAGGAGTCCTGTAATCCGATTTCACCAGAAGACCTACTGCAGAAATACGGGACTTGTAAGCTGCCCAGTCCTCCACTGTCACATTCTGCCCCTCCATATAATTTCTGCAGGCCTGATAGTAAGATTTCTCAATGGCACTGAGCTTCTCTTCTTCCATATCTCCTGCAATTACCTTCTGAATATGCTCTGTCACACGATAAGTGGCTTCATTGTAATCCACATTGATCACCAACGGCCTTGCTGTAGGATCCACATTCAGGGCAAAATAGCTGTTCATTTCATCTGCATCCTTCGCTTCATACCTGGTATAATCAAAAAGTACACTCAAAATCTTCATTACAATTTCAGGATGCTCATAACCTTTTCGCACCACTACATATTTGTTGTCTCTGAATGTAGAATAGGTTTCTGCCGTTTTCTGTATTTCTGCCGGAAAATAATATGGCTCCCAGTCAGAGTCCGGATCTTCTTCATACTCATCCATAAGGGGGTTATTAGGCGTCCACCACAATCCAAAAAATGCCCCACATTTTCCGCTGACTACCAGATCCCTTAGATTATTCTGGGCCCGCAGTGCAAAATTCTCATCCAGAATTCCCCTTTCATAAAGCTGGTTCAAATATTCCAGTGCATTCTTCGTCTCTTCTGTAAGAGAACCATATACCACTTCTCCATTCTCACCCTTTTGCCATCTCTGGGGATTAGCTCCGAATTTCTGAAAAACAGGATCAACAGAATAACTACTACTTGTAGTTCCTACCAGTGAAGTATCACATACCAATCCAATAGGTTCTTCTCCAGGTGCTGCTCCCATCCTGTTTTTCTGAAAAGCTTCAATAACATCAAAAGCTTCTTCCAGAGTCTGCGGTTCTTCTAATCCCAGCTTATCCATCCAGTCCTTACGAAGCCAGAGCAGGCAGGGACCATGATCAATAACAGTCTCAGGCATTGCCATCAGCTTCCCGTCATATTTCACAGAATCCAAAAGCTCGGTTCCATAACTGGAATACATAGCTTTGATTCTGTCTGTAGTACAGAATTCATACACCTCTGTCAAATCTTCTATCAGATCGTTTTCCACCATTTCATCCAGCATTTTCTTGTCCGAGATCACCATGACATCAGGGAGCATCCGATCTTTCACAATCACATTGACAAATTCATCATATCTGTCTTCACTTTCCATGTATGTGTTCTCATTCTGGATGTTCAACATCTTTTTCAGATAACGGGTATATTCATTATTTTCATAAGTCTGCCCTTTGGGCAGATTGGAATTATTGGCACCATTCATCTGGGCAAGAGTATAGGTCACAGTTTCAGGATACTTTCCATAGGGAGTTGTCCGGGCTTCTTCCCAATCTCCGGACTTAGTTTTTTTCTGTTCCTCAACCCCATCCGTTTTTTCTGCTTTCTGCTGAGTCTCCTTTGTTGAATTATTGCATCCGCTTTGAAGCAAAGTCGTTCCCAGAATCAGGATTACAAAAAGCTTTTTTCCTGCCTTTGTCACACTCTGTATCATCATAATGTTTCTCCCTTTGGAATCCGCATTTCTACTACTGTTCCCTTACCTACACTGCTGGTGATACGAATTTTATATTCCTCTCCGTAGAGCAGACAGATTCGATCATTCACATTTTTCAGTCCATAGCCTTCTGCCTGGTAAGTAACCAACGATTCTGCCACTGACTGTTCCATTCCCATTCCATTATCTTCTACCCGGAGAAGTACTGCATCCCCGGCATCCAGAAAGGACAGCTGCAGGATTTTATCTCCTTCTTCTTTTACATCCAGTCCATGCTCTAATGCATTTTCTACCACTGGCTGCAGGATCAGTTTAGGGACTTTTTCTGCTTTTACCTGCGGATCAATCTTCCACTCTACTGTAAAATCATTGTCATGCATCACCAACTGAATAGACAGATAAGCTTCAATATTACGGATACAATTCTCCACAGTTACCATATCCTCTCCCTTGCTTAGAGCTGTACGATAAAAAGTAGATAAATCCAGAGTCACCTTACTGATTTCTTTCTGACCGCTCTTAATAGCCATCCAGTTAATAATGGAAAGAGAATTATACAGAAAATGGGGATTGATCTGTGCAGTAAGCGCTTTCAGCTCAAATTCCTTAAGAGCTATTTTGTTTTCGTAAACTTCACTGATCAGACGGTCAATCTCCCCCATCATCCTGCGGAAGCTTCTGATCAGAACCCCCACCTCATCCTCTGCATCGCTGGTAACCGTAACCTCTCTGCTTCCATGATTTACCTGATCCATATTTTCCGTAAGCATTTCGATCTTGCGGGTAAATAATCTGGAGAAAGCCATACCCAGAATAAAAATGATCAGTACACAACCTGCGATCAGCGGAATCTCAGCAAGCAACATCTGATAAACTGATTTTTCTACAGATTTTTTAGTTTTATACAGATAAAACTTCCAGCCCGTATTCTGACTGGTACTATTTACTGCTACATATTCTTTGCTGATCTGCTCTAAAATTTTATCCGATTCCCTTAAATCTGCCAGGTCATTATCCTGAATGTTCTCATCACGGTACACAATATTCTGGCTCTGATCCAACACCATAGTTCCAGATTCGTCTGAGATAATATTTTTCAACGGTTTGAATATTTTATTGTAATCCAGAGTAATACACAGAACCGCCGTGCGGTTTCTTCCGTCGTAAATATTTCTCACTGCCGCAATCTCCGGTTTTTCCGTATTTACCAGCCACTGTACCTGCACTTCATCATTCAGCTGGCTGCTCCACCATTCCTGTCCTATCTCATCCATAGGTACAAGAGTATATTCATGTCTCACTTTAATACTGTCTGCAAAAATCTGTATCTGATTGATAGCATCATGATAGGATTTAGGCACTGTGAGAAGAGGATCCACAATCTGGGTATATTTGGCATATGCCACATAATTATCCATGTTTTTCTCATTGATCACTTCTTCAATATCCGGAGAATAGGTAAGATAATTGATCAGTCCTGTATATACTTCGATCTGGCTGTCAATACTTTCCCTGGTCTGTTCCAGGATGGATGAGGTATCCTCCACTTCATTATGGCGCACCAACCTGCTCATACTATTATGACTGTACAGAGCAAGCATCGTCATAGGCACCAGACTGGATGTCACCAGCAGGATTGTAAGCTTATGACGGTATTTCATATCTCTAAATTTCTTTCGGATTCTCTTCATCGTCACCTGTTCCTTTCCTGTAGGACTCAGGGCTGCTTCCGTAATATTCCCGGAAGCTTCGACAAAAATAGGATACATTGGAGAATCCTACTTTTTCACTTACCTGTGCCACCTTCATATTTGTGCTGCACAGAAGCTCCTTTGCCTTCTCCATACGGAATACCCGGATAAAACGGTTCAGGTTCATTCCTGTTTCCTTTTTGAAAATAAAACTCAGATATCCTGAGGACAAATATACCTTTTCTGCCAGCATCTCCAGGCTCAGATCCTCTCCGTAGTGCTGATAGATGTAATTTTTCACTGCAGCCACCTCATTTCTGGATTCACTCATAGAACGTTCCAGAAAATTTTCATACTCCCGGATATTCTCCTCAGTAACCTGAAGGATCTGTGAAATATCACTGCAGTTGTACAGTCTGTCAATCTCCTTATCCAGGCGGCGTTCCTCTGAGAACTGTGTTTCCTCAAACAATGCCTGGATCACATTGGAAAATACAAATTTAATATACATAGCCGAAAACTGGGTACTGCTTTTGTATTTGTCCGTAAGGCACTGAAAATGGACTTTCAGCTGCTGAATGTCCTTTCTGCTGATGTCCTCAGAAATTCTCTGCATCAGCTGGGAATCCTGGGCAGCCTTGTCCACATGACTGTACTCTTCCTCCTCATTGGAGAATACATGATTCTCCGGATGATAAAATCGCTCCTCCATCTGCTGTTCCAGCTCTGTCATGATCTCAGGCAATGCTTCACAGCCCTCAAACTTCCTGCTTACTGCCAGATGAAAGCTTCCCGAATACTGGTGCTTCATCACAGTATACAGCTGATTGGCTACCAACAGATAATCGCAATATACATCATTAAACAAAAACAGAGACTGTCTGGCATTCAGATTCAGATAGAAAAATATTCTCCGCAGTTCCTTGCGCATATCCTCTGCCAGATTCTCATCTGCAGTATCAAAAAAATTCTGGGAGGATTCCACCAGAATGGCACAGTGCCACTGATTCCAGGTATCCAGGTTGATCATTTCTCCGGCTTTTTCCAGAATTTCTTTTTTTCCTGTGTAAATATAATTCTGGAGAAAATACTGCTGGAGAAAATCCTGTTCCTTCTGATCTCTTATCTTGCGGTTTTTATTTTTGTCAATTTCACTGCGGACCTTTTCCAGTGTTTCACTGAAAATATCAGGATCCACCGGTTTTAAAACATACTCTTTCACCCCATAACGGATTGCCTCCTGGGCAAAGGAAAAATCATTATAGCCACTAAAGATTACGATCTGCAGCTCCTCTTTTTCCTCTTTTGCCTTCTTTGCCAATTCCAGTCCATCCATATGAGGCATTTTAATATCTGTCAGTAGTAGATCTATCTCCTCATTTCTGAGGATTTCCAGTGCCTGACGCCCGTTGGAAGCCTCAGAAATCTTAAATTCTCCCTCTTCCCTGGAAAGCAGAAATTTAATTCCCTCTCTCTCTATTTTTTCATCATCAACCACTAATACACGATACATAGCTTCTAACCTCCTACCCCCTTATATATACAAATAAAGATAGTTCCTGCAATTATGGAACTATCTTTATTTTCAGTCACTTATTATCCATATCAGCCTGCGTCTGATACTATTTTATCATCCTTTTACTGCACCTGCAACAACACCTTCAATAATATATTTCTGGCATACCAGGTAAACAATAACGATCGGGATAATATCGATCATAATACTTGCCATCATCGGTCCCATCTGTACATGGCCGAAGCTTCCGCGGAAGTACTGTACTGCCATAGGAATGGTACGGTATTTCTTAATATCCAGTACCAGGGTCGGCAGAAGATAGTCATTCCATACCCACATCAGCTGAAGGATTGCAGTGGAGATAATGGTAGGCTTCAGAATCGGGATCAGGATCTTGAAAAATACCTGTAACGGATTACATCCATCGATCAGGGCAGCCTCTTCAATTTCCAGCGGGATTCCCTTTACAAAACCGGTGAACATAAATACTGCCAGTCCTGCACCAAATCCCAGATAAATAATACAGATATTATAAGGAGTGTTCAGTTTCAGTGTATCTGCTGTCTTTGCCAGAGTGAACATAACCATCTGGAAAGGAACTACCATACTAAATATGAACAGATAGTATAAAATCTTGGAAAGCACTCCATTTACACGGACAATATACCATGCACACATAGAGCAGCACAGCAGGATCAGTACTACTGACATAACTGAGATTACAAGGCTGTACCAGAAAGATTTCAGGAAATCCATCTGTGTTACGCTGGCTACATAGTTTGTAAATCCATTCCATATTTCACCCAGAGGAAGTTCAAATACTCCTGTAGTTGTAATGGCTGATTCCTTTTTTAAAGAGTTTAAAAGGATCAGTATAATAGGATAAATCCAGAGAAGGGACAGTATGGTTAATATAATTGTAGGAATAATACTTTTCTTTTTATTGTTTTCCATTACTGCTGCACCTCCTTAGATGATGTTGCTTTAAGCTGAATCAGAGCAATGGCTACAACCAGAATAAAGAATACAACTGCTTTTGCCTGACCGATTCCCTTCCACTGTGGTCCGCTTCGTGCATAGAACGTATCATAAATATTCAAGGCAAGTAGCTGAGACTGCTTGGCAGGATCTCCACCTGTAAGAGAAAGGTTCTGGTCGAACATTTTAAATCCATTTGTCAGTGTAAGGAAAGTACAGATTGTAACAGACGGCATGATCATCGGTAATTTAATCTTGAACAGGATCTGTCTGGATGTAGCTCCGTCAATCTGTGCCGCTTCGATAAGGTCAGGTGAAACATTATTCAGACCTGCCACATAAATGATCATCATATATCCGATCTGCTGCCAGCACAGAAGGATCAGCATACCGATAAATCCGTTCTTTGCAGACAAAGCCAGTAGCGGTTGTCCCCATTTGGATAACAGACCATTTAATAAGGTCTGCCAGATGTATCCAAGAACAATACCACCAATCAGGTTTGGCATAAAGAATACTGTTCTGAATGCATTGGTTCCCTTGAATCCTTTTGTCAGCGCCAGTGCAATGGCAAATGCCAGAACATTGATCAGAATACTGGATATAAAGGCAAATGCCACAGTCAGCCAGAACGCATGGCTGAAAGTATTGTCAAGCAATATTTTCTGATAGTTTGAAAATCCTACGAAAGTAACATCCTGCACTGTGGTAAATTTACAAAATGAAAGGTAAATTCCCCAGATAAACGGCCATAAAAATCCGATTATAAATGCAGCCAGTGTAGGCACAACGAAAATCGGCCACCACTTTTTGATTGTTTTTCCTACCATGGTAAATCTCTCCTCTTCTTCCCATTCTCTGCTTAGAATCTATAAAAGGGAGACAGGAATCTCTGCCTCCCTTTTTTTTATTCATTATTCGGAAAGTGCCTTCTCTGTTGCCCAGTTGTCAACAAACGCGCTCTTAACATCATCCCAGGAGCCAGATCCTGCTGCATATGCTGTAAGAGCAGATCCAAGAGTATTTTTCCACTCTTCAGATGGCATTGTTGTAAAGTTCCATGATACAGGTGTCAGACCAGCTTCTGTGTACTCTGCATCCTGTTTTACAAATACATTGCTTGGTGCCTCTGCTGTTTTGAAAGGAATTGTGAATCCCATATCTTCAGCCATAGATTTTGTTCCTGCTTCAGAGGTTACACACCAATTCATGAAATCAAGTGTTGCTTTTACATCAGCTTCAGAAGCATTCTTGTTTACACACCAGTAATTTTCTGTACCGGTTGCAAGACCTTCGTTTGCATCGTCTACACCAAAGTAGATCGGGATCATAGCCAGCTCGTCATCTTTGAATGTTTTAGAAAGTTCACTATATTCCCAGGAACCATTCTGATAGAATACTGCTTCACCATTTACAAATTCATTTCTGGAGTCATCTGCTGTTTTTGCAGAAAGCTCAGAACCGTCACAGGTAGAATCTGTAATGTAAAGATCAAATACATTCTTGTAGTTATCAAGGTATGTACCTTTGATTGCATCTGTATCATCGATTCCGTCTTCTTTATACTCATAGTAGATTGGAAGGTTTGCAAGATGTGTTTTAAATCTCCAGTCAGAGGATCCGTCCATACCTGCGGAAGTAAATGCTCCCTTAATTCCCAGATCATCTTTTTTGCTCTGGATATCATCAGCAACTTTCTTTAAATCATCAAAGGATTTAATATCGTCCAGAGTATATCCTGCTTTTTCAAGTAAGGTCTTATTTACGATCAGACCATAGGATTCGATTACATATGCAATTCCGTCCACTGCATCTCCATCCTTTAAGCTGTAGGAATCAGATGTCAGCTGTGAGTAAATATCGGAATCTTTCAGATCATAGCAGTAATCTTTCCAGTTTTTCAGTCCAACCGGTCCGTTTACCTGGAATAAAGTAGGTGCATCACTCTTTGCCATTTCTGACTGAAGTGTTGTCTCATACTGTCCGGAAGCTGCTGTAACAACAGTTACCTCTGTACCAGTTTCCTCTGTGTATTCTTTTGCCAGATTCTGCCAGTCTTCATCCTGCTCTGGTTTGAAGTTTAAGTAATAAACCTTTCCAGCGTCATCAGCCATTGCCGGTACTGCCGGGATCATAGTTGCTGCCATAAGTACTGCCATTCCCATTGCTGTTACTTTCTTCATCTTCATAATCCTTTTCTCTCCTTTTCCTATAATGTTTTCTGTTTCTTAACTTGAGTATATTGTAAATTTTTCATCAGGATTTCGCCATGATAAAAAATTAAGAAACATGATAAATTTTTCAGATATTGATTTTCTTATATATACATTTTTTTATATCATAAAAAAGGAATAAAAAAACAGACCCCGTCAGGTCAATCCTGTCAGAGTCTGTTCTCTCTTTTATACGTTTATGTCTCAGGCTTTGTCTACTGATCCGAATAATTCCATTTTTTCTTTAACAGTAGCTTTGATTGCCTCGAAACCAGGAGCAAGAAGCTTACGTGGGTCATATCCTTTACCCTGCTGATCTTTGCCTTCTTCGATGTATTTACGTGTAGCATCAGCAAATGCAAGCTGGCACTCTGTATTTACATTGATCTTGGATACGCCAAGGTCGATAGCTTTCTTGATCATGTCTGCAGGGATACCTGTGCCGCCGTGAAGAACGAGTGGCATATCACCTGTTAACTTCTGGATAGCATCAAGAGTTTCAAAGCTTAAGCCTTTCCAGTTAGCCGGATATTTACCGTGGATGTTACCGATACCAGCTGCAAGGAAGTCAATGCCAAGGTCAGCGATCATCTTGCATTCCTCAGGATCTGCACACTCGCCCATACCTACAACACCGTCTTCTTCACCGCCGATGGAACCAACCTCTGCTTCCAGAGACATTCCGTGCTCAGCAACGATCTTAACCAGTTCTTTAGTTTTTGCAACGTTCTCTTCGATCGGATAGTGAGATCCGTCGAACATGATGGATGAGAATCCTGCTTCTACACATTTCAGGCATCCTTCGTAGCTGCCGTGGTCAAGGTGAAGAGCTACAGGAACAGTGATGTTCAGTTCTTCCATCATACCGTTAACCATACCAACAACTGTTTTATAACCAGTCATATATTTACCAGCACCCTCAGATACACCAAGGATTACAGGAGAGTTCAGTTCCTGAGCTGTTAAAAGAATAGCCTTTGTCCACTCAAGGTTGTTAATGTTGAACTGTCCTACTGCATAATGGCCAGCTTTTGCTTTTTTCAGCATTTCTGTTGCATTTACTAACATGATAAATTCCTCCTAATCTGTAGTAGCTGTTTCTTGGTTCACAGCCGCCCTAATCAATCTTCGATATGGAATTACATCTATATCCAGACACGCTTATATTACCAGATTTCTGTATTCCCGTCTACTATTTTGCCCAAAAAATCACAACCAAAATTTCCGGTTTCCTTTTTATTTTCAAAAATATCACCCAAAACCAAAAAAAAACTTGCATTCTCCTCGCACATCATATATAATAATCTTCGGTTCAAGGATGGATTCCCGAGTGGCCAAAGGGGGCAGACTGTAAATCTGTTAGCAACGCTTTCGAAGGTTCGAATCCTTCTCCATCCACTGAAAAGTTCAGCGATATCTGCTGAACTTTTTTTATTTTCGTAAATCAAACGGACAGTGAAAAGGGACGCACAAACGGCGCCCCTTTCTTCTTAATTTTTATGATATAAAACCACGCATCCAAATGCAGGCATCTGCATTCTGAGGATTCCGGCTGCTGCTGTGTATACTTCAGGTGCCTCTGTGAATCCTTCGGCTGAAGTGCAGACCACTCTCTCCATCTTCGCATCTTCCAGCCTGCTGATGCCGGCCTGCCAGAGCTGTACTTCTACCTCTCTTGCGTGATCCATATTGTTTACAATCACGATCATCTGCTCTTTGCGGGAAAATCTCGCATAGGCCAGCCCCTGATAATCATTCCACAGGAATGCCAGAGATCCTGTCTTGAGTACTTCATACTGCTTGTGGATCCGGATCATCACTCTGTGGAAATCGATCATCTGGTAATCTTCACGTCCCCATGGATACGTACGTCTGTTATCCGGATCTGTGAATCCGCACAGACCGGCTTCGTCTCCATAGTATACTGTCGGTGCCCCCGGCCATGTCATCTGAATGGCAACTCCCTCACGCATTACTGCCGGATTCACTCCCTCGGAAGCTGCTTCAGCCCCTGCATAGGAAATTCTTCCCACTCTGTGGTTGGTCCTTGTCAGGAATCTGGAATGGTCGTGATTGGATAACTCATTCATGGCAGTCTGAAGTGCTGACATATGAAGTGCTCTCATATGGGTCTTCATAGCCCCGATAAATGCTTCACTGTTGCCCAGCAGATCTTCACGATACTCATCACTGTGCTTCTCCATACCTGTCAAAAACCAGGTCAGCGGCTCCATAAACGCATCATAGTTCATGACTGTATCCCACTCATCCCCCTGCAGCCATCCTTCCGGATTGCCATAATGCTCTGCCAGGATAATAGCATTGGGATTGGCCTCTTTTACAGCCTTTCTGAAATCTTTCCAGAACTGATGGTTAAACTCATTGCTGTGGCCCAGGTCAGCAGCCACATCCAGTCTCCATCCATCCACATTGTATGGTGCGGAAACCCACTTCTGTCCGATCCTGAGAATATAATCATACAGCTCCCTGGAACCTTCATAATTTAATTTCGGCAGTGTATCATGAGCCCACCATCCATCATAGGAATTATTATATGGCCAGGCATTCTGATCATTAAAGGAAAAGAAGTTACGGTATGGACTGTCCGCTGAGATATAAGCTCCCTTCGGATACCCTTCCTGATTCTCATAAATACGCTCTCTGTCCATCCATTTATTAAAAGAACCGCAGTGGTTAAATACACCATCCAGGATAATTTTCATTCCCCTTCTGTGGATCTCTGCAGTAAGTTTGGCAAAAAGCTCATTGCTGGCTTCCAGGTTCTTCTTATCTGTCACACGCCTGATATATTTCCACGCATGGGAATTATCCCTGTCATCTCCCAGCAGGATTCCCTCATTGCAATCCTCTACGATCCTGCCGTAGTGAGGATCTACATAGTCATAATCCTGACAGTCATATTTATGATTACTTGGAGATACGAAGATCGGATTTAAATAAATAACCTCTACCCCCAAATCCTGCAGATAATCCAGCTTATTCATAATACCCTGAAGGTCTCCGCCATAAAACTCACGCACTCCCATCACAGCCGGGATCTTATTCCACTGTTCTACCTGTACACTGGTATCTCCGATATAGAAATACTCTCCGGTAACTACATCATTGGTTGGATCTCCGTTCAGGAAACGGTCTACATAGATCTGGTACATGACTGCACCTTTCGCCCACTTCGGAGTATCAAATCCAGGATAAATCTCGAAATCCATTCTGGATTCGTGCTTCATACAGACACCCTGATTGTTATAATAACAGGTCACCCATCCATACTGGATCTCGAAATAATAACGGAAAATATCCTCTCCCACAGTCACCTGTGCTGAATAATAATCGAAACCATTCTCTGTTTCACTGATCTTCATCTCTGTCCGCGTCTCACCGCTTACCAGATATACGGAATCTACATTGTTTCTCTGCGTCCTGAAACGGATGGTCACTGTGTCCCCCGCCTTCGGCTCTGCCGGGCTTCTGTAATCTTCCGTTCCATCACTGAACAACGCCTCTTTATTAAATACAGGGTGCATATTCAAAATATACTGCATCTTTTTCCTGATATCTGATCTTTCATGTTCCATATCCGTCGATCCTCTCTGTCCCCGCTGTCTGCCCGAGAAAGAAACAGCAGCTTTTCTTAATATACATGTTACACTCTTATCTGCTGCCTGTAACATATTCTATTCCATTTTATCGGAAAATAAACTAACTGACAACCATCGTTATGCCCTAAAAACACCTGTAATTCAGTGATTCTGCACAACGTTTCTCTCCCCTGTTTCTTCATCTTCCCGTATAAAGTAAAAAAGACAGCGGGATAGGCTGTCTTTTTTGGAGAAGGTATTTCTTCTTATGGGGTGTAGCAAAAACTATATAATGTATTGGGGGGTTTTTACGGTTTATATAATACCATTGGGCAAGAGAAAAGTGTGCACAAACTTCACAAAATTTGGCACACTTTTTTGGTTATTTTATATATCTGTATTTTCTGTTTCTGTTTTTTCTGTTGTAAAAAGTGCTTCAAATTCCTCTCTATGCACTTTTTCCTTCTCGAGAAGGAGCTTCGCACAGCTGTGCAGCACGTCTTCATGTTCCAGAATAATTTCCTTCGCACGGTCATGGCACTCTGTGATAATACGGTGGATTTCTTCGTCAATGGCCTTGGCTACATCTTCACTGTAGCTTCTGGTGTGAGCCAGGTCTCTTCCGATAAATACCTCATCGTCATCATCTCCATAAGAGATCAGTCCCAATTTATCAGACATACCGTATTTCATCACCATGCTTCTGGCTGCAGCTGTGGCACGTTTGATATCATTGGATGCTCCGGTGGTAATGTCACCGAAAATGATCTCCTCTGCCACACGTCCGCCCAGCAGAGTCATAATATCCTGCAGCATCTTACTCTTGGTGTTAAACATCTCATCATTATCCGGCAGCGGCATGGTATAACCTGCTGCACCCATTCCTGTAGGGATAATGGAAATAGTATATACCGGATCCATATCCGGAAGTACATGAAACAGGATGGCATGTCCGGACTCATGATAAGCTGTGATCTTTTTCTCCTTGTCAGAGATGATCTTGCTCTTCTTCTCTGCCCCGATGCCTACTTTGATAAAGGCACCCTTGATATCGGACTGAAGAATAAATCCTCTTCCCTTTCTGGCTGCTTCGATGGCTGCTTCATTCAGAAGGTTCTCCAGATCTGCACCTGTAAATCCTGCAGTGGTCTTCGCGATCTGCTTCAGATCTACATCCTCACCCAGCGGTTTGTCCTTGGCATGGACACGAAGGATCTCTTCTCTTCCCTTCACATCCGGACGTCCTACTGCAACCTTACGGTCGAAACGTCCCGGACGCAGGATCGCAGGATCCAGGATATCCACACGGTTGGTCGCTGCCATCACGATGATCCCTTCATTCACACCGAAACCGTCCATCTCTACCAGGAGCTGGTTCAGTGTCTGCTCTCTCTCATCATGGCCGCCGCCCATTCCTGTACCACGCTGTCTGGCAACTGCATCGATCTCATCGATAAAGATGATACATGGCGCATGACGCTTGCCTTCTTCAAACAGGTCACGTACACGGGATGCACCTACACCGACGAACATTTCTACGAAGTCAGAACCGGAAATAGAAAAGAACGGAACTCCCGCTTCTCCTGCCACAGCCTTGGCAAGAAGGGTTTTACCTGTTCCCGGAGGGCCCACCAGGATCACACCTTTCGGGATCCTGGCGCCTACCTTGGTGTATTTCTGAGGGGATTTCAGGAAATCCACCACCTCAACCAGATCCTCTTTCTCCTCTTCCAGTCCTGCTACATTGTCGAACGTTATCTTCTTATTGTTGTCATCCGGTGATGTCATTCTGGCACGGCTTTTCCCGAAATTCATCATCTTCGCATTGCCTCCGCCACCGCCTGACATCTGGCGGTTCATCATCATGATCACAAAGATCACCAGTGCACCTGTCAGGAGAACAGGAAGCAGTGTAGTCATAAACACATTGTCCCCCGGTACATTCTGTGTGATCACATCAACATCATATTTGTTCAGCAGTTCAATGGCCTCGTTTACGTCTGTCACATAAACCTTCTTCTGTCCGGCATCTGTCGTATCCACTATCACCGCACCTGTAGGCACTTCCCTGTTTTGCTGAATCGTAGCATCAACCACCTTGTTGTCCTCAAGGGCCTGTTCCAGCTGTTTCTGCGTATAGCTGCTCTGGGAAACCACCTGATTGTTCAGATAGAAATATCCGGCGATCAGGGCAGCGATCATAACCAGATACAGACCAATTCTGCTTGGCTGCTTATTCACTTAGTCAAATCTCCTTTCAGTCTTCCCCCAGTTCCACAACTCCGATAAATGGAAGATTCCTGTATTTCTGTGCATAATCCAGTCCGTATCCTACCACGAACTCATCCGGGATATTGAAGCAACAGTAATCTACTTTCACATCCTTCACTCTTCGTTCCGGCTTGTCAAGCAATGTGCACAGACGGATACTGTTCGGATGTCTCTTCTGCAGGATATCGATCAGGTAGCTTAATGTTCTTCCGGAGTCAATGATATCCTCCACGATCAGAACATCTTTGCCCTCCAGAGGCTGATCCAGGTCTTTTACGATCTTTACCACACCACTGGATTTGGTATCATCACCGTAGCTGGATACTGACATAAAGTCAAGAGATACCGGCACTGTGATCCTTTTTGCAAGTTCACAGGTGAAAAATACTCCACCCTTTAACACACAGATCAAATGGATTTCCCTGCCTGCATAGTCCTTGCTGATCTTTGCTGCGATCTGTCTGATACGGGAATCAACTTCCTCTTCGCTGAGTAAAACTTTGATTTTCTCACTCATTTTTATGTCCTCCTTGGTATTTTAATACTAACACCTTCCTGGTTTTGGGGGTAATTTTATACCTTTCACTGATCCGGCTTCCTATGATCCAGAGTATCTCATCCCCACAGGCGATCACCGGGATCTTATCCCTCTCCTCTGAGGGTATTTTCTCATCGATCATGCAACGGCGGAGCTTTTTTCTGTCCCCTCTGCTGTTTATAATGAGGAAATCACCTTCTTTTCGGGTGCGGACGCACGGATTCTTTTCTATTCTATCATAATCCAGCCATTTCGTATACTTTTTTTCTTCAATCTTCTGCCCTGTATACGAAAATATTTCTGCCTGTATCCTGCCACAGGCACAGATGGTATCTCCCGGGATGATAAGTTGTGTTTCTTCTGCGTTTTTCCCTGATGTTTCATCTGTTTCCGGCTTCTGATACAGCAGGACTGCCCCGTAGGTTCTTCCTGCCGTGATCCCGTAGGGCAGGCTGATCTTACGCCCAGTCTGCATCTGCCATAAATTCAGGATCTTCTCATAATGAACTGCTGAAATATCTTTTCTCCTGCCTGCCAGATCCTCCACTGCCTGCTGCAGTGCATAGATCTGCAGGATCTTCGGCCGGTGAAAAAATTCCTCCGTAAAGCAGTACTGTCTGTCTCCGGCAAATGCCTTCAGCAGTGTCTTTCCCTGCTCGCTGAGATAATCCTCCGCCAGTGCCAGCCTGGAAGCGGTTTCCACCATATGGGCCGATGCCTTTTTATTCACCTGAGTTTCCAGTTCCGGCAGAATATGATGGCGAATCCTGTTCCTGGTATATTCATCCGACTGATTGGTACTGTCCTGTATACAGGAGATTCCTTTTTCCTGCAGGAAATCCCTAATCTGGCTGCGGCTGAGACAAAGAATAGGACGGATAATGTCTTCTGCTGCCGGCCGCATGGTGCACAGCCCCCGAAGACCAGTCCCCCTGCACAGATTGTGGATCATGGTTTCTGCCAGATCCTCCTGGTTATGGGCCAGGGCAGTGCGGACTTTTTTCCCCTGCTCTCTGTCCTTATCTCCTTCCAGCCGGAAAGTTTCCCTGCGCACCAGCCTGCCTGTTTCCTCTTCGCCAAGCTTCCACTTCGCGCTTAATGCCGGGACATCATAAGAGTATACCCTGCATGGAATCTCCCATCCTGCACAAAGTTCCTGCACGAACCGGCTATCCCTGTCTGCCTCTTCACCACGGATTCCGTGGTGAACATGGACCACACGGAGGGTAAACTCCAGTTCTTTCTGATATTCCTTCAGGATATATAGCATGGTCACGGAATCACCGCCCCCGGAAACCCCTGCCAGAACTGTATCCCCTTTTTCGATCATGTGATTTTCTTTTATGTAACCGGTCACTTCGCTGTACATAAGTCTGTCTGCTCCTGTTCTTTTTCGTATATTACTTTTTACTATTTTTTCCAGACACCTGCTACCAACACAGTCATGTCATCCCTGGCACGGTAATCACTGTATCCCAGGACTCTCTCCAGGATTCCCCGTCCGAAATCCTTCGGTGAATCTTCGTGGACATCCATGATGATCTCTTTCATGGTCTCCTCTTCCTTCTGCGCAGGAAGGGCGTCCAGAACTCCGTCCGTCATCATAATAAGATAATCCCCGTGGTACAGTTTCCTGGACGCTGTCTCGAAATCGATCTGCTGCACCAGACCTGCTGCAAGGCTCTCAGAAGTAATGGATTCTACCCAGTGATCCCGTTTTATGAAAGTGGAAGCTGCCCCTGCTTTCAGGAAATTGCAGACTCCTGTATAAAGATCTACCGCACAGATATCCACGGTGGAAAACATTCCTTCCCTGCCCTTTAATACCAGAGCACTGTTCACCATCTTCGCCGCAGTTTCCTGTGAAAAGCCTGATTCCATAAACTGTTCCAGAAGTTCTACCACTGTCTCGCTTTCCTTACATGCTTCCATTCCGGACCCCATTCCATCCGAAAGGCACATGACGAATCTGCCGCCCTCTTCCTGCCTGCACACATAATTATCCCCGGAAACTTTTTCCTTTTCCCTGGTCAGCCTGGCTGCGCCATAAAGGATCTGATAGGTCACATCCTCGATGAAATGCACGGTATGATATTCTCCATTTACGATACACCTGCTTCCATTTACCGGAGTCATATTCCCTCCGCAGATTCCGGACAGGATCTGTGAAATTTCCGTCATGGAAATACACTGGCCGCTTCTTGCTCGCATGGTGAGAAACACCTGCTTACGTCCCTCTGCCTTGTCCATCACCCAGGCCTGGCGCAGGATCACATGATGTCTGCGCAGGGCTTTACGCAGTTCCTCCTCAAACTGAGGGGTTCCTCTTTCTATATCATACAGGTCACTGGCCACATTTGCCATGATTCTGGAAACTTCCGTAAGCTGCTGTGCCACAGCAAGGCGGTTCTCGATCATACGGTTGTCCCATACCAGATTCTGTTTCTCTCTCTGAAAGTTCTCTGATACTGCCTCGAAATACTGCACGGAACGGCTACAGACACTGGTCCAGTCATTGCGGATACTCCGGATTTCTTCTTCCTCTCCGCTCTCCAATGCACGCACCATCACTTCCACGCCCTGTCCCAGTTCTCTGCCGTGTTCTCCCCAGCAGATCTCTCTCTGGTAACATCTGCTGCATACCCTTTCATTGGCATCGTGCATGATCTGCCGGATCTGACCGCTGCTTAAGTAATCCTTACGGTAGGGCATACCGTAAAAAGTATCTGCAAGTTTCTGGAACGAAGCAGCATATCGTTCCACCTTCTCCTTCTGAGGATGACGGTCACACAGGGGCAGTATTTCCTGTGTATCCGGCACATTCCCTGCTAAAATAGTTTTTGCCATGTCCCGTATGATCAGCAGTATACTGATAACGAGCATGGCAATCATCCATTCCTGCATATTCTCCCCTCCCCTAATATCCTCGTCAAAGGAATATTATAGGGAACGGTTCCTGAAATATCTGTCAAACACAGACGAAGGACTCTCAAAAGTTTTCGACAAGGAACTGTTTTCTTTACTGTTCTTTCTTAAAAACGGTCTCATTGTCCTTCACAAGTCCCAGTCTCTCCCTGGCAACCTCTTCTGCGTATTCATCTGTCTCCATATACCTCTTCAGCTTATCGATCTCCTCTGTCCTGGCCTGCTCATCCTCGATATCCTGCTGAAGGGATTCTGCCTTCGCATCATAACCAGCCAGTTTTTCCTGAAGATCACTGCTCTGGCGCATAAGTCCTCCCAGCAGAAGTACTGCTACCAGCGCGATGGCAAGCATTCCAAGTGAATTGTATCCTATTTTCTTTTTTCTTTTTTTCTTCTTAGAATTACCCAATGTGCCATCCTTCCTTTTTTTATATGTTTATACAGGGAAAGTTTACATCTTCTGACTGGAAATAGCAACCATTTTATCATTTTTTCAAGGAAAAAATGACACAGCAGGGCTCCCGCGATCATCCCCGGGACCATAAAAAGACGCAGTATCCCGTCATTATTTCTGTAGACCCGGGCAAATACCCACAATGCACTGGCGAGCCAGTACAAAAGATCTTCCGCTCCTGTAAAAAAAGCCGAATGATGCCAGATTCTGCGCAGGCCTCTCAGGATACTGTAACAAAAAAGAAGAACAGCTCCTGTGGCTGCCGCCTGAATCATAAGAAGTAATTCATGATGAATAAATATACTCATCTTCTAACGGAACATCCTTTTGAGAAGTGATTCTTCTTTTTTATCTGTATTCTTCGACAGATAAGTAAGACTGTCCACTTTTCCCTCCAGGTCTGCTTCTCCTTTTTCCAGATTCAGGCGCTTCACATGAAGCTCTTCTCCTTTTATCAACAGCTTTCCCGCCTCTGTAAACAGCAGGATCTCTTTTTCATCGAAAGATTTGATGTCCTTTATGCCGGTCATTTTTACATTCTGACGGTTCTCCAGCATCAGATTGTGGGCGGAATGTATTTTCTTCTCGTCTGATATCGTTGCTCCGGTCAATACAGCCCTCCGATCATGCTTTACATACTTATCAGTAGTTTATGTGCCGGGATGCCAGATTAGAATTTCAGAAATAAAGATCAGAGATATTTATACAGATTCTCTACTTCTTCTTTTCTTACGGTTTCTTTTACATCCAGCACTTCCACCTTTACATTCCTGCTTCCGAACTGGATCTCTATGATGTCCCCTGCCTTCACCTGGGCAGATGCCTTGGCAGGCTTGTCATTTACTAGAACTCTTCCTGCATCGCAGGCTTCATTGGCCACTGTACGGCGCTTGATCAGGCGGGAAACTTTCAGATATTTGTCTAATCTCATAATTTTACTCCTGTAACCGATACTCGCGAATTGCTTCGCTGACGCTCCTGCAATTCTTTAAACATTCGGAATTAAAAAGGGGGAACTTTCGTCCCCCCGGTTATCGTCTTAATTATTTACCGTTAACCATATCTTTTAAAGCTTTTCCTGCTTTAAATTTCGGTGCTTTGGAAGCTTCGATCTTCATTGTTTCACCAGTCTGAGGATTTCTTCCCTCTCTAGCAGCTCTTTCACTTACTTCAAATGTGCCGAATCCAACTAACTGGATCTTTCCGCCATTTTTCAGTTCTTTAGAAACTACGTCAACGAAAGATTTCAGAACATCCTCTACATCCTTTTTGGATAAGTTTGTCTCTTTCGCCATAGCTGCTACTAATTCTGTTTTATTCATGGTGTTTCCTCCTCTAATGATCTCTCTTTCTTGTTTGGTGGCATCTGCCAAAAGCGACAGAGCTCTGTCTTTTATATATATACCTTTTTCCCTATATTGTCAAGGTTTTTAGCAATATTCAGGCTATTGGTACACAATTCGTAATAAGCAGCTCATCTGTCCTCCTGGCAGATAAATTTCCGGAAACAGTTCTGTCCAAATTTTTCCCATGCAGCCTGCTGGCGGACAAGGTTTTCCAGTTTTTCCATGTTCTTTTCCGAGATCCACGCTTTCTTGTGTGAATAGTAATAATTTGCCAGTTTCCAGTACTTCTCCGGATAGGTGAAACGTACCTGAAGGTTCTGCCACTCTGTCTGGGAAATGGGGCGTATTCCGTGATATTCCCGGAGCATTTTTTCCCCAAGGGCCTGATCCCAGTTATATTTTTCCAGGATCTTGCGCATAAACTGGTACAGATCCGCCATCTGGATGTCATAGCTCCAGCGTCCGAAATTGGTAACAGCTATGTCCTCCCTGCTGATCAGCACATTGTGCTGGTTATATTCCCCGTGACAGACTGTGCCTTCCTGCCATGCCTGCTCCCGCAGTTCTTCGTATCCGGACTGTTCCAGAAGGCATACTGCCTGCTCGCCCTTTTCCAGAAATCCTTCCATGGCTGCCAGAAGCTTTTTCTCGAACATACAGGTTGGACCTTTTTTCCGGATAAATTTACGGATCTTACGCAGCTCCTGGTTGTGCCGGGTGTATTCTTCTTTCAGGGATCTCTGCCTGTATTCCTTGTACTCATCCTGCGGCTGTATTCGCATGATAATATGTAATTTTGCCAGGACGCGCACACTTTTCATAATATCCTCCCTGGATCTGGTGTCGCATTCCTGCCCTTCATACCACCGCTGAAGTGTAAAGGACTGTCCATCTTTATCCTGGCTGACAAGGCTGCCCTGCGTATTCTCCAGGAAATAATCCGTACTGATACCGTTTGCCTGCAGATGTAGCAACAGTTCCTGCTGTTTCTTAAGCTTTTTCTCCGAACCGTGAAACTCTCTCAGTATCAAAAGTCCCTGCTCTGTATAGCAAAGCAGCGCCCCTCTGGTCCTTGCGGAACGTTCTGCTGTCAGATCATACTGGGAAAGAGTGCCAAGCCCGTAATCATACAATCGCATATCCCCCTCTGTTTTCGATACTCTCTATACATATGAAAAAAATCCGGGGGATATACCCTCGGATTTCCATCTGTTTATTTCTCATCAAGCATGTCTAACAGTATTTCTTTCTGGTTCTTCTGTGGATCGGCAAGCACCTCTTCCAGCAGACGATTCAATGTTTCTCCAATCTCCCTGCCCGGCTTGTATCCGGCCTGAATCAGGTCTTTGCCTGTGACTGCCAGAGTTTTCAGGGATACGCACTGGTGCTCTTTCAGGATCACTTCATAGGCTTCTTTTACTTTATCCAGACGCTCCTGTTTCTCCTCACGTCTGTATTCGCTCTGTGCCAGCATATCTGCCTGCTGCACTTCCAGATAATAGGGAAAAAGATCCTCACCGATGCGATTCACTGCACGTCTTACAGATTTCGTCGTTCCCTCCGGTCTGTCGTCATGCCACTTCACCAGGCGGGTTACTTTGCGGATGGTGTCGTTGTCGAATTTCAGTCTGCGCAGGATCTGGCCCGCCATTTTTTCCCCCGCATCTCCATGAGTTTTGAAATGATCCCTGCCGTTTTCGTCTGTCTTTCGCACAACAGGTTTGCCGATATCATGAAGCAGCATGGTAATGCGCAGGACACGGTCTGCACGTACATAGTCAAGGCTGTGGAGGATGTGCTCTCCTACTGTGCAGCAGTGATGAGGGGTGTTCTGCGGTGTTTTCATGCAGGCATCGAATTCCGGCAGAAACTCTGCAGTGATCCCTGCTTCATAGGCCACTCTGAGGTAATCCGGATGAGGGGACATAAGAAGTTTCACAAGCTCCACCTGGATCCGCTCTGCACTGACATGTTTCAGATTGGGTGCCAGGACTTTCAGTGCCTTACGTGTTTCCTCTTCAATAGTAAAGCCAAGCTGCGCACTGAAACGGACTGCACGCATAATGCGGAGTGCATCCTCTGTAAAACGCTCCAGCGGATTTCCTACGCAGCAGATGATCTTTCTGTCGATATCCTCCATACCACCGAAGAGATCCACAAGTCCTCTGGAAGGATTGTAAGCCATGGCATTGATGGTAAAATCGCGGCGCTTTAAATCCTCCTCAAGGCTTGCGGTGAAGGTTACTTCTTTCGGATGTCTGCCGTCCTCGTATTCGCCGTCTACACGGTAGGTGGTAACCTCGTAGCCTTCTTTTTCCATAAGAACAGTCACAGTTCCGTGCTGCAGACCTGTATCCACAGTTCTGTGAAACAGACGCTTCACCTGCTCAGGTTTCGCAGATGTAGTGATATCCCAGTCATCCGGGGTACGCCCCAAGATAGAGTCGCGGACACAGCCGCCTACTACATAAGCCTCATAGCCTGCATTTTCCAGTATGTGCAAAATTGTCTCCGCGTTTTTCGGTATTTCCAGAATCATATGACCATCCTTATCTGTTATATTTATTATTGCGCTTTGCCTTCAACAGACTCCTAACACAAATCTTTCTATAAATTAGCTGCCTGTAACTTATCAAATTCTGAAAACCGGCATTCAGATATATTTTCTGCTGCCGGTTTTCTTTATTGTAATTTCTTCTGAAATTAGTATGCTCTTCCCCAGTAAACCATCTTCTTAGCCGGTTTTCCACAGCATACGCAGACATCACTTAAGTGTTCCTGTTCGAACGGCATACATCTGGATGTAGCCTGAACATCCTCTTTGATTTTGTCTTCACATGCACGGTCGCCGCACCACATAGCTTTTACGAAGCCTGGTTTGTTGACGATGGTGTCTTTGAATTCTTCGTAGTTTGTAGCAACATAAGTATGAGAATCTCTGTGTGCACGTGCGCGCTCCAGCATATCTTTCTGGACCGTTTCCAGGATCTCCTGTACTTTCTCTGCAAGCTCTTCGAATTTCACTGTGTATTTCTCTCTTGTATCACGACGGCAGATCACAGCCTGGCCGTTCTCGATATCCTTCGGGCCGCACTCGATACGTACCGGAATACCACGCATTTCCTGCTCTGCGAATTTGAATCCCGGGCTCTTGTCTGTGTCGTCTACTTTTACGCGGATTCCGGCTGCTTTTAATGCTGCAAACATCTCGTCTGCTTTCTCCAGAACCCCTTCTTTACGCTGCTGGATCGGGATGATCACTGCCTGTGTCGGAGCGATTCTCGGAGGCAGTACCAGACCGCTGTTGTCACCGTGTACCATGATGATGGCACCGATCATACGTGTTGTCATTCCCCAGGATGTCTGATGTACATACTGAAGTTTATTTTCTTTATCTGTATACTGGATGCCGAATGCTCTTGCAAATCCATCGCCGAAATTGTGGCTTGTACCGGACTGAAGGGCTTTTCCATCATGCATCAGAGACTCAATTGTATAAGTAGCTTCTGCGCCGGAGAATTTCTCTTTGTCAGTCTTCTGTCCCTTGATAACCGGGATCGCAAGTACTTCTTCGCAGAAGTCTGCATACAGGTTCAGCATCTGGATGGTACGTGCTTCTGCTTCCTCAGCTGTAGCATGAGCTGTATGGCCCTCCTGCCACAAGAACTCACGGGAACGAAGGAACGGACGTGTTGTCTTTTCCCAACGTACTACAGAACACCACTGATTGTATACTTTCGGAAGGTCTCTGTGGGACTGGATCTCTTTGGCATAGAAATCGCAGAATAATGTCTCGGATGTCGGACGTACGCACAGACGCTCCTGTAGCGGATCCAGACCACCATGAGTTACCCATGCAACTTCCGGTGCAAATCCTTCTACGTGATCTTTCTCTTTCTGAAGAAGAGATTCCGGGATAAAGATTGGCATGTATACGTTCTGTACGCCTGTTTCTTTGAATCTTCTGTCCAGTTCGTGCTGGATATTTTCCCAGA
Organism: Blautia luti; assembly: GCF_033096465.1. NCBI lineage: Bacteria > Bacillati > Bacillota > Clostridia > Lachnospirales > Lachnospiraceae > Blautia > Blautia luti. The sequence goes on along the minus strand of NZ_AP028156.1, from coordinate 747,706 downwards.
TCGCATATCCTGCAGGTTTGATCGCCATGCAGCCTTTTACGCTGGTATATCCGCAAAGTTCAGCTTTCTTTACAACGTCGGTATACCACTGGGCGAAATCGTCTTCCATGGATGTGATGGCTTCTACCAGTTTCTTGTTGTTTGCCATGATTTTTCTCCTTTTTATGTGATTGTGTTGATCCTGACAGCGCATCAGGATATAGTCGCGGCGGAATGTGTATACTTCTTATTTTCTTTCAGATAAAATTGTCATATCTGCTTCACAGCACCACAATTTACCCATTTTATAATCCGGCAAAATCTGCCCTGTTACAAAAGACGAAAAAAAGAAGCCCAGCATCCCTCACAAGGGACCGAAAGGCTTCGGCGGTACCACCCTAATTAGCACTGTGCCCAAATGCCTGCACACTGCTCGCTCTTCTTCCCATAACGCAGGAAAAAACGCCGTACTTCAATTGCACGGGGCTCCGAGGCCGGTTCCATAATTCGCGCACAGAATCCTTCCACCCGATGGATTCCTCTCTGGGATTGCTCCTTATGTACTATTCTCTTCATCGCCGTAAATATTTCGCATTTGGTTTTATTTTATTTGAAATGGACGGATGTGTCAAGAGGAAGTTTTATACTTCGATTGTAATCTTCCGCCCGGTTCGGTTGTATTTATAATAACGAACTCCCGCTGCATCCAGCATTCTCTTGGAGGCGATCACTGCCGGTGTGTTGGCATATTTGTCGCAGTCATATACGATGGTCCTGATCCCTGACTGAATGATCGCCTTGGCACATTCGTTGCAGGGAAACAGTGAAACATAAAGTTTCGCCCCTTCCAGGCTTCCCCCTCTGTAATTAAGGATCGCATTCAGCTCACTGTGAGTCACATAGAAGTACTTGGTATGAAGATCATCTCCTTCTCTTGCCCATGGAAATTCATCATCTGAACATCCTTTCGGAAATCCGTTATACCCCATGGAAAGGATTTTGTTATCCTCACTTACGATACAGGCGCCTACCTGTGAATTAGGATCCTTGGAACGCATTCCTGACATCATGGCAACTCCCATGAAGTACTCATCCCATGATAAATAATCTGTACGTTTACAATTTTTATCCATGCTACTGTCCCCCTGTTAAAGAGAGCCAGAAACTGCGCCTCAGTCTCTGGCTGTTTTGTCTTTTTCTTTTTATTCCGTCTCAATCTGGTTAATTCTTCTGATGTGTCTCTCATCATTAGAGAATGGTGTATTTAAGAAAGTCTCCACAATCTTAACTGCAAGTCCCGGGCCTACAACTCTTCCGCCCAGTGCAAGGATATTGGCATCATTGTGAAGTCTTGTAGCTTCTGCTGTAAAGCAATCTGTGCAGACTGCTGCTCTGATTCCTTTGATCTTATTAGCTGTAATGGAAATTCCGATTCCTGTTCCGCAGATGAGAATTCCCTTCTCACATTCACCGTTCACAATGGCATGCGCAACTTTCTTTGCATAAACCGGATAATCTACAGATTCCAGGCTGTCACATCCGAAATCTTTATATTCGATACCCTTTTCGTCCAGATACTTCTTAATTTCCAGTTTTAATTCATATCCACCGTGATCACAACCTAAAGCTAACATTCCTTTTTTCCTCCTGATAAAAACTTTTATTCCTCCGCCCGAATAATCTTATGTCCCGCAGCTTTCAACAGGCGGTTCATAATAGCCTGTCCCATTTTCGGTGTATAAAACGCTTCTGAATAAATAGATTTGACCGCGCTCTGGTCAAAATCTCGAAGCACTTCATACAGATGATGGGCGATTGTTTCCTCTTCTTTCCGGCTTCCAATGCTGACTACCAGCCCTTCCGGATATCTGTCCTTCGTCTCATCTGTTGCAATAATACCAACCTGCTCACCCCGGGCTTTCGCCTCTGCTGCCAGCTCATTGATCTTCTTTACAACAGCTTCTTCTGTTCCTTCAACGATCGCCAGATCTGCCTTAGGCGCATAATGGCGATACTTCATCCCTGGTGCTTTCGGACGGACTTTACTGTCAGCTGCGATCAGTCCCTTATCCATCCGGACATCTCCCAGCGTCTCCTGCAGCATTTCCAGAGAAATATATCCTGGTCTCAGAACTACAGGCACGTCTTCTGTGAAATCAACGATCGTAGACTCAAGGCCGATCCCCACCTGGCCTCCGTCAATGATCATCTCAATAGCTTCCCCAAGATCCTCTTCTACATGCTGTGCAGTGGTGGGGCTTGGTCTTCCGGAAGTATTGGCACTTGGTGCAGCCACATAGCCGCCGGCAGCCTTGATCAGTTCCTGTGCGATCCTGTCACTTGGAAAACGAACTGCCACACTGTCCAGTCCTCCGGTAGTCTCCTTCGGCACCAGGTCAGACTTGGGAAGGATCATAGTAAGAGGACCCGGCCAGTATTTCTCAGCCAGGATCTTCGCCTTCTCCGGAATCTCTGCCACGATCGGTGTCAGTTTATCAAACTCTGCGATATGCACGATCAGAGGATTATCCGATGGTCTGCCCTTCGCAGCATAAATCTTCATAGATGCCTGAGGATTCAACGCATCCCCACCCAGACCATAAACAGTCTCCGTAGGAAACGCCACCAGACCACCCTGTTTCAAAATCTCTCCACCACGACGGATCGCTTCCATATCAAGACTGTCCGCTGTCATGGATACAACTTCTGCTTTCATTTTATTCCTGCTTTCTTTTGTTACTTTCTTTTGTTTATTGATTTATTTCATTTGTTGCTTTTTTTTTCCACAATTGTTATTGTACACGATTTTTCCATATTTGTCTCTAAATATCAAAAATTAATTGAATTTCTATCCATCGCAATGTAAGAAGGACTCCTACTTGCAGGATTCTCCGCCTGCGGCGGGTCACTTCAATGACATAATTCCTCTCCGCCGCAGTGCGATCCTGCCCGGAGGGCTTATAATTTCCTGTAAAATTATAAAATGGCGGCACAACTGCCGCCATTTTTTCACCTTCTTACTTATTAACTTTAATAATATAAGTACCATACTCCTCATCCCGGAATACCACGGTTCCGCAGGAGTTCAGGACTTCTTCGTTCAGTGTATCTGCGTATTTTTCTCTCTCTGTAGATCCTACGAAGATATACTCCACATTATATTTCTTCAGAAGTTCTTCCACCTCGCTCTGGTCTGTGGATGTGTAGATCTTCTCGATGTCCGCGCTCTTTTCATTCAGGTCTGCAGTGTCATTCCTCCAGAGCCATTCATGTACATACCAGCCCAGTACAGTCGGAAGACCTGTCATTGCAGAGACACGCTCATAATCTGTGTAACTGTCTCCGTTGGCTTCCAGGATTACCGGTGAATCCTTTATATTCTCCTTCATCCAGCGGATGGCAGATGCATCTTCCGCGAAATCATTCTCCAGGAAAGACGTCGCATCCAGGCCTTTATATCCTGACGGATCCAGCACATTTCCAAACCATGCATTGATACTGTTGCCGAAATAGCCAAAAGTCCAGCACAGAAGCACCAGTCCCACCACAGAGAATATTTTAAATACTTTCTGTCTGGCAGTCACCAGCATCCGGAAGATTCCGTATCCCATAGTCATACCGAAAAGTATATAAGCCTGATAGGTAAGCTTGAACATGGTATTGGCCCTGGCATTTCCATTCTCGTAAATATCCCTTACATAAACAAATTCCGGGATCAGTACAAGACCTATGGCACACAGTCCCATGATAATAGCGAAAAGATCCGGGAGATCAATCGCTTTCATCAGCCGGTACAATCCCCGGTTCTGGCCGCCTCGCAGCTTCTCCCACAGAATGCAGATGATCAGAAGTACTGTCAACACTGCCGGAAGCCCCCACAGTATCAGAAGCTGATGGATCATGGAGTGATACTGTGCAATTCCCACTCCCTGGAACATGGTATCAAATTTCAATGTAAAAGGCAGTATCACCAGATAGGATACCACTATGATCTCCACAGCCTGGGCGATAGTCACTGCCAGAACCTTCTTTATCTTTCCCTGGAACCGGATAATATTTGCGAAAAGGATGGTTCCTCCCGCCACTACGAAGTAAATAATAAAATCCCAGTAATTGGTAAACCGAAACATTCCGATCAGCACTGCTGCCAGCAGGATATGAGGCATGAGAAGCTGTCTTCTCCAGAAATTCACTCCATGATTTCTCTCCACCACTGCCTCTTTCTCCCTGACGCTCTTCATCCATGCATACAACAGACCTGTCAGGAACAGAACAAACATCACGTTCACCACATGCGCATGAAGATCTCCCAGCACAAAGGAATAGCACGGAAATTCATGAATGGTCTTATCCGGCACATCCGGATTATAACCGATATATCTGGTAGCATCCGGGAACCAGTAACTGTCTGGTTTCTTCCCCTGCAGTGTCTGGATCCACGGAATGATCTTGCAGTAAACCACATAATGCATGTTTCCCGCAATAGATACAGAAATTCCCGCAAGAATTCCGGATAAAGCAGGTACACAACGTTTCTTTCCTGTAAGATCCTTCCCCAGCTTGTCCACTGCCATCTGATGTATCAGAGAAAATGGAAATACAAAAGCGAAAGCCGCCACAAAAGTTCTCATAAGATTATAGGTCAGCTCAACCCGGCTGCCTGTAATCTTCGTGAGAAATACCGCGAAATACTGACCACCGTAATAGTAATTGATAGTTCCTTCCGAATACCACAGATCTTTTGCAGGAAGCGTAGTGCTCCGCATCATGGCTTCCATAAAACCATAATCCATGAATTTCTCTGTTCCATATGCCTGGGGTCTGAATCCGGCCAGATAGGTCCACATCAGAAATACTGCGAAAAACAGGATTTCCTCCCAGAAGATCAGTTCTGCTTTTCCCTCAGGTAAACAATCAATGCCTTTCTTCTGCTGACTGCGATAAAGCAGGATACATACAGCTGCACATACCAGGCACACTACGATACAGGTCACTGCTGTAAACGGAATGAGCTTCACAGCTACCAGAAACCAGGTGAGAAATCCAGCCACTGCAATGGCCAGAACCTTTGAAAACATCCACCCTTTATCTTCAAACCCTGCAAACAGGATCCCGGTCACAGGCATGGCAAGCATTCCCATGAGAAATGCCAGAATCCACCAGGTCCAGAATGTCCATACATCTCCTTTTAGTAAAAATACAGACAGCCCCATAAGAGCAGCTGCCAGAAGCACACGTGGTGCCAGTCGTTTCATTGGTAATATCCTCCTTTGCGATCTGTTATTTATGATTCTGAAGTTTTATAGATCCGGATGGAACCGCCGGGGTTCTCATATACCAGTTCATAATTCTCTGCGATCACATCTTCCCTGCAGTCCTGTCCTTCGAACTGGGAATCCTCTTCGTAGAGAATGTAGGTGATCTTCTCCTGCTTTACCAGATTCTTCAGAAGCTCACTGTCAGAAGTGGTATAAATCGTCACTGCCTGAGCAGCCCTGTAATACGTATCATATCCTGCTGACCATGCATAATACGGCCATCCGCAGTACAACATCACTCCGGACATCGTCACTTCATTGATACTGTATTCAGGCGTAAGCAGAAGATCATTTTTATCCAGATTCTCAGCCAGCCATGCGGTAAGTTCGCTGTTCATATTGATGGCGATCCTGTGTCCGTAACCGTTGCCTTTCAATATTACCACAAAGTCGTAGACACCAGTCACTGTCAGGCATACAGCCAGAACCACCGCCAGGATCTTCTTTATGACCTTTCCCCTCCACAGGCTGCACACTGCCCATGCCCAGAGGATTCCCAGGAAAGCATAGGAGATCATAATATACTTGTGGTTCACATTGATATCCACAGTCATGAGAATGGTAAATGCAAAAATGGTCGGGATCAGGAAGCTGACAGCCAGTACCCTTCCCTTTCTGCGCAGAAATACCACCAGACCAAGCAACCCCAGGAAAAAGATCCCGCCCATCCAGAACAGGTACTTCACCACGCCCCAGGGTGTTTTCTCCTCTGCCAGAAATCCCAGATACAACTGAAATCCCATGGCACTTCCCCGGATAAAAATCTTCGTCTGCAGAAAAGAAAAGAAAACCGTCACCAGGGCAGTGATCAGATAATCCAGTTTACCATCAGAAAAAATGGCAAATCCCATAAGGATCAGAAGTCCGCCGATCACAGCTGCACCGTTCCAGAATGCTCCCAGTCCCAGGAACAGTCCCATAAACAGTGCTTTCTCCGGCTGACGGCATTTCCAGGCCTCCGGCGCAGTGAACCGCTTTCCCAGCCACTGCAGGCCTTTTTCCTCATGGGAGATTCCTGCTTCCAGCCAGTCCATAAACAGATATAACGCCAGAGTCACCAGCAGAAGTCCGAATGCCAGATGTCTCTGGTTCAGATATACATTAAAGTTCCAAAGACCCCAGTTCTCATTCTCTGTGTAGCCGATAAATGCAGTATTCTCCTGCAGAACTGTCAGCAGGTCTCCTGCCTGCAGATGCTCCCACAGAAAACGCCAGAATGCCATTCCACTTCTGAAAAAGAAAAGAATGATCGTCCATATTCCGCAGCACATCCTGCCTGTGATCCGCAGTGCCAACTCATACAGCAGCATAAGAAATCCCAGCAGGGATCCGATACTGAGCAGATTATAGGCCAGGTCCAGCCGCAGTCCCAGATACTCCAGATTTCCAGCCAGGAACTGAAACATAAAATGATACTTCACATCCGCTCCTCCGAAATGCGGATACTGGGTCGGGAAATTATTTCCCAGGGAAAAGGATCTCATCATGGCAGTATGGGGTGCATAATCGCTACATACTGTCAGCCCTGCATACATCACTCCGTCTTTAATATAAAACACATAAAACATCATATATGTAATAAAGACCAGCAGGATTCCGAAAAATACCAGTTCTTTCCTGAAACGGCTCCTGTCAGTGACCATGGATTCCGGCTTCATGGGCTGTGCTTTCTTTTTCCTTCTGTATAGCAGGAATGCCAGAATCAGCACTGCTGCCGACAGCACGATCAGGTTTCCGTAAAGGAGAGGTCTGTCTGATCCTCCAGTCACACTGGCAAACCAGGAAATAATATAAACTGCCCATGTGACAACAAGAATCCCTGTGCCAAAGGAGGCAGGAAGTACCAGCCAGATGCGGTTGGTATCCGTACTGATTTCTTTCGGTCCTGTCAGAATCCCGGAGATTTCATATCCGATCAGCACTGACAGGATCAGGTAAATAATGCCAAGCATAATTATCCTCCTGTATTTTATTCACTTTTCACTGTTTCTGATTATAGCACACGGTATGGCTGATCTGTAATTTCTTCCGTATGCCGGCTCATTTCGGAAAATTCTGAAAACCATATACCAGTTTTTAACAGTATAGCAAATATCTTTTTTATTTAAAAGTATCTTCCCGCAAATATGTACAGATCCCCTCTGCCACTGCCTGTGCTATCTTCTGCTGATACTCTTCCTGCTGCAGAAGACCAGCTTCTTCCTGGTTTGTAAGAAAGCCACATTCCACAATATTTAGCACACTTTCACTTCTCTTCAGCAGATAATAGGTCTTATTCCCTTTCGGGGAACGGGGCCTTTTTACTTCCAGCCGGGTGTTCAGTTCTGTCTGGATCAGCTCTGCCAGTGTCTTTCCCTGGGCAGAATCTTCATAATAAAAGACCTGCGGTCCATATACAGCCGGATCCTGATAACTGTTCTGATGAATGCTTACACACAGCACCGGGGAATTCTCACGGATCAGCGCGATCCTTCGCTGCATATCCTGCGCCTTCTGATTTCTGGAATCTTCATCATACAGTCCCTGATCCTTCTCACGGGTCATGAGCACCGCAAATCCTTTCTCTTCCAGAACTTTTTTCAGTTTCAGGGCAATCTCCAGATTGATCCCCTTCTCCTCCAGTCCTCCCACACCGATCATTCCCGGATCTGCACCGCCGTGGCCTGCATCTACCAGTATCACCTGTGAACTCTCAGATCTGCTCATATTTCCTGCAGTCTGTGCTGCTTCCCTGGAAAGAATATAGAAACTCAGAAGCAGCAGACATGCCATAGCCAGTTCTATCCCATATTTCTTCAATATAATAACACCCCCTGGCATATTCATTTCAATATATGTCTCAGAGGGTGTTTTTAGCATCATGCTTTTTCTTTTGTGTTAATTATGATCAGATCTTCAGTTCAGATTGTCAGTAATCACCTGCCAGATTCCACTGTTCTCGAATCCCAGCTTCCATGCAGAAACACCTGCCAGTCCATATTTGGACACCAGCTTCACTTTCTCGGCAATGGACTGGGAATCTTCCAGCCAGATCTGGTATGTGGAATTATCCACATCATACGTTCCATAATTCTGGGAAGTAGTCTTATCCCAGTAGGTTTCCACATTATTCTCAGCGATCACCTGCTGCGCCTGATCCATTCCAATAGCCTCACTGGTCACTGCACCTCCTGTGGTATTCCACAGTCTGGTATAAAATGGAATTGCATTGATCACACGTTCTGCAGGAACTTCTTCCAGTGTATCCTGGATTCCCTTCTCTACCCATGGAAGAGAGGCAACGGAACCAGCTTCAGAACCAACGTAGTGCTCATCATATCCCATAATGATCACATAGTCCACCACACGTCCCTGTTCTGCACGGTCATAATGGCTGGTGAAATCCTCGGGAACCGGATTGTCTACAGAAAGTACCAGATTGTTCTTATGGCACTCTATAGAAAGCTCTCTTAAGAATTCCAGGAAGTGAATTCCCACATCTTCACTGAGAGATTCAAAATCCACATTAATTCCATCCATTCCCACACTGACAGCCGCCTGGATCAGCTGGCTGATGATATTCTGTCTGGCTGCAGTACTGGCCAGGGTTTCTGTTGTGCTCACATCCTGTGTGAAATTATCGATCAGTCCCCATACCTGCAGTCCCTTCTCATGAGCCTGAGATACATAATCTGCACTGGAAATATTGGCAATATTTCCTGCTGTATCTGTCAGATAAAACCAGGTAGGTGAGATCACATTTACCCCGGTCATATTGGCTGTGGCATCTGCGAAATATGCGTTGGCATCTGTGGATGTAACCTGATGCCATACCATATTTACCGGAGTATCCATGGTAATATAAGTATATTCTTCACTCTGGAAAGTACGGTCGATCACTGTCTGTGACACATCCCCAACTTTCTTTTTCTCTACATATCCGATATAACCGTCATCTGTGGCAACCTGATCCCAGTCCTCCAGTTCCTCGATCAGGCGAAGCCGGGTTCCCTTGGCTACCGTGGTAAGGACTTTGGATTTAATTCCGCCCCGGTAGCGTATTGCTGTCTTCTTATTAACTGTGACTGTTTTTATCTGATCAAACTGATACTGGATGGCCACACGGTAAGGATCCTTATATATGTAGGCATCAATATCCGTATACTGCTGTACATATGACAGGTTCAGGTAAACCGTATCATTTTTCAGCCATACCTGGTCTCCCGGCTCTGAAGCTGCCAGTGCAGTGGTCAGTTCTGACGGTGTGGCATAAAGTACCTGCTGGTTAGCTGAATCCCAGTAATATCTCTGGTTCAGATATGTGTTTACTACATCCAGCGGCAGATATATCTTATCGCCGTCTACCAGGCCTCTCTCTTCCAGCTGCTCTGTTCCCAGGATCAGGGCTGCCTCTCCGTCTGCCGGTTCTCCATAGTATTCATTCAGATCCATTTTCTCCTTGGTGGGAATATGGCGTATGATCACTGTGCTTAACACTCCGATCACTGCCACAAGAAGGATCAGAACTCCTACAGCCAATGCAGGCTTATATTTTCTGTCCATTTTTTTCTTCCTTTCGGTATAGTTTCGATATAGTCTGATACAATGCCAGGGTTCCGTTCTCAGATATTTTATCGTGTTGACACGAGCGCTTATGGATATCCTGCCTTCTTCCCCGCTATCTTTTATATTATACCATAGATCCTTACAGTTGTATTGCACAAATTATCGGTTCATATTTTTTTTATATTTATAAACACCCAAAAACCTCTGCTCCGGATGCATTTCTTCTTTTCTGTGGAGGCTGTCCGGCGGCATTATGGACCTCGGGGGAGATTCCATGTGATCTCAGACAGCCCCTCTTTGGTTATCTGTTTTCGATAAAATCGAAATCGACACGAGCAATGCGTCCTTTTTCATCCTCTACGTAATCCCGCATATAACCACCGCCCTCTGCGATCTGACAGGCTTTCGCAATGGACTTGGGAGAACTTGGTCTTCCATTCAGATAGAGTGGAATTCCCTGGGAGCGGTATTCTTTCAGTTCTTTTTTCAGTTCTTTTTTCAAGTCTTTCTTCAGATCTTTCCTGACACAGCTCTCTGTTTCATTCTCCAATGGTTTACACAGGTCTTTCTGAGTAGCCCGTGATATATTTTCCGTAAGTTGTCCTCCTTTCCTTTTTATATTTTTTAGAAAACACCATACAGGTTCCGGAAAAAACAATTTTCCCTGCTGATCTCTTTTTCATTTATAGGTTATCTTATATGGGAAATATGCCTATGCATTACCGCGGCAGGAACGCCGATGAATAAATGGTAACGCGGCCTGGAAATGTTATAATACTTTTAGCAGGTTCTTTTTGTTTTCTCCTGTTCTTCATTATACATACTTCTGTACAGGGTGCAAGAGCTTTTGTCAATTTGTTTATTTTTTTCGATTTTGTTCCCAAAATTTTTATAATTAGGTAAATTACTTATCTTTACATTTTGCAGTTTCCTGTTATATAATATAGTGTATATAATTATATTTAACCAAAGCATTTCGATGCCATGTCCCGTTTTCTCCGAAAACGGGCGTAAACAGAACAGGATGTGATAGAACATGAAAATAGAAAAGATCAACGACAATCAGATACGCTGCACCCTGACCAGAGAGGATCTGGAGAATCATCAGATCCGCATCAGCGAACTTGCTTACGGCACAGATAAAGCGAAGAAGCTTTTCCGCGACATGATGCAGCAGGCACAGATCCAGTTCGGATTTGAAGCTGATAATATCCCATTAATGATAGAAGCCATCCCTGTAAGCACAGAGAGCATCATCCTCATCATTACCAAGGTAGAGGATCCGGAAGAACTGGATACCCGTTTTTCCAAATTTGCTCCGTTTAAGGGAAAGGAACAGTCCAATACCATAGAGCTGGACGGCGCTGACAACATCATCGACATTTTCCAGAAACTCTATGAAGCCAAGGTAAAGAGTACACAGAAGAAAGAGAAGACAGCTCCGTCTGATACTCCTTCCGGCGACACAGCTCAGAGCAGCCCGGCTGCAGATGTGAACCTGATCCGTCTCTACGAATTTGACACACTGGATGACGTTATTGCAGCTGCCCACGGACTGAACAGCTATTTCACAGGTGAGAATACTTTATACAAGGATCTCTCCGACAGCAGCTATAAGCTGGTAGTACATCAGTCTTCCTGCTCTCCTGAGGAATTCAACCGGATCTGCAATATTCTCACAGAATACGGCAGTGGCAGAGCTTTCACCCTCTCCGGAGAAGCATTCCTGAAGGAACACGGAGAACTGATCTCCGAGTCAGCCCTTCAGCAGCTCACACAGTTATAAAATAATACCGCCATTTTCCTCTTTAAATAAGAGGAAAGTAGCGGTATTTTTATTTCTGTGATCCCTGCCTGTTTCACCAGTCTCACATCTTCTGCAAAGGCATTGGCAGACATGGCGATCACCGGCATCGTAATTCGGACAATTATACTTTGTTATTCTCATAAATTTTTATGGAACAAAAAAAGAACCACAGTCTCAAAACTGTGGTTCTCTCTCATCAATCTTATTATTCTCCAAGAAAATCATTGATCTGGTTTACCAGAACATCTGCATCCAGGCCATGAACCATAGCAGCCTCTTCCAGAGATTCCATCTGGGATGACGGGCATCCAAGGCAGTGCATTCCTGCTCTCATAAGAATTGGTGCAATATTAGGATCAACCTGAAGAAGCTGACCGATCAGCATATCTTTAGATACTTTAGCCATTGTTCGTTTCCTCCTTGTTTAACTGTATATACGGGCAACAACCCACTGTTGGTATTATAATACTATTTTACTCAGGAATCAACCAGAAAACTCCCCTTTTCCAATATTTTATCTCTCTTCCCTGAAATACGGAAGTCCCAGCGCGGCAGGCGGCTGATGTTCCTTCTTCTTTCGGAAACTGGTAAATACCAGCACGATAATGGTTACTACATAAGGAAGTGCCTTAAATACTTCCTGCATACTTCGTCCCAGTCCCGGGATATACAGATACAGAATATACAGCGCACCGAAGAGAAATGCTCCCCAGACAGCGTTCAGCGGTTTCCACAATGCAAAGATTACCAGTGCCACTGCCAGCCAGCCGCGGTCACCGAATCCGTTGTCTGTCCAGGTTCCGCCGGAGTATTCCATTACGAAATAAAGTCCCCCAAGTCCTGCAAGTCCTGCACCGATACAGGTAGACAGATATTTATATTTCGTAACGTTGATACCTGCTGCATCTGCTGTACCAGGATTCTCACCGATGGCACGGAGACTCAGGCCTGCTCTTGTCTTAAACAGGAAATAGGATAATACCACTGCTGCGATGATACACAGATAAGTCATAAATCCATAGTTAAACAACACACTTCCGATCACCGGGATCTTCGACAGTCCAGGAATCTTCGCTGTATAGGCACTGCCGGTTACTTTTACGGAAATCTGGCCCACACCACCTGCAAGTTTGGAAATGGAACCCCCGAAGAAGTTACCGAATCCTGTACCGAAGATGGTAAGTGCCAGACCTGTTACATTCTGGTTTACACGAAGTGTGATGGTCAGGATACTGTAGATCAGTCCGCCGATGGCTGCACAGGCGAATGCGCACAGGAAAGAGATCAGAACTCCCACCAGTGCATTGGGATCAGGATTGTCTTTCTCATAGAGAAAAGCTCCCATCAGGCCAGAAATACCGCCCATATACATAATTCCCGGAATCCCCAGGTTCAGGTTACCGGATTTCTCTGTCATGATCTCACCAAGCGCACCATAAAGAATACAGATGCCCTGGACAATTGCTTTTTGAATAAAGATGATCAGTACACTCATTGCATCTACCTCCTATTTCTTCGTACGCTTTACTCTGTAATTAATAAAGAATTCTGCTCCGATGAGGAAAAACAGGATAATTCCCAGAAGTACATCCGAAGCATTCTCATTCAGTCCGTACTGCGTTGCGATCTGTACAGCACCCTGGTCCATAAATACGATACCAAAGGAAACTGCAACCATGATAAATGTATTAAACTTGGAAAGCCATGCAACAATGATGGCTGTGAAACCACGTCCTCCTGCTGTAGCAGTAGAGATCGTATGGCTGGCTCCGCTGACAATTACGAAACCTGCGATTCCGCAGATGGCACCGGAGATCGCCATGGTACGGATAATCACTTTCTTTACCTGAATGCCTGCATACCTGGCTGTGTTTTCACTCTCTCCTACTACTGCGATCTCATATCCCTGTTTAAAGTATTTCAGATAAATAAACATTCCCACTGTCAGGATCAGAACAATAACTACGTTCCATCCATATTTCTGTCCGAACAGATCCGGAAGCCATCCGGCTTTCGTAGCCTGATTGATGATACCTACGGTATTGGAACCTTTCGGATTCTCCCAGAATACAATACAGAAAGTGATCACCTGCATGGCAACATAATTTAACATTAAGGTAAACAGTGTTTCATTGGTATTCCAATTGGCCTTAAATACTGCCGGGATCATTCCCCAGATCATTCCACCCAGTGCACTGGCCACGAACATTACAATAAGAAGCAGGCCTGTAGGCATCTTATCTCCTGCATAGATCATCACTGCTGCGGAACAGGCTCCTCCGATAAGGATCTGTCCTTCTGCGCCGATATTCCAGAACTTCATTTTAAATGCAGGTGCCAGGCCGATGGAGATACATAAGAGCACCATGGTATCTCGTATAGTCTGCCACAGACGTCTCTCAGATCCCATGGCTCCGTCCCAGATGGCTTTATATACATCCACAGGATTCATTTTTACAAGTGCCACGATCACAGCTCCGCACACGACCAGCGCCAGGATCAGGGCAATGAAACGGATCAGCAGACGTTCCTGCCATCCGGCTTTATTTCTTCTTTTACTCACCTGTAAGAAAGGTTCTTTTTTCATGCCTGTTCCCCTCCTTTTTCATGTTTCGTCATAAGAAGGCCTATTTCTTCTTTCGTAGCACTCCTGCCATCTGCGATTCCGCTGATCTTACCTCCGCAGAATACGGCGATCCTGTCGCACAGCTCCAGGACCACATCCAGATCCTCAATGACACAGACCACTGCTACGCCTTTTTTCTTCTGCTCATTCAGAAGCTGATAGATCACATGGGAAGTGTTGACATCCACACCACGGGTAGGGAAAGCTACCAGCAGTACTTTCGGATTCTGCGCAATCTCACGTCCTACCAGAACCTTCTGTACATTACCTCCTGACATCTGACGGACAGGCGCGGAGATACTTGGTGTCATAACTTCCAGCTGTTCCTTGATCTTCAATGCCAGAGCCTTCGGGCCTTTTCTCTCAAGGAAGGGGCCTTTTCCATTGCGGTAGCTTCTGAGCATCATATTGTCCGTCATATCCATATCCCCTACAAGTCCCATACCGATACGATCCTCCGGGACAAAGGCAAGGCTGATTCCTGCTTTATTAATGGAAATGGAATCCATTCCTGCAAGTTCCAGGGCTTTTCCCCCATCATCCAGCAGGCTGATGGAGCCACTTTCTACCTCCTGAAGGCCTGCAATAGCTTCCAGAAATTCCTTCTGACCGCTTCCGGAAATACCGGCAATACCCAGGATCTCTCCTGTATTTACAGACAGATCAATGTCATCCAGTGTCTTTACACTATCTTTATTTCTGCAGTTTAGACCTTTGACCACCAGTCTTTTCTTTACATTCTGTGGTTGTGGACGTTCAATATTCAGATCAACACGGGCACCTACCATCATCTCTGACAGACTCTGGACATTGGCCTGTGCCGTCTCCACAGTGTCTATGTACTGTCCTTTTCTCAGGATTGCCACACGGTCAGACAGTGCCAGCACCTCCTGCAGCTTATGGGTGATGATCATAATGGAACATCCATCTGCACGCATGTTCCGCAGGATATCAAACAGCCTGTCTGCTTCCTGGGGAGTAAGTACTGCTGTAGGCTCATCCAGAATCAGGATCCTTGCGCCGCGGTAGAGCATTTTTATGATCTCTACTGTCTGTTTCTGGGATACGGACATCTCATAGATCTTCTGTGACAGATCCATCTCGAAACCATATTTGTCCACCAGCTTCTGAATATCTTCCGTGATCTTCTTCATATCCAGCTTTCCTTTGCCCGGAAGTCCCAGAATGATATTCTCTGCTGCCGTAAGCACATCTACCAGCTTGAAATGCTGATGTACCATACCGATTCCCAGTTCATAAGAATCTTTCGGTGAACGGATCTTTACTTCTTTTCCATCTACAAAAATATGTCCCTCATCCGGATAATAAATCCCATAGATCATATTCATCAGAGTCGTCTTGCCGCTTCCGTTTTCTCCCAGGATCGCAAGGATCTCTGATTTCCTCAGTGTGAGATTTACATGGTCATTTGCCTGGACCGAACCAAACCGCTTGGAAATATCTCTAAGTTCAAGTGCATAGTTTTCTCCCACTATCGTTTCCCTCCTTTTCTTCGCCTGCCAGATGCTACAGTTCTGTCATGCTTATGGATTATGGAACTGCTATTTTTACTATCGGTTCCATAATACAGCAAAAGAAACCTCCATATTATGGAGACTCCCTTTGCACACATGATTTCCCGTGAAATAAGAAAAAGCAGAGCTGCTGACATGCAGCTCCGCCTGTTTCAGTACTTATTCTGTGATGGATGTGATTCCGTCGATAGCTACATCAAATGCAGGTGCAGAACCATATTCGGATTCATGGAAATATCCGTCAGAAACATATTCTGTTCCATCTTTCTCATATGTATCCAGTTCTTTGCCGTCTACAGTAAATGTAGAAGTATCAAATACATGAAGGGAACCATCGCTGATCGCATCTTCTACTTCTTTTACTTTTTCTTCTGTGCCTTCTGCTACAACTTTGTCATTGAGAGGTGTGATCTTATCTGCGCCTTCTGCGAAACCTTTGCACCAGTCAGTATCGATTGCCGTGCCGTCAAGCATGCACTGTACTGCGTAAGTATAATATACGCCCCAGTCCATAGATGCGGAGGTAAGTGCTGTGTTCGGAGCTACAGATGTCATATCAATGTTGTAACCTACACAAGGAACACCTGCTGCTTCACATGCTGTAGGAGCACCTGTAGTATCTGCATGCTGGCTGATCAGTACACAGCCGTCAGAGATCAGGGCATCTGCACACTCTTTTTCAAGATCAAAGCTTGCCCAGCTGTTTGTATATTTTACTTCCATTGTAGCGGACGGGCATACACTCTTCGCACCAAGATAAAAAGAAGTATAACCGGAAATAACCTCTGCATACGGGAATGCGCCTACATAACCGATCTTACATGCGTCTTCTTTCACTGTACCGTCTTCGATCATCTCATTGAGTTTCAGGCCTGCTACCACACCGGATACATAACGTGCTTCATAAATATTGGTGAAGTAGTTATGCATATTGGAAAGTCCGCTTGAGGATGCCTGGGTTCCGGTTGCATGGCAGAACTGTACGTCCGGATATTCTCCTGCTGCTTCCAGAATATAGGTCTCATGTCCGAAGCTGTTTGCAAAAATGATCTGGCATCCTTGGTCTGCCAGGTCTGCTGCTGCATCGTAACATCCTTCATCTTCACCGATCAGAGTTTTCTCGATCACCTGAGAATCGTCCAGTCCCAGGTTCTCTACCATCTCATCGATACCAGCCATATGCGCTGCGGTATAGCCTTCATTCTCATCTCCGATATAGATCGCGCCAATCTTCAGATCTTCTTTCGCGATCCCTGCGCCGCTTTCGCTGTCATCACTTGCGAATACCGGTGCACTCATGGAAACTGCCATCACTGCTGCAAGTCCAATTGCCAATGCTTTTTTCATTCTTCTTTCCTCCATTTTCTGTGTTAAGTCTCCTGTTACGAAATAAAAGAGGCACAACCGTGTGTGTTATGCCTCTTTGCAAGTACCTTTACTATACATTTCTCCATTTGAATTGTCAATAAATTCGAAAAAAACATATTTTTTTTTTGACATCCTTATTTTTTTTGTTCATTCGCGCAATTATTCTTTTGCTTCTAAAAGTAAGCGTAATCTAACTTAATATTATTTTATAATGTTTCTGATTTTATACTTGTAATTCTGACAAAGATATATTAGAATAAAGCCAGAACCGAAGAGGTACTAAAAACGATATTATAATAAGGAGGATTATAATTATGGCATATGTAATTTCAGACGAATGTGTAAGCTGTGGAACATGTGAGAGCGAATGTCCAGCAGAAGCTATCTCTCAGGGAGATGAGCATTTCGTAATCGACGCTGACGCTTGCTTAGACTGTGGAACATGCGCAGAAGCCTGTCCAACAGAAGCTATCCACCCAGCAGAATAATTAACTGGTACATAAAAGATCAGCCGGTTTCTTTCGGAACGGCTGATCTTTTTTTCATTTAATTTATATTTCGCTCTGCTTCCGGTAAGTATCCGGTGACACATCCGTATAACGTTTGAATACCCTGGAGAAATACGTACTGTTTTCGAAGCCAAGAAGTTCTGAAACTTCATAGACCATTTTTCCCTCCTGAAGCATCTGCCTGGCCAGTTCTGTTTTTCGGAGATTTACATATTCTATGAAATTATAACCGATCTCTTTTTTGAATATCGTGCTGAGATAGGCAGAAGAAACTCCTGTTTCACCAGCTGCATCTGACAGATGGATGGGTTCTGTGATATGCATTTCTATATATTTCACTACCTTTTGCAGGATTTCTGATCTGCTGCATTTGTAGGCGATCCAGAATTTTTCCATAAAAATACTGTTAAATTCCAAAAACCATTTTTCTATTTCTCTGAGACTCTCCATCATCATGATCTTCTGATAATGACAGTTATCTCCATCCAGCTCTATTTCTTCCAGTGCACCATCCAGTGACTGTGCAACCATAGAATAAATTCCCAGAATATCCATAAAATTTCTTCTCAGCACATTGATACTGATATAGGGCTCCTGCCGGATCAGTCCGAAGATTCCATGCAGATCCTGTTCCGTTTCTTCTTTATTAAAGCAGCGAATGTTCTCTTTTAAAGAATCCAGATACCCATGTATTCCCCTGGGACTGTGCCCCTCTGTCTCGATCTTCTTCTGTAAAAACACCAACTTCTCTTCCTTATCATAATAGCTGAAAAGCTGTATCTGTTCTGCCATCGCAGCAGCCCGGATAATATCCGCTGTTTTTTCCATACAGCCTTCAAAAATTCCCATATACAGTTCTCTGCCAATCCTCTGCTCTGCCTTTTCTTTTAACTTCGTATAGACAAATCTTTCCGGCTTTTCTGCCAGCAGGAAATATCCGTACTGATTTCCCTTCTGGATCTGCAGGCCTTCCCTGGCATCGGTCTGGGCCCATTTACGGATCAGTTCTGTAACTTTGGACAGCCCGTCCGGATCTTTTGCCAGTATGCATATCAGTGCCTGATAGTTAGATGTACCTGCAAAAATATCCCTGCTATCTCTGATGATCTCTTCATAACGGATTTCCCGTATTCCCCGGAGATGCATCGCATTTCTTTCTTCTGTTTCTCCCAGACACTTTTCCAGAATACTTTCCAGTTCATCAGAACTCAGATTCAGTTTTCGCAGATAATCATACGCCCCCAACTTCATTGCCTTCTTTACAACATCGAATTCTTCCTGGCAGCTTACCACGATTACTCTGGTTTTCATTTCTTCTTTCTTCAAAAATTCCAGAATTTCCAGCCCGCTGACTCTGGGGATATTCAGATCAAGAAGAATGATATCCGGACGGCTGTTCCGGATCATTTCCAATGCTTCTTCTCCATCTGTTGCATCCGGCAGCAGTTCCAGATCCAGTTTCTTCCAGTCTACAAGCTGACGCAGTCCAAGTCTTGCCAGAATTTCATCCTCTACGATCAATACCTTTTTCATAGAATGTTCTTCCCTTCATCCGGATAATAATTGCTATCTTTTTATCCTATTTTATCACCTTTCTTCTGATTCTGTAATTTTTTTTGGAAGACGAACCCATATTTCGAAACCATTTCTGACCTTTTCATTATAGATCAATCCATAAGATTCGCCGTACAGCAGCTTCAGTCTGGAATTTACATTGTAAAGCCCGATCCCCGTCACAGCTCTCTGGTTCTTCTCTCCCTTCAGAAGATCTTCAATCTTCTTTTTATCCGCAGAATTTCCATTATTGAATACAGATATGACAAAATCATTCTCATACTCTATTGCAGAGACTATAATCTGCCCTGCTGTCACACCTTTTACTCCGTGCAGAATCGCATTTTCTACAATCGGCTGCATGGTAAATGCAGGGATTTCATAATAGAATAGTTCTGTTGGAATTACATTATAATACTGAAACGAACTTCCAAACCGCATCTGCATGATATCTACATATGCTTTCAGAAGTGCCGTTTCCTGTCCCACAGTAGTCATGCCGTTTTTGTTACTGTAAACTGCATGCAAAATATCTCCCAGTGCTTCCAGTGCTTTCTCCGTGTTTTCATTCCCCCCTGCACGGTCCTGTCCTTCTTTTATGGCCATGATCCTTATGGAATTAACCGTGTTAAAGATAAAATGAGGGGAAATCTGCGACATGAGCATCTCATAATGGGCTTTTTCTTTTAATCTGCTCTCTCTTTCTACTTTTTCCAGAAGCTCTTCGATCTTTTTCCCAGCCTGGTTATAGCAGGATACAAATTTGCTCATCTCCTGGAAAGAACCTCTGGGTTCCTCCAGAACTGCCATTCCATTGGGAGCTTTTTCCAGAGTCTGTGCCACTTCAACCAGAGGTCTGGCGAGCCTTCTGGAAAAATATAACATAGTACAGACCGTGAATCCGATTACCAGCAATACCATTTCCAGAATATGCTGGAGAATCTTTCTGTTTTCCTTCAGGAAAATTTCCCGTGGCACAAGATAGACCAGTTTATTGGACGCATTTTCCAATTCACCTGCTATATAGTAAAAATCATCTTCCAGGTTACCGGTAATGATCTCCTTCTCAGAAATCTCTTTTACAGACTCCTGTTCTCCCAGCTCTTTCAGCTGCTTCTGATATTTCTCATTATATCCCATCAGTATATTATTGTTTCTGTCCAGGATATAAAGGGCACCGCCTTCCTCTGTCACCATGCTTGCTGCCAGTTTTCCCCAGATGTTCGTCTCAGACAGGCGGATCAGCATAACTCCCAGATTTTTGCCGGAATAATCCAGGATCTCACGTCCCATATAGAGATATTTCTGTACGTTGTCATATATAGTCATTTCCTGAAAAATTTCCCCGATGCCGGTACTGTAGGTCGTCTTTCTTCCATTCTTCAGAACCTCCTGATACCACTGTTCTTTCTCATAATCTGTCTCTGTCCTGCTTAATGCGTAGGAACCAATCACATATCCTGTTTTCGTAAGAATGGCTACTTTTCCGTTAACGGCATTTAAGACGGAGCTCTCTACATTCGAAATATCATTGGAAAGTTCTCTTTTCGCCTGATAAATCTCGTAGGAATCCCCGTCTTGTTCTAAAGTCCGCAGGTTCTTCAGCGTATTTTTGTTTGTCATCAGCATACTGGTGGCATAATTTGTCACCTCGATCATCTGATCCGCATTGTCTCTGATCTGGGACAGCAGATTTGTTTCATTGTTAATCTTATTTTCCGTGGTAACCTTCTGAAGATAGAAATTCAGAAGCATCAAAGCCAGGCACAGCGGCAGCACCACAAAAAATCCCATATAAAATGTGAGCTGCCTCCTTATGCTCTGGTTACCCGGATTTTTACGTTTGAAACCCATACGCAAATTTCCTCTTTCTACATCTGATCTGTGTTTTATCCTTTCACTGCACCGGCAGAAAGTCCTTGTACCAGATTCTTCTGTACCAGTGCAAAGAAGATCAGGATCGGTATCAGGCTGATCACCACCGCTGACATCAGCAGTCCCCAGTCTACAGAATACTGTCCTATGAAATCCTGCATACCGACCTGAATGGTTTTCTTTGAAGTTGTATTGATAAAAATAGACGCATACATATATTCATCCCAAGATGTCATGAAACAGAACAGGGCCGTGACAAAAAGTCCCGGTTTGGCAACATGGATGATCACATGAAAGAATGATGTCAACCTACTGCATCCGTCGATCCTGGCAGCTTCCTCCAGCTCCCATGGGATGGAAATAAAAAATGCACAGGTATTCCATATGGCAAAAGGCAGGGTAAAGGAGCAGTACATCAGAATCAGTCCTGTATAACTGTCAATCAGGTTCAACTGTTTCATAATAATATAGTAAGGAATACACAACAGGATTCCCGGAAACATTCTTGTCATAAGAACCGCCATCTTGATCTTCCCGGCACCTGCGATTTTATATCTGGTAAGTCCATATGCTGCCATTACTGATAATATCATACAAATCAGTGTTGTGACCAGTGTAATAAAAATACTGTTCATAAAATATCTTACGAAATTCGACTGAAACAGTACATGTCTGAAATTGTCAAATGTGATATGAGTCGGTATGATCTGAGATAGATCATATATCTGTTCCTTTGTTTTCAGGGCAGTCAATACCACATAGATAAACGGGGTCACTGCAAGAAAAACCATGACTATTGTGAATATATAGGCTACCACATGCCTTATAGCTTCATTTCGTTGTTTTGTATGCATATAGTTTCCTCCTCCCTATTCTTTCTCACTTACCATCTTCAGGTAAACTCCAGAGAAAACAGCCATAAATATAAACAATACCACGGATGCAGCTGCTGCAGTTCCAAAATTATGGTCAATAAATGCTCTTCTGTATGCATAGGTATAAATAATCTCTGTGCTGTACAGCGGGCCACCTTTGGTCATCAGCCAGATGGTGTTAAAACAGGACACAATACCGATCAGATTCAGAATGGTTGAAATAGCCAGAGGCTCTTTGATAATCGGAAGTGTGATTTTCCAAAAACACTGCCAACGACTGGCACCATCTATTTCCGCACTCTCATACACATCCCCGGAAATTCCCTGCAGTGCTGCCAGAATAAAGATCATCTGAAAAGGAATTCCCTTCCATATTGCTACCAGAACCACACACCAGAACGCTGATCCCACATTTCCAAGCCAGGATACAGATTCTGTAATCATTCCCAGCTTCACTGCCAGTATATTAATGATACCTACATTTGCATTGAATAAAAAAGTAAAGGTCATAGCTGCTATGGCATGGGGAACTGCCCATGGAACCAGAATCAGCGTTCTATATACAGATCTTCCTTTCAGTTTCTGGTTCAGTGCAAGTGCAAGAAGCATGGCTGCCACAAGCTGTACCACAAGATTCACCACCGTCCACTTCACTGTATTTCCAATAGACTGTAGGAACACTTTGTCTTTAAAAATATCAATATAATTCTGTAAACCTGCAAAGGTATTAAATGTAGGATCATTTGAGCGTACAAGGTTATAATTTAAGAAACTCAGATAAATACCTCTGAAAAGAGGATACACAGAAAGTGCCAGTACCGCAATTACTGCTGGTGCCATCAAAAGATATCCTGGAAGATTTTTTTTCAGTTCCAGGCCTTCTTTTCTACGTATTTTGGACATGATCTTCCTCCCTTCTCAATGAAGAAGCGCTGCCGCCATTTCACGCCAGCGCCTCTGTTATTATTTCATGTTTGTTTCCCGGATATTTTTACTGATAATTAGATGCAATGTTTTCATTGAGCTTCTGGGTAAGAGAAGTCAGCGCATCTTCAGCTGATGACTGTCCGTAGTCTACTTCCAGGATGGCATTGGTGATCAGTTCATCGATGGATTTCTCATTGATAACAGCAGGTCTTGCTTCTGTATACGGAAATTCTTCTGTAAAGACTTTCAGTTTTTCCTTTCCTTCCAGTGCTTTGTCATAGTCGAAGTCTTTACGTGCTGAAATCTTTCCTTCTACGCCAAGAAGAGAATCTCCTTTTTCTGAATTCAGATACTGAATCAGGTCATAAGCAAGTTCCGGATCTTTGCAGTTGGTATTAATATTCCAGGTCCATCCTCCCAGTACAGTTGCTTCTGTTTTTCCTTTTACCATCGGAGCAATGCCGTAATCCAAATCCGGATTAATATTTTCTACTTCGCTGGAGCACCAGTCTCCGCCCAACAGGAAGGTTGCTTCTCCATTTGCAAAACTTTCATATACTTTGTCCCATGTAGTTGCTTCTTTAAAAGACTCTACC
The DNA here is from genome assembly GCF_033096465.1 of Blautia luti. Classification (NCBI taxonomy): domain Bacteria; kingdom Bacillati; phylum Bacillota; class Clostridia; order Lachnospirales; family Lachnospiraceae; genus Blautia; species Blautia luti. The sequence continues at coordinate 724,192 of NZ_AP028156.1, read as the reverse complement.
AAACCGCCTTTGGAGATCAGATCACAAATATAATTCCATGCCTCTTTTCCCTCCTCATTGTCGATCACTACCTGCGGGATATCTCCACTTGTATCAATGACTGGGCATTCATTCTGATAGAAAAATGAATAAAAAGCATATGCACTCTGATAAGTAATAATACCTCCATATCCGGCTTCTTTTGCTTTATCTACTGCATCAGAAAGTTCTTCCCATGTTGTAGGAACATCGATTCCCAGTTCCTCCAGACGTTCTTTATTATAATAGAGACCCGTACAGTCCATATACCATGGCACGGAATAATATTTACCCTCAAATTTGCCGGAATTGAGTGGTCCTTCCTGATACTGCGCAGTAAGCTCATCGGCTGTGGTAATATCTTCCAGTGGATACAGAAGTCCCATTGCTGCAAGGTCAATGGCATGTCCGGAATTGTCCATCACTACAATGTCTGCTCCGCCTCCTGCCAGAGCTGCTGTCTGGAAAGATTCCTTAATATCCTGCTGGGAAACTCCCTGCAATGTGATCTCCACCCCTGGATTCTCTTCTTCATATTGTTTGATCACTTTCGCAAGCTCTTTCCCTTTTGCTTCTGTCTCATCGATCCAGTTATTTAACATCAGAAGTGTCAGTTCTCCTTCTTTCTGATCTGAAGTATCGGATGCAGCCCACACACCTGTCTGTGCGCCCAAAGTCAAAGCCCCTGCCAACATAACAGCTAATGCTCTTTTCTTCATTATATAGTTCCTCCTTCTCATCTTCTCTCTTAATCTCTATGTTACTGATCTGCTTTCCAATCGATTGTTCTGCTATACACTTATTAAAACATGAAATCCCTGATTTTTGAATAACGATATTATTCTTTCTTTTTCCATCTTTTCTAAAAAAAGTAGAGCTTTCCGGAACTGGTATTATTTTTATCTTTTTGGGGTCAAACATCTAAATTATCTTTATTCTCATTTCTCTTCTCATCACGTATAATCACAAGCATAAAAGACAGATGCAGGGTTCCTGACATCCTGTGGATTTTATTCCTAACTAACTTTTTACTATTTTTTCTACTATTTTTAAGGAGGGTTTTCCATCATGAAAAAACTGAATGTTGCTTTAGTAGGCTTAAGCTTCGGGCTTGAATTCGTTGCTATCTACTGTAAACATCCTGATATTGATAAGGTGTATATCGTAGATAAAAATGAGAAACTTCTGAATATTGCAAAAGAACGATACAGCATTCCTGATGAACGCTGTTTCACAGATCTGCAGGATGTACTGGATATTCCTGAAATTGATGCAGTTCATCTTGTAACACCGCCAGCAACACATGCTCCGTTTTCTGTACGCGTCTTAAATGCAGGTAAACATTGTGGCTGTACAATTCCTATGGGAATGAGCATCCAGGAATTAAATGACATCATTGCAGCCCGCAAGGCCTCCGGCAAAAATTATATGTTTATGGAAACAACGATTTTCCAGAGAGAGTTCCTCTATATCCAGGAGCTTTATAAGAAGGGCGAACTTGGACGCCTCCAGTACATGACCTGTGCACATTACCAGGATATGGAAGGATGGCCGGAATACTGGGAAGGCTTCCCGCCACTGATGCATCCGACACATGCAGTTGCTCCTTGTCTGATGCTCGCAGGCCATCTTCCAGACAAGGTTTACGCAAGAGGTTCCGGAAAAATCCGCAAAGAACTGGCTGACAAATACGGCTGCCCGTTTGCATTCGAATCCGCATTTATTTCTCTTCAGGATAGCGATGTAACTATTGAAATGGAACGTTTCCTCTACGGTGTAGCCAGAAGCTATTCCGAATGCTTCCGAGTATACGGTGAAAACGAGAGCTTCGAATGGCAGCAGCTTGCTGATGAAGATCCTGTTCTCTTTACCCGTACAGGAGAACTGGAGAAAGTGGACATTCTGGATGAAGACAGCGAAAAATCCAGTCGTGGATCAGAGATTGTGGAAAAAAGAATCCAGATCCCGGATTATGCACACCTTCTTCCGAAGGAAATCGCATCCTTCACCACCAACACAGTATATAACAATGAGAACACCCATCTCTCCTTTACCCAGGGTGGGGGTCACGGTGGTTCCCATCCACACCTTGTACATGAATTCATTCGTTCCATTCTGGAAGAGCGCAAACCTGCTATTGATGACATCATGGGCGCTTACTGGACAGGTACCGGAATCTGTGCACATGAATCTGCTATGAAAGGCGGAGAAGTTATTACGATCCCCCGTTTTGAATAATTTATTTTAAGTTTTTGCTGCAACGCAGACAAGAAAATGCCTTGAAATATAAGAGAAATATGCTTTGGGTTTATTCCAGCATTCACTTCTTATATTTTCAAGGCATTTTTATAAATTCTGTTACTGATTTTTATGTGCTGTATTACTGTTCACTCTATACTCAATCGTATGTTTCTGTAATTACTTTTTAATTTTTACAGACTTCACATTACTCCAGGAAGAATACAGTGTTTTTCCTCCTTTTTTCGTATAGGCCCTGACTCTGACATAATAGGTTTTATTCTTTGTCAGAGAAGTAAGCGTAGCTTTTACAGTTGAATTCTTTTTGATGGTCTTTGTTTTCAGGCCGGTCTTAAAATTACTGCCTGTTGCGTACTGAACCTGGTAACCTTGTGCACTGCTGTTTCGTTTCCACTGGGCGGAGAGCTTTCTGCCGCTTACGTTAGTGGCCTTGCTCAAGGATACCTTGGATGGAGTTACAGAAACTGTGACCTTCTTTGAACCGGATTTGTAAGTCTTGCTGGATGCCGCCTTTATGGTAATGGTGGCTGTTCCTGCATACTTCGCGGGTATGGTGATCTTTCCGCTGGAGCTTACCTTTACTTTGCTGTCATTTGAAGTATAAGTAAGCTTCGTTCCACCCAGGCACTTGGCACCCAGGGAAATGGTCTGAGATTTAGTACTCTGGGATTTCTTTACTGTACCGGCTGTTTTCGTGGTGATCGTATTTGTTAACAGGGAACCTTTCGGGAGAATTTTGAAAGATAAGGTCACCTTTCCGTAATACGCAGAAGGAAGTCCCTCTATTGTCACCGTAGCGGTTCCAGGATTTTTATTATTTTTATAAGTCACCTTATAAGCATAATCCCCCACCTCATAAGGATCATCTCCTTTTGTTATTACTTTGACTTTCGGTTTCTGAGCCTTTCCATTATAAACAAACTCTGTTGCACTTAAAGTGATATCTACTGATTCCGGCAAATACTTTCCGTAGTAATCTCCTGTATCCGGATCCCATGCTTCCCATTCTATTCCATCATATGGATTACCATAAGATTTTCTGACTTTTCCATCCCAGGTGGAATTATTAATAGGATAATAAACACCTATGTAGTAGGTTCCTGTAAACATGTTCGCATCCATCTCCGGAGCATCCCCTGTAAAATAAATACTTACCAGATTACTGCAATCTGCGAATGCACCGGCTTCGATCTTCTTTACATTTTTATCGATCACAAGGGAGCTTTCTGTGTATCCCTTATAGGTATCTTTCGTGATTACAGTACCCGGATCTGATGGGATTGGAGTAGCTGTTGGTGTTACTGTTGGCTTTGGTGCTTCCGTTGGTTTTGGTGTTGCTGTTGGCTTCGGTGTTGCTGTCGGTTTTGGTGTCGGCTTCGGTGTCACCGTCGGTTTTACTGTCGGTTTCGGTGTCACTGTCGGTTTTACTGTCGGTTTCGGTGTCACTGTCGGTTTCGGTGTCACTGTAGGAGTCGGCGTTGCCGCATTTTTCTTCCAGACTGCCTTAAATGTTCTATCTCCGTACACACCTTTCCTCAATTTCGTATTCTCTACTCCATCTCCAACTTCATCCACCCATTTTTCGAAAGTATACCCCTTTTTCGTCGGAGCGAGAAGCGGATAGGACTGTACCTCACCTGCCACATAGCTGGTAGGATTTCCCGGATTATTTGTACCACCATCCAGGTCATAATTGATCTTATAAGTTCCACCTGTGTAATAAATGATTCTGGACTCATTCAGCTTACTGGTAATTCTACTGCCACAATCTTCCCAGTTCCATTCGTAATCCATTGCCTTAGAGCCACGCACCATAGCAAATTTCACATTGCTGAGCGTACCAACTCCTATATAAGTTATATTGGTATCCTGAAGTTCCTGAAAATACTCTCTGTTCTTATAATAAGAATCCACATTCACGGAAATCCATGTATAAGATGCTGAAATATTATCCGGAATCACTACTTTATCAAGCTTGCTTCCATAAAAAGCAAAGGGACTAATAGCTGTCGTATCCGACGGAAGAGTATAACTTCCACCAGAACTCTTCGCCGGTGGATAAAATCTCAGCTGCTTTTCTCCACTTGAATCATTTCCTCCACAATATAAGACACCATCAATTGAATAATATCCCCAATTTTCCCTGACTACATTGATTTCTCTCAAGTGTTCTGCCTTACAAAATGTAGCCAGATTTAAGCTGGCCCGCCATTGCAGCTCTGACAGATCCATATTGATCACTTCCACCTGAGAATTCATATATGCACAAATATCAAGATATTCAGGTTTTATACTGATTTTTTTCAATGGAAAATTCGGACAGTTTTCCAGTCTCTCTGTGGATACTTTTTCCAGATCAGATTTCGTATTCACTGTTGTAAGTTCCGGGCAGTCAACCAGATATAACCTGTCAAATGTACACTCTGCATTAAATTCAGTAAGTTTCGGACAGGACATCAACTTCAATGTACTGAAACTTCCTGTAGAATAAATCGTATTAAGTTCACTACCTCCTACATTCAAGGTTTCTGCACTTCCATTCAGCACCAGTGTCTGAAGTTTCGGATACCCCGAAACTCCCAGTTCCGTTCTTATCCTTGTTTCATACTGCCCTGTCTCTGTGTTATATACCTGCTCTTCATACTCAGAATTTCCATATAATGTAAGGGATGTGATGGTATCCATTACCTCTTTATCAGATGCCCCGTAATAATTCCATGATTCCTTATTATACATTTTCAATGATTTCAAATGAGGCATCATATAATCTTCGTTATAACTATAATCAAATAAAACTGATGTTCCGTCACCGACTTTAAATTCCGGATTGTCCGGCAGTTTCAGATCTTCCAGATTTCGAAATGCCCCAAACACTCCATACCATGAACTGTATCCGGCAAGCCTCGTAACTGTATCCGGCAGCTCCAGTGCTTTGATTGTTCGCGGATCCAAAAAATAGAATCTGTCGGATGTGTCTGTTGAACTTCCATTATACGGACCAATGGCTGTTACTGTCTTCCCTCCGATACTTGAAGGAATCTGAAGTAAAAATGTATCCACATTTCCGCCAAGATTTCCCCAACCGGTAACAGTCAGGGTTCCATCCTCATTCTCATACCCAATCCAGCCGCGCCACTTTCCATCCTCTTCCATAAGATTCTTCGAGTACTTTCTCTCCCCCTCAGAATCACTCCCAGCAGCAACCGCACTATCCGAAAACACCTCAGCATCTGCCGCATCCGTTACCTCTTCCGTTCCATCACCAAACTTCTGCGTCTCAGCCGACTGACCCTCCGATGCCTGCACCTCATCCGTCCCATCCGAAAAATCTGAACTTTCCATCCCCTCAAACTCCCCGGCATATACCCCCGGACCAGAAGTCCCCATCACAGCCACCGCCACTGACAACGCCAGCACGTTCTTTAAAAATCTTTTCTTCATCCTCTTATCCCTCTTTCCTTCCCGACCCTCTCTCCAAAAATCTTATATCACCATAATACCCTCCCACTCCATTTTCGTCAATCAAAATCCCCCAACTTCTCTCCCGTTCCGCCAGCCCCTGCGTTTCACGTCCGTCTGCGACCTCTCTTCCTCTCCAATGCAGCCGCCGCCTCCTTCCTGGCCAGCTGCCTCCTCCTGATCGCCGCATCCAAACTACGGCACTCCACTTCCCCCTCCTTCTTCATCTGCATCTCCTGCGTGATCAGCCGTTCCAGAATCCTCTGAAACTCCACCATCCTCTCATCCGGCGCCTTCTCCCCTTCCAGCAGCTTCACCCTGCTGTCCGTACTCCCCGGTACCGTATGTGCGATCTTCGGGATCACATCCTTAATTGCCCGCAAAGCAAGCCCCCTTTTCTTAAGTTCCTTTATATTAGCCAGAAGCGTAATATCATATCCTGTGTAATAACGATGCCCCTGCTCATTCCTGTTAATGTGCAGATCCAGCTCTTCTTCCCAGTAGCGCAGGACAGATGCCCTCACTCCCAGAATCTCCGCTGCCCGGGTCACAGTATATCGCTGTTCCATACTACCCCTCCTGTCTTTTTTATCCTTAATTATAGAAGCCGCAAATACAGAATGCAAGAAATTTCCATTGACAAAATCCCCCTGCAAAACCGGCATTATACAGGCATTTCCCATAAAAATCTTTTCCCTGTCAGCTGCCTCCAGAATTCTCCACCACAATGCGCTCCCATCCGGAAAACTCTTTTTCTCATAGAAAAACAGCCCCGCACAGACTCTAATATCTGCACAGAAGCTGCATATAAATCATATATATTTCTATTTCTTCATATTCACAAACTGCGTATATCTCGGCAGCCATACCAGTTCCACCGTACCAATAGGGCCGTTTCTCTGTTTCGCAATAATGATCTCTGCGATATCCTTCTTCTCCGTATCCTTATGATAATAATCATCTCTGTAGATGAACATTACCACATCCGCATCCTGCTCAATAGCACCTGACTCACGCAAGTCCGAAAGCATCGGTCTGTGATCCGGACGCTGCTCAACCGCACGGCTGAGCTGGGATAATGCAATAACCGGCACATTCAACTCTCTGGCAAGAGCCTTCAGGGAACGGGAAATATCTGAGATCTCCTGCTGACGGGAATCGCTTTTCCCGCTTCCGCTCATCAGCTGCAGGTAATCGATCATAATGATCCCCAGATTATGTTCCAGCTTATACTTCCTGCATTTCGAACGCATCTCTGCAATGGAAATACCCGGTGTATCATCAATGATCAAATTGGACTTTCCGATAATGTCCGCACCTTCCACCAGTTTGGTCCAGTCCTCGTCTTTCAGATTTCCGGTACGCATATTCTGGGAATCCACATGTGACTCCATAGCCAGAAGACGGTTGACCAGCTGCTCCTTGGACATTTCCAGACTGAAAATAGCTACTGTCACATCCTTGCGAAACGCCATATACTGTGCGATGTTCAGAACAAAAGCCGTCTTGCCCATAGAAGGACGGGCTGCGATCAGCACCAGATCTGATGCATGCATGCCGGAAGTCTTATAATCCAGATCCACAAATCCTGTAGGAATACCTGTAACAGAACCTTTCAGCTTGGAAGCTTTCTCAATATTATTGATGGCATTCAGCACAACCTGCTGGATCGGCACATACTCCTCATTGTTACGTCTCTGCAGAATGTTAAAAAGCTTCTTCTCCGCTTCTTCCAGGATGACTTCTGTATTCTCTTTCTCCAGATAACAGGTATTGGCGATCTCCTCATTGGCCTTGATCAGTCTGCGCAACACTGCCTTCTCACTGACAATGTTGGCATAATACTTGATATTGGCAGAAGTAGGAACTGCTGTGATCAGATCCTTCACATACTCCATGCTGCTGATATCCGGCGGAAGCTCTTTCTCCTTCAGACGGTTCTGAAGAGTAACCAAATCCACAGGTTTCCCCTCATTACACAGCTCCACCATGGCATCAAAAATGATCCCGTACTGCTTCTGATAGAAATCATCACTGGTAAGGATCTCAGACGCCACAAGAATGGCTTCCCTGTCTAGGATCATAGATCCGATAACAGACTGTTCTGCCTCCATGCTGTGGGGAAGGATCCTTTTGATCAGTGCTTCTTCCATTATGTCTACCTCCCGAAAGGATCAGATTAAGCTTCTTTTACCCATACCTTAAGAGTTCCTGTTACCTTAGGATGAAGACGTACCGGAACCTGTGTCACACCCAGGACGCGGATCGGTTCAGGCAGCTGCAGTTTCTTTTTATCAATGTCCAGATTCAGTTGTTTCTTCGCTGCTTCTGAGATTTCTTTAGAGGAAACAGATCCGAAAGTTCTTCCACCCTCGCCTGTTTTCAGGGTAAGAATGATCTCCTTTGTCTCCAGTTCTTTGGCAAATACCTGGGCTGCTTCATAGATTTCTTTGGCAACTTTCTCTTCATTTGCCTTTTGAAGTTTCAGGTCATTTAAATTCTTCGGGGTTGCTTCCAGTCCTAATTTCTTGGGAAGGATCATATTTCTCGCATATCCGTCGCTGACATTTACGATCTGTCCCTTCTTTCCAAGAGACTTTACATCTTCAAGTAAAATTACTTTCATTTTACATTTTCCTCCTGATATTCCTGGTCTATAATTTCTTTCAGCATCCTCTCCACTTCATCCGGAGATGCTTTCACCTGGGCTCCTGCGATGTTCATATGTCCGCCGCCGCCCATCTTTTCCATCATTACCTGTACATTGATCTCATCAATGGCACGGGCACTGATATAAACCTCATCATTATACTGGGTCAGTACAAAGGATGCCTTCACTCCTGCAATGTTCAGAAGTTCATTGGCAGCCTGGGCACCAACAACTGTCGGGCTGTCCACGCCCTCGCTTGGGCATCTTGCAATAGCAAAATAATTTCTGTAAATACTCGCAGTACGAACAGCCTCTGCCCTGGCCTTATAAGATTCCAGATTGTCACGGAGCAGCTTACGTACCCTGGTCACGTCTGCACCGCTTCTTCGTAAGAACGCAGCAGCCTCGAACGTACGCACACCGGCCCGTGTGGTAAAGTTATTCGTATCGATCATAATACCTGCATAGAGACAGTCTGCTTCCATATTCCGAATACGCAGATCGTCGGAAAAATACTGCAGGATCTCCGCAACCATCTCGCAGGCAGAGGATGCATACGGCTCTACATAGGAAAGCACTGCATTCTCGATCACTTCACTGCCTCTTCTGTGATGGTCAAGGACTACCACTGTCTTGGTCATGTACAGCAGATCCTGGCATTCTGTGTAGCTTGGTTTATTGGTATCTACCACTACTACTACTACGGTATTATTATCCACCAGTTCCTTCGCCTGTGCACTGTTGACAAACATGGACGGCTCATAATCCGGATTATTCATATATCCTGCCATCAGCGGCCGGATAGAGGTTGTAGGATCATTTACCACAATATTGACTGTTTTTCCCAGGGTTCTTCCTGCACGGTAAATACCGATGGCTGCACCCAGGGCATCCACATCCGTGATCTTATGTCCCATTACTACCACACGTTCCTTGGTGCTCATAAATTCTTTCAGCGCCTGGGCCTTTACCCTTGCTTTTACACGGGTGGTCTTCTCCACCTGCTGGGTCTTGCCGCCGTAGTAGGTAATGTTGTTGCCGTTTTTGATAACAACCTGGTCACCGCCGCGTCCCAGAGCCATCTCTATGGCAATTCGGGAATATTCATAATTCTGCAGATAATTCGCAGCATTCAGGCCAATACCGATACTTAAAGTAATGGCCATCTCATTTCCGATATTGACAGTCTTAACCTCATCCAGAATGTGGAAACGCTGTTCTTTCAGAGTTTCCAATGAACTCTGACGCATGATCAGGAAATATTTATCCTTCTCCAGCTTCTTCACCAGTCCGTCGAAATTGGAGAAATATTTGGTGATCTTTCGATCGATCAGCGCTATGAGCAGGGAGCGTCTTACATCCTCCACGCTCTCAAGAGCTTCTTCGTAATTATCCAGATAAGCCAGAGCTACCACCAGCTTGTTGTCCTCATTCTTCTGGATATATTCTGTAAGCTCCGTATCGTCATACATATACATGGCAATGAGATCCGGACTCTTGTCCACCTTCTCAAAAAGCTCACTGTTGGCGATCACTTCTCCCATGGATACTCTCTGCATGGAAAGCCGGTAGATCCTGTCACCCACCTGAGTGCTGATCTCACTGATCTCTTTCTTTCCGGCAGACGGCAGTTTATCCGGTGTTACATCCGGAAAAATGGAGCTGATATTTTTTCTGTAAAACTGGTCCTTTCCTGTAAGCTCCGCAAATACTTTATTGGACCAGATCAGCCTGCCGTTCATGTCCATGATGGCATAAGGCAGTGCCAGTTCCTCCAGGATCCTCTTCTCCAGCGTATCATACTGGTTCGCAAATGCTATGAGGTCATTCACCACGAACGGCTTATGACAGCGCAGAACAACTACTGCGATTCCAATGTAAATAAGAATTCCCACAGATACAACAATACCGGCTTTCACATCTGTGATATAGACCAGTATGTTCAGCACAACCAGTAAAGCACAGAGGATCAGAGGCCAGCTCATAAAAGCTTTCATGTGGCCTCTCAGTTTTAATTTATTACTCATATCTTTCTTTCCGTTCTTTACTTTTTTACATCTGTCTGGTATGGTTCTGGTTCCATACCGCGTTACGGTAACCATTATAACAGATTTCTATCCAATTTACCAGACCGGCGCAAAAAAAAGGAAGGAGCCGCGCACGGTGGCGCAGCTCCTGTTAATTTCAGATTAGTCCTGGATGTATGGCATCATAGACATATGACGTGCTCTCTTGATAGCAACTGTCAGAGCTCTCTGATGTTTTGCACAGTTTCCTGTGATTCTTCTTGGGAGGATTTTTCCTCTTTCAGAAACGTATTTTCTTAATTTTGCTACATCCTTGTAATCGATTTCGTTATTCTCTTTACCACAGAATACGCAAACTTTTTTTCTTCTGCGGCCGCCTCTTCTCTTCATTGGAGAATCTGGTCTTTCGCCTCTATTATAAGCCATGGTTGCTTTCCTCCTATCTTATTCTATCAGTTTGTTAAGCTTTAGTTAAACGGCAGTTCTTCATCAATTCCATCTGGAATGTTCATAAAGCCGTCTGCACTGGCTGCTCCCGGTGAAGACATGGACGGTGCAGGTGCTGCCTGAGGATGGGAAGCTGCGTAATTATCGCTTGCTGCCTTACTCTCTGCGAATTCCTGTTCCTCAACTACTACCTCTGTGGTGTACACTTTCTGTCCATCACGGTTGGTGTAGCTTCCTGTCTGGATACGACCTGAAACAACGATCTTCAATCCCTGGCGGAAATACTTCTCCGCAAACTCTGCTGCACGTCCGAAAGAAACACAGCTGATGAAATCTGCAGTAGCCTCGCCGTCACGACGGAATCTTCTGTCTACTGCCAGTGTATATCTGGCAATGGCCAATGCGTTCTCTCCTGCGGAATATCTCACCTCAGGATCTCTTGTTAAGCGTCCCATTAAAATTACTTTGTTCATATTAATACCTCTTCGATCTGTTATGAATGGTTGAACGGGTCAATTAATGGTGCCTTCTAAAATCCACTCTGTATAAGATTATGCGTCTTTTCTTACGACTAAGTATCTTAATACGTTGTCCATGATACGAACGTGTCTTTCAACTTCTGCCGGACACTGTGCGTCTGCTTCAAACTGAATAAAATAGTAGAAGCCTTCATGCATTTTCTGAATTTCGTAAGCTAATTTCTTCTTACCCCATTCTTCTACTTCTGTGATAGTGCCGTTGTAACGTGTGATGTATCCTTTTGCTTTCTCAACAACTGCATCACGTACTTCGTCTTCAACTTTCGCACTAACAACTAATGCTAACTCGTACTTGTTCATGTCTTGCTTTACCTCCTTATGGTCTGTTGGCCCTTTGCCTGTCAAAGAGCAAGGATATAAAATATATCACGATTTTTGATTTTAACATAAATTCTGCTGTCTGTAAAGCACTATTTTTCTTTTTTTGTAAGATTTCTGGTATTTTTTTCTACCATTCTGCGGGGTACCATGATCTGATGGCCACATCCTGTACATTTCAGGCGGAAATCAGCCCCTACTCTCAGGATCTCCCATTCCTTACTGCCGCAGGGATGAACCTTTTTTAATGTTACAATATCTCCTACTTCATACAGAAGTCCCATTTCTTTTTCTCCTTTTTTTCTGTATCTTTCTGAAAACACAGCCTGACGGAACCTTCCTGGTCATCTGACCTGTATCTGTGCAAATACCTCCCCGATAGGCTCCTTGATCAGAAGATCTGCAAATCTGTCCCTTGGCGTAGGCATCTTATTAATCACCACCAGATGTTCTCCCCTGAAATAATCGATCAGCCCTGCTGCCGGATAAACAGCCAGTGAAGTTCCTCCGATAATCAGCACCTGCGCCTGGGAAATCGCTTTCACAGACTCATTGATCGTCTCATTATCCAGTCCCTCTTCATATAGAACCACATCCGGCTTGATGATCCCACCGCATTCACACCGCGGTACTCCGACAGATGCCTTCATATGCGCGAAATCATAGAACCTGCCGCATTTCATACAGTAATTACGGTATACACTTCCGTGAAGTTCCAGAACCTTTTTGCTTCCTGCCATCTGATGCAGGTTATCAATATTCTGGGTGATCACTGCCTTCAGCTTCCCTGCCTGTTCCAGCTGGGCAAGCTTCAGATGCGCTGCATTGGGTTTCGCTGTATCACAGAGCATTTTATCCCTGTAAAATTTATAGAATTCCTCCGGTTTCCTCATAAAGAAGGTATGGCTCAGGATCGTTTCCGGCGGATAATCATATTTCTGATTATAAAGCCCGTCCTGGCTTCTGAAATCAGGGATCCCGCTTTCTGTGGAAACACCGGCTCCCCCGAAAAACACAATATTGTCATACTGATCTACAAGTTCCTGCAGTTTCCTGATCTCCTCTGTCATTGTTCATTCCTCCTTTTTATTTCCTGTTCTACTGTGCCACATCCAAAGTATCCACTCTTTTTCCCTGCACTACATAACGGGTAGCTTCATTTCCTGTACAGGTGGATAACGTTACGATCTTATCCTTAATGGTAAGCTCTCCCACGTCCGTTTTGATATCGGAATAACCCTGGATCTTCTGCAGATATTTCTCAAATTCCTCTCCCGGTCCTTTAAACAGCGTATACGTGTCACTATTTACCCCTGTGGTATAAGCGGAAATGATCTCATATCTGTAATTCTTCTCAGGTGTAAAGATCCAGAAATATTTGCTCTGGTTGTAGATATCACTATTCTGGGAAAATTTCTTCAGCTGGGCGAACATGGAGCCGTTTTTCATGTTATGCCCGTAAACCAGGGTATTACAGTCACTGAAATCTCCCTTGTTCTCGTAATCTACGAAAATGGTTCCTGCAAAATTATAGTTCTTCTCATAGGTTCTGTGAAGATAGGTCTCATTGTCAGTACCATGTACGATAGGATAGCTGATACTTGGTACAGCTTCCACATAGATCCATCCTACTACATCTTCATTCACACTCTTCAGTGCCTTGAAATCAATATCCATGGGTGCTTTCAGCGTTCCGGCTTCCGGTCCTGCTGCTTCTTTCTGATCCGGGTCACGTTCTGTTACTGCCATCTGGGCGATGTGGTTGTATTCATCCGTTCCTTTCTTGTACTCCGTATAAATATGAAACAGATTATAGCCTGCATAACAGAATACACAGACTGCCGCGATCAGTACGACTGTCAGCACGATGTCTCCTGCTGTTTTCTTTTTTTTAGGCTGTTTTTCTGACATTCTTCCTCCTTTTCTGCAACAATCCTTTTGCTGCTGCGTATCAGGGATTTTCCCTGAACTTTTGTCTTCCATCCCTTATTATATCTGACCTCGTAATCTTCTCTGTAGTTTCTTATTCACGTGCTCCTTCATATTTCCTCCATGGCATCCAGACAGGCCTGTCTTAAATCTTTTTCTTCTTTATTATATAAAAGCATTCCACTGTACCGGAAATATGCCGGACACCCATTCTCGGCGATAAATGTGGTCATTTCCCTGACTGCGGTAATCCCGGTCACCAGAAGCAGCATCTCCTGATCCTCACCGAAGCTCTCCTTCACAAAGGAAAATGCATTCTCCAGTTCTCTCTGCAGGCTCTGTATGAATTTCTCCCTGGCTGCAGGCTCTTCCTGAAAACACCTGCAGATCCGCTCAAATCCGCTCTGTGCAGACCGCAAATGTTCTTTCTTCGCTGTCAGAATGTATTCTTTTAATCTGCGTATAGCTGTTTCCTGACTTTTTTGTTCCCTGATGGAAAGTAATTCCATCTTTTTCTTAACCTGCAGGCTTTTCTCCTGCTCCCTGATAAATTTCTCAATAATGGAACTTCCATCTGTATCCTGAGAAATTTTTCTCACCTGTTCTCTCAGATGAACCAGCAGATCGTACATGATTTCAATCTGCTGATCCATCCGTGCATATTCTCCTGCTGTTTCCCTCAGCGTTCCCAGAATCAGGTTCACCACTGCAAACCGTTCCTCGAAACCGCCTCCTGCTGCCATGTGCTGCTTCTGTTTCAGCACCTCAGGATCCAGTTCTCCTCTCAGGATTGCGGGAATCTCATAATCTTCTCCATATTTCATATATAACTGATAAAATCCTGCGAAGTCTTCGGCAGTCTCTTCTTTCTGAAGAAATTCCCCTGCCAGCCCTGCACTGACCTCAATCCCCAGTTTCTCATAACTCTGAATCAACCGAGAAAGATCCTCCCATCCTCTGGCTGTCACGAAGAATTTTCCGTCTACCGTATTCTCCACCGAATAAAATCGTTCTTTTTTCATGGAAAGATAGGAAATGACCGCCTGGTGCACATTCTGCTGCGCAGCATATTTCAGCCATGTGTCGCAGTCCGGCTGGATTTCCAGTTTACGGACACGGTCCAGAGTAACGATGTCAAACTCCCTGACAGATTTATTATACTCCGGAGGATTTCCCGCTGCCACCAAAACCCATCCCTCCGGGATCTTATGGCTTCCGAAGGTTTTATTCTGAAGGAGTGCCAGCATAGCCGGAGCAAGGGTTTCTGATACACAGTTGATCTCATCGATAAACAGGATTCCCTCTTTTTTCCCGGTCTTATCCATACAGTCATAGACTGAAGCTACGATCTCACTCATGGTATAGTCTGTGACCATCATTTCCTTTCCACCATAACTGCGCTTCACGATTTCCGGCAGACCGATGGCACTCTGGCGGGTATGATGGGTAATGGTATAAGATACCAGCCCTACGCCGCACTCTGTGGCTGCCTGCTCCATGATGGCAGTTTTGCCGATTCCAGGAGGACCGATCAGCAGGATAGGTCTCTGACGAACCATGGGATAGCTATAATCCCCGTCTTCATCCTTCGCCAGATAAGCGCGAAGTGTATTGCAGATTTCCTTTTTTGCTTCCTGTATGTTCATTCTCTTTTTATACTCCTGTTCAACTGCTGGTCTGACCCTGCCGTTGGTTTACAGCCCGGTAATCAGGCATTTCGCCCAGGCCGGAACCAGTTTCATTTTATCCGTACGGTTAAGAAATACAAACGCTGTTTCATAATCCGGTTTCTGCCGTGGATAAATCCCATCTCCGTCTGTGAAATAGATCAGTGCCCTGAGACTTTTCAGTTCTCTGCGTTCTTTTTCCTGGTGGATCAGTTCGAAGACCGGACGGAAATCCGTACCTCCCCGTCCCTGAATGGTCACTGCCCTGCTGTACTCCTTCCACTCCTCTTCTGAATGGATCACGTCCACTTTCTGAATAAAGCAGTCACACTGGACAATATAGACCTTCATTCTGCGGAAAAAATTCTCTTTTTCACTTAAGATCGAATAGGTTTCTCCAAGGAATCTCTGCACCGTTTCTTTTGAGCAGGACCCTGAAGTATCTATGGCGATCACCAGCTCTTCCAGACGGTTTACTTCTTTATATTCCAGTGGTTCTATAAGTGGAAGATTCCCATAATGTTCCATACCGAAATGATAGAAAATATAGTCAAAACTCTCCGTGTCCAGCTCTACTTCTTCCCGTAGCCTGCAAAACTGCTTCAGGAATTTCCGGTAATCGTATTTGCTCCGGTAAATCTCGTCCATTTCTTCCTGACGGTTCCTTGTCTGAGTTCCCGCACGGCTCCTGGTTCCGGTTTTATTCTGGGAAGTATAGGTCAGGATCCGTTCCCACTTCTCTTTCGTTCTCCTGCCGCCGGATGCCTGTTCAGCTGTCCGCTGCCACAGGTTATGATCATCGAAGCCCGGATCTGCCACTTCTGTATCATCCAGCCACCGTTTCTTCAGGCTGTGGCACTCTTTCTCCTGAATGGCTTTATCAATCAGATCCTCCACAAAAGAATCACAGTCTCTGTCCCACTGGCTGATGTCCTTATCCGGTTTCATAAAAATATGAAGATACAGGCAGTGCAGTAACATATGGAGATATCCATGCCTCACAGTCTCCGGATCCTCTGCGTATTTTTTCAAAAGAAAAACCGGATTGAAATAGATCTTCTCCCCATCTGTCTGAATTGACGTGATACTGCTGTCAGCCTCATACTCCAGACCGGCAAATGCCCCGTCCAGATAGGGGAAATCCAGATACAGCTCATTTCGGCAGTTCTGGAGGATCTTTTTTCCCAGAAATTCCTGCTCCTTTTTATCACTCATAACATGACCGCCCCTTCTGCCAGATCACAGGGAAAAATCTTTCCTCTGATATCCGTATTTTTCGTTTTTCAGATGCAGCAGCCACACCAGAGAGCGCAGTCTGGTTTTCTCCTGGGCACACCGGATAAAAGTTTCCAGCTCTTTTATGGAAAACCAGCCACATTTCTCAAGCTGCTCCATCCGATCTGTATCTTCTTTCTCTATGAGAAATTCCATGGCAGGACGTATCCTGAGTTTCAGATATTTCTGCGCTTCCTGGAATTCTTTTGATCCCTTGTCAGGCTCATCCTGAAAATAAACATCCAGTACTTGTTCCAGTTTCCTGTCCTGCATGTTTCCCTTCCTTTCTCTCTAAATTAGTACATCGAATATTAAGTAACCGCCATACTGTAGTCAATGAGTTATGGCCCATATCATGATGATATGAGCCATAACTCATCTGCCGGTCAGACGGATATTCACAATCCGCTTCACTATGCGGCACTGCATCGAATACCTGTTTTTATTTGCGATAAACAAAGGCGGGCAGACCATCTTCCCCACAGGGAATTTCCACAGTTCCCTGGATAAGCGGACGGGCATAGCGGACAAAGGCTTCTGTGACGTCAGAACCCTCCGGGGTAATCCAGTCCAGAGGAACCGTCTTCTCTTCATTACAAATGTGGTTCACATCTTCAAGACCACATTCCATAAGATAAGTTCCGTCCGAAGTTTCCCTACGGATAAAGGAGATCATTTTTCCGGTTTCTCCCTTCAGTGCTGCCTGTACGCCATATTCCCCTGCTTTGATAGCTTCCTGCTGATCTGTGGCTGACATCATGGATGCGGAACAGCGCTGGCTGACATTCAGTTCCACAGAGCGGGCTTTGACACCGAGACGGCTGCGGACCAGATTTTCCAGATATTTGCCACATCCTGCCAGCATCTTATGGCCAAAGGTGTCTGTGCCTACAGAATTGTCATATTCACAGATGAAAGTCCCTTCTGCATCGTGGATGCCTTCGGATACGCAGACAATAACATTGCAGTTTTTCTCGAAAGATTTCTCTACTGCTTCCAGAAATGCTTCCTGATCGAAGGATATCTCCGGAAGATAAATAAGAAGCGGATTATCACCGGTGTATTTACGTGCAAGTGCGGAGGCTGCTGTAAGCCATCCTGCGTGGCGGCCCATGATCTCTACAATGGTCACGGATTTCTTCTCATAAACATTCGCATCAATGGTAATCTCACGAACTGTGGAAGCTACATATCTTGCAGCACTTCCGAAACCCGGCGTATGGTCTGTGTGTACCAGGTCATTGTCAATAGTCTTGGGTTCTCCCATAATGCGGATATCGCTTCCTGTCTGCGCCGCATACCGTGAAAGTTTACTTACCGTATCCATGGAATCATTTCCGCCGATATAGAAAAACCACCCGATATTCATCTCCTGGAATTTCTGAAAAAGTTTCGGATAGACCGGATCTTCCAGGGATTCCGGCAGTTTATAACGGCAGGAACCCAGATAGGCACCTGGTGTGATCTTCAGGCCATCCAGTTTCTCATCTGGAAGTGTTTCTGCGAAATCAAGGACTGTTCCGTTCAAAAAGCCTTCGATTCCGTTTACCATTCCATAAATATGTTCAATAGTTTCCGGATGTCGTCTTCCTTCTGAGACAACTCCGTAAAGGCTGCTGTTGATAACTGCGGTAGGGCCGCCGGACTGACCGACGATCAGATTCTTTCTGGACATAAGAGACCTCCTGTGTCGTTTGATTTTAATATTTCTATCAAATAGATATTTTTTATTATACCATAGAATGAAAAAGAAAAAATGAATTTTCCGAAAAAAAGATGTGCCTCCGCATTCCCCTGCGAAAGCACATCTCTTTTTCCCATATTTAATTTTATTCTCCGAATTCCTTATGGTCTTCTTCCAGTTTATGCTCTATTTCAATCTTTTTTTTTGCCTCTACTTTCTCCTCGTCCCGTATTTTCGGAAGGATGATATTCAGAAGTACTGCAATGATAGTTGCAAGAACAACCGGTGATTTGCCGAAGATCGTAGTCACCCATGTCGGGAAACTTGCAAGTGCTGCTGTTGCCTGGGATACACCCATTCCCAGTGCCGCTGCAAGTCCTACGATAGAGGAATTACGATAATCCATCTCAGCAGAAGCAACCAGTTTCATACCTGTCATTGCGATAGACGCAAATACAGATACTGTGGCACCGCCCAGTACACACTGAGGGATGGTTGTCAGGATTGCCGAGAATTTCGGAACCAGACCTGCTATACCAAGAATTGCAGCTGCAAGTCCCAGTACCCAGCGGTTGATGACTTTTGTGGTCGTAACGATACCTACGTTCTGGCTGTATGTAGCTGTGGGAAGACCTCCCAGAAGTGCTCCCACAACATTGGAAATACCGTATCCAACGATTCCTCTCTGCAGTTCCTCGTCCTTAGGAGTTCTGTCCATAGCTCCGATCGTTGTGGCAGAATAATCTCCGATCGCCTGAATAGAATTAATGGCAAACAAAATTCCCAGTGCCACACAGGACGATGGCTCGAACTGCACTCCGAAATGCATCAGAGACGGAAGCTGACAGACCCCGGCCTCACCAACACTTGAGAAATCCACCATTCCAAAAGGAATAGAAACCAGGTATCCTACAATAATACCGATCAGGATCGAAGCCAGTTTCCAGATTCCTTTTCCAAAATGGTTCAGTGCAGTAACAACGATCAGTGTAAAGAACGCGATCGCCCAGTTCTGCCATGAGCCGTAATCCGGATTGCTGGTACCACCTGCCATGTAGTTGATCGCAGTAGGATACAGAGAAAGACCAATGGTAAATACAACAGTTCCCGTGATCAGAGGTGGAAAAAATATCCTGATCTTCTTAACCAGCAGACCCATGACAACTGCTACAATACCGCCGACGATCTCCGCGCCCATGATCGCCGCGATGCCGTACGATTCCGCTATCGCCTGCATACTTGGCACGTAAGCAAAACTGACACCCATAATAATAGGCAGGCCTGAGCCGATTGCAAATTTCGCCTTTCCTCCGATTGGAAACAGCTGAAGCAAAGTTGATAATGCTGCAATAACCAGTGCTGACTGGATCAGAATAACCTGATCCTCTTTGGAAAGACCGCCCGGAACAGCTCCGGACACAATGATCGCCGGTGTCACGCACCCTACGATCATGGCTACGACGTGCTGCATGGCAAGGGGTAACGCCTCACCCATGCGGGGAATTCCGTCAGTTTCAAAAATACTGCCTCTCTTCATAATTGCCTCCCAATTTCTTTTGTACATTGTAACATTTTGCAGGCTAAAAAACAATTAGATAGCCTAATTATTTTTTGTCAAAAACTAAACAAGATTTGTCCTGAAAATTTGGTTATTATTTTCACATTTCACCCTTATTTTAATATTTCAAACGTATGATACAGATCCAGCCTTCCATACCCCCATCCCGGATTGGGATAATTCACATTTTCATCCCTGTCTGCCCCTTTCTGCAGAGCATATTTTACAATATTTCCCGATGCATAAGGGATATTTCCTCTGACAATGGCCCACTCCAGCATCAGAGCTGCTGCCCCCGCGGTGATGGCTGCTGCCAGGCTGCTCCCTGAACCGGTCCCGAACCCGCCGCCACGCAGCGGGATCAGCAGATTTACCCCAGGTGCTGCCAGATCCGGAGTTACCTGATTATCCGGAGTAAACCCTCTGCCAGCCTGGTAGAACAGACTGTTGTCTCTGTATTGATAAGCAGTGGCTGTAATACTTCTCACCGAATCCCCTGGTGCTGTGACTGTGTTATACGGGGTGGACTGGAGGAAATACGTATCTGCTGAGATCAGCCCCTGTACAGGAAGCCACATATGAAACCTGCTTCCCGACCCCTCCTGTCTGGTAACATGGATCTTCCAGATTCCCGGGGCAGGATGGAAAAAGCGAAAATACACCAGCTGCTTCCCTGTGGTCCTTTCCATTCCCACATAATTCACCAGAACCCTGGTTTCCGTAAAAATAAAAAACAGCTGCTGCGTCCCTGCTCCCAGTGAACTGCTCACATACAGGATCTCCCCTATAGGCGACTGCACAGATATACTGTACTCATCCGGAGGATTTCCCCAGAATTCCATATAGAAGCCCTCTTCCCCCTCTGCCACCCGAAGTTCGGCTGTTTCCTGACTGTTTTCCACAGACAGATCCGCTGTAAAATGATGCTGCGCTACTCCTTCATTTCCCGCAGCCACTGATACAGATACATTGGAATCCTCATTAATATAATTCAGGTATCTGCTCAGTTCGCTGTCCCCGATATGTGCCCCCTGACTGGTTCCAAGGCCAAGGCACACAGAAACCGGCATTCCCATCTTTCTGGCCATCCTCACAGCAAAGGCGATTCCAAGCATAATATCATTTTCCTGATATACCTGTGCATCCGGTGGAAACTGATAAAATTCCCTGAGATAGTTTTTCGCATTTTTCAATTTCACAATGATCAAAGATGCTTTCGGCGCTGCTCCCGAGAAATTTTCTGCCGGAACAGAATTTCCTGCTGCCAGCCCTGCCACAGCTGTCCCATGTCCGTTCTCATCTGCTGATGGAACAAGCTCCTCCGGCCTTTCGGATGCCAGCGCCTGTTCAATTTCCTCCCGGAAGAAAACCTTTCCATAAGGAACTTCTGCATTTTCCTGCCCCTCTATGGTCTGATCCCAGATACAGGCGATCCTGCTTCTGTCTCCTTCCATGAAAATGGGATTTCTGTAGTCAATTCCTGAATCGATCACAGCAATGGCCACCCCATCTCCCTGCAGCTTCAAATACGGATGATTCTGCATCCTGGTGATCCCTGCTGTATTCAGGGCATCTACATCCATAAATGTATAGCACTTGGGAATGGACGCATATGTATAGGAGTTGATCTCAAGGGGTCCCATCTCATCCAAAGGCACATAAAGTATCCCGAACATTTCATTCACAGGCAGAAATACACTTTCCGGCCTGCCTGCATACTGCTCCTCCAGACCTTCCCCATATTTCAAAATAAAATCCCCGAATCTCTCATCCTGCGCAGGCGGCACTGTCTGTGCAGAACAGGAAATATCGGGGAATTCATAATCTTCATCCCTGAACATAGCTTCCTCCAAAGTTCACTTTGTTACAGGCTATGCTCTTTTTTCACTTTTATTCATTTTTTCTGCCAGAAACCAGGTCAGGATCCCTGCCAGTACTGTAAAAATGCTGATAAACTGGGAAGTTGAAAGATTTCCCACACTTCCACGCTCCAGATCCCCTCTGAAAAATTCCAGGACAAATCTGCCAATGCTGTAGAAGATTAGATAACAGGCAGCCACCTGACCATCCGCCTTTTTATGCCGTGCAATGTACAGCAGCAGGAAAAAATGTCCGAAATCCAGAATACTGGAATAGATCTGCGTAGGGATCAGCGCTACATTGTTTGGTGCGAAATCCGAATTTGTAAATGTGACAGACAATGGACCTGAAGTTTCCTTTCCATAACAGCACCCTGCCAGGAAACAACCGATCCTTCCGAATCCCTGAGCCAACGCAATAGACGGCATCATCAGGTCAAAATATGAAAGAAATTTCAGTTTTTTTACTCTGCAGTAGATCCATCCGCTTAAGATTCCTCCGATAATACCGCCGTAAACCACAAATCCTTCCGACCCGATCAGCTGAAGGGGATCCTCAAGAAAACTTCTCCACTCTGTAATGCAGAAGAGAATCTTTGCCGACGCAAAACCGCCAATGGCACACCAGACCACCAGATAAAACACATGCTCATATGCCAGATGGAGTTTCCGTGCTCTCTTTTCCGCAGTGTACCATGCGCAGAGCAGTCCTACTGCGATCATGAATCCATACCCGTAAACCGTCAGCGGACCTATTGTAAGAAGTTCATTTTTCATGTCTGATTCCTTTCTCATGATTTATTTTCTTAACATTTTTCATGGGATCACTTCCCTCTTATGGGGAGAAACAGCTCCAGCAGTTCCCTGTTCGCCTTGTCATTGGAAGTGCTGTCATGAGCAGATTCCCTGTCACATTCCCCACAGATATCCACACCTGCGATCTTAAAAGGCACCTGTTCTGCACATTCCAGCGTCTGTTTTACACAGCCGGCAAGAGTCTGCAGGGACATGTCCCCCTGGCTCCAGGTAGTCTGTGCGTCTTCTGTTCCCAGCACATCCTTATCAATAGACAAATATAATGGCAGATCATTCCCTGCCAGAATACCCTTTAGTTCCTGCAAAATTTCCTCTTTTTTCAGCGATGCCAGATGCTCCCTGGAAAGAAAAACCACCTTTTCCTTCAATCTGTCTTCCACCTGACTGCAGGCCTCCTCATCCGGTCCTACGAGGATCACCTGGCAAAGTTTTTCCAGTTCTTCCAGAGCTGCTGCGATCCATCCTCCGCAGGACAAAAGACCTCCGAATGCAGGCAGCTGCATATCTGTATGATTATCAAATACCAGTAAGCGGAAAGGCTCTCTGATCCTGCCGATCCACAGCCTGGTAATATAGTGATAATTGCCGGAATCAATAAAATGGATCCCGGCAACTGGCACATTTTCTGTTCTTCTGTTGATCTCTGCGGCTGCTTCTTCATCACAGTAGCAGTTTGTACCGGAGATATCCTGAGCATCTACCCAGGATATCTCACTTATTTGTTCACATCTTTCTGAGTTTCCATTTCCCTGTAACCAGAATTTCTCTTCCTTATAAATCCCGGACAGATTCAGGATCACTGCCGGGAACATTCCCTCTGTCTTATCTTCTTTCATCTGTTCAGTCCTTCCACTCTTCCAGCGGTTCCTCATGATCATTCAGCATTTCCCTGATTTCCTTTCCAGGGCTTTCCTGTTCCTCATCCTTCCACTCCGGCTGCAGAACATCCTCTGCCTCTTCTGTCTGTACCTCCAAAACCTCTTCAGGCTCCACAAAAGGCTCCGTGTCCTGAATGTCAGCATTCTCTGCAGACGGCTCTTCATATTCAACAGGCTCCTCTGTCTCCGGCTCCGGTTCTGTGCTCTGCACATTTTCCAACTGTACAACAGTTTCCGGCTCTATTACAGTTTCCGGCTGCTGACCAGCTTCTTCCTGTGTTCCCTTCTCAGTTTCTTCCTTTTCCAGCTGACGCTTCTTTCCTTTTTTCAGGCATACTTTCAAAATGATCAGGAAAACAAGATCAGCCACACCATTAGCAGTAAGGATACAGCCGCATACCAGCAGCATTTTCGGTACAGACACAAAGGGAAAGAATAAGATCAGTCCACCCAGAATGATAAAAATAATGCTTCCTGCCAGCAGAACTTTCCACTGTCCCTGCTCCATCTTTTTCAGCCGGATACTTCCCTTCAGTTTCCAGATGCTGTCTACCAGTACAAATGCTCCCAGTAAATAAGGAAGGATCTTCACCACGATCTGGGGTGTAAAGAAAAGAAATACCCCAAGCACCAGCACGATCACTCCTGTAAACAGATCCAGGATCGTTGCTTTCTCCTTCTCAGCAGCATAAATTGCAATGTGATAGATTCCGGCAGCGATCATTACCAGTCCGAAGATTACTTTGCAGATAATATTTACTGTCTGATCCGGAATAAGGATCAGACACAGACCGAATGCAATGTAAAATACAGAGGACACGATCTCTCCCTTCAGAAAATTTGAAATTTTTTTCCCCACGAATACTCCTCCTGACTTCTTTTTCTCGTATATTTTGTTGTTGATTTACTTTTAACAGAAGTATAAACCCTTTCACATTTTCCGTCCACAGACATCTGTGAAAGTTTGTGTAAATTTTGTGAACTTTTTCCTTGAAGTTTTTTCCTTACGTATTATAATGAATTCGATACGTTTCGCAAACTAACGAATTTTACTGCAACTCCCGCGCAAACAGCGGTTTGCAGGATCAGAAAGGATTTATTTTGAAAAATAAACAGATAAACAAATTTTTTCTGCTCATTCCGGCAGGTGTGATCCTGGCAGGTGTCCTTCTCTTTCTGGGACTTCGGAACTCCGGGAATGACACAGACTGTCAGAACACTGTCGCCACACTCCAGACTCTGGAGAACAGTGATATCTCAGAAACAGAGCAGAAACTCCAGGATCTGAAAGCGCAGGAAACCCAGGACGCCACCGAGGTAACCGATGATACCACCCTTCTTACAGATGTTCAGCTCCGTCAGGTATTCGCAGGAAGTGTTATCCTGGGAGATTCCATCACCAATTCCATTGTAGAATATGGATATCTGGACACTGATGTGGTGGTTGCCAAGCTTGGCCTGAGTGTTGCAGGTGCAGATGAACAGATCGATACTGCCATCGGCCTGAAGCCAACCCACGTATTTATGGCATTTGGTTCCAATGACCTGGAAACCTATGGTTCCAATTCTTCTGAATTTATTGCAGCTTATAAGACCCAGATCCAGAAGATCCAGGCTGCACTGCCGGATGTTCCTATCTACATCAACTGTATCCTGCCGATCACGGATGATGCCATCGCAGCCACCCCTGATCTGGCATATTATCCCGAATACAATGATGGTCTTCAGACCATGTGTCAGGAAATGGGATGTACTTTTATTGATAACTCTTCCATCATAGAATCCAGTTCAGAAAACCTGTATGAACCGGACGGTGAGCATGTGATCCAGGATTATTATCCGAAATGGCTTACCCATATGGCACAGGTAGCGGGGTTACAGGCATGAAGAAGACAGGCAGAAGTAATACAGACATACATACTTTTATCAAAGCCGGCCTGGTCATCCTGCTGGTGGTTTATCTCACTTTGCTTTACACCGCTGATAATGCAAAAAATATTCCCATAGAGCAAATCACTGCATCTATGGAATCTGATGAAACCATTACTTCTTTAAATAAAGAAGGACGTACCGATCTGAAACACTATTATCAGGTGGACGAACGTGATATTGACGGATATTTCTTCTACAAAGCTGCTTCTCCTATGGCTGTAGAGGAAATCTGCATCATGAAGGCCAAAAACAGTGGACAGGCTGCCACTTTATTGGAGAGCGCCCAGTCCCATCTATCCAGCCAGAAGAATGTTTTCGAAGGCTACGGTACAGACCAGATGGCACTTTTAAACAATGCCCTTGTGGGCAAAAAAGGAAACTACGTATATTATATGTGCGGAGCCGACGCTGCCAGCTGGCGCAGTGCTTTCCTCGCCCTGATATAACAACCAGATTGGAGAACATGAATTATGGTATTTAACAGCATCTTTTTTATTTTCTGCTTTCTTCCGGTATTTATGCTGATCTATTATCTGGTTCCGGGAAAGCTTCGCAATCTTATTCTTTTTCTGGGAAGCCTTGTTTTTTATGCATGGGGGGAACCGGTTTATGTGATCCTCATGCTGTTTTCCAGTATTTTTAACTATTATATGGGAGCAGAGCTTGAACGCCTCTATTACGATGAGAAAAGACAGAAGCTTAATCTGGTATTCGCAGTCATCGTAAACCTGGGGATCCTGGTATTCTTTAAATACTACGGTTTCCTGCTGAATACCATCGGCGGGATCACAGGACTCCACATACCCCATCCGGAGCTGTCGCTGCCTATCGGACTTTCCTTTTACACTTTCCGGAATCTGTCTTACCTCTTTGATGTATATCTGAGTAAGATCAGCGCGCAGCATAACTTCCTGACTTTCGCCACTTACAGCACCATGTTCCCATACACTTCCGCCGGACCTATCGTGCGGTACACAGATATCCAGGAACAGCTGAACAGGCGAAGCATCAATATCACTCGGTTCGGAATGGGCGCAGAACTTTTTATCAAAGGCCTTGCCAAAAAGGTGATCCTGGCAGACAATCTTTCTGCCTTATATGCCGGAATCTGCGGAACTTCCCGCATGTCAGTCCTTACCGCATGGATCGGTATCTTCGCCTATACCATGCAGCTGTATTTCGATTTCAGCGGATATTCCGATATGGCCATCGGCCTTGGCAAAATGCTGGGATTCGATTTCAAAAAGAACTTCGATTACCCTTATATTTCCACCAGTGTATCCGAGTTCTGGAGACGCTGGCACATTTCCCTTGGAAGCTGGTTTCGGGATTACACCTACATTCCACTGGGCGGCAACCGCGTTTCCACACTGAAACATGTACGGAATATCCTAGTTGTATGGGCTCTGACTGGACTGTGGCATGGTGCAAGCTGGAACTTCGTTCTCTGGGGTGTTTATTACGGTCTGTTTCTTCTTCTGGAGAAATTTGTCCTTGCCTCTCTTCTGGAGCGGCTGCCCCAGTGGTTGCGTATCGCCTACACCATGTTTGTAGTAATGATCGGCTGGGTATTTTTCAGCCAGACTGATTTCTCAGCACTTGGTACTTACCTTGGAACGCTGTTCGGAATCGGTGCTGCAGGTTTCGCAGACAGCACTGCACTGTATTACCTGAAAACAGGCTTCATCCTGTTCGTGGTTAGTATCCTGGCATGCAGACCCGGGCTGTACCAACAGTTTAAACGTCTCCTTCAGCGCAGGCCAATGACTGCTGTACTTGTTAATTTTATTTTACTGGCACTGTCCATCGCATATATGGTCTATAACTCCTATACACCATTCTTATATGCGAAATTTTAAAGGAATTACATTATGAAAAAATCAATCAGAAATTACCGGCTCTTTCTGGGGCGGATGGGACTTTTCTTTTTCTTCATCCCCATCGTGGTGCTTATAGCAGGGATCCTCATTCCTGACCGTGGATTCTCCGAAAAAGAAAACAGGGTACTGGCTTCCAGGCCTGCCCTGAAAGCAGACCAGCTCGCATCCGGAAACTTCGAAAAACAATTCGAAACTTACAAAAATGATCAGTTTCCTCTCCGTGATATGTGGATCACCTTGAAAGCAGGTACTGACCGTCTCATGGGAAAAGTGGAAGAAAACGGCGTTTATCTGGGCACAAGCGGCTACCTTATGGAAGAATTCAAGGCTCCCCTCCAGCAGCAATATGATGCTACAGTCAGTGCCATGACAAACTTCGCCTCCAGACATTCGGACCTGAAACAGTATGCACTGATCGCCCCCAACTCCGTCAATATATTAAAAAGCAAACTTCCTGCTTTCGCACCTGTCCAGGATCAGAATCCATGGCTTGACAGCCTGAAAACTTCCCTGACAGATGCAGGTGTTACTTTTATTGACGTAAGGGATACCTTCCGCGATCATAAATCCGAAGAACTTTATTACCACACAGACCATCACTGGACCACCCAGGGTGCCTATTATGCATATCAGCAGGCCGCTGCTGCCATGGAGATTGATACATCCTCTGATTCCTACGAAAAGGCCCCTGTTACCCGTTCTTTCCAGGGAACCTTATCTGCCAAAAGCGGATTTCGTTCCGGGGAAAAAGATGAGATCGATGTCTTTCTCCCCACCGGGGAAAACACCCTTTCCTCTGTGATTAATTATGTAGATGAGCAGAAAAAATCTGCCAGCTTCTATGACACCGAACAGCTGAAGACCAGAGATAAATATGCCCTGTTCTTCGGCGGAAACCATGCACAGGTAAAGATCAGCACCCCTACGGAAACCAATCACACACTTCTGGTGCTGAAAGATTCCTACGCCAACAGCCTGGTTTCATTCCTGGCTCCCCATTACCGTAAGATCATCATGGTAGACCCCCGTTATTATTACGGAGATCTGGAAGAACTGATCCAGGTAGAAAATGTTCAGGAAGTCCTGTATCTGTATAATGCCAATACTTTCTTTGCAGACACTTCTCTGGAACTTGCTCTTTCATAACAACAGACTTTCATAACTGAAAATCCCCTCAGGATTCGATGCCGCGGTTACATCCAATCCTGAGGGGATTTTTACACACACATTCCACATTTTTCTTTCACACACAATTCACACATTTTTGCGGCTGATGGACACATTCGCCGCTTCCGCGTTTCTTGAACCAGGTCTTACCCGTCGTAGTGATTATATCAAAGTATTTCTTTTATTTTTCATTTTTGCATATTCTTCAAGTTTTTTGGCAAAATCCTCATTACCTGTTTTCCTGGTCTTTTTTCTCACCAAAATGGCTCACAAAATATTCATAATACTGATCCAGGATTTCTTTTCTTCCTCTTACGCGGACAGGAACAATGGTGCCGTCCCGCAGTTCGAAGTCATCTTTGGCATCCTTTATATAGTCCATGTTTACCAGATAACTCTGATGGCAGCGGACAAAACGTTTCTCTCCGATCCGCTTCTCAATCTCACTGAGCTTATCCTGTGTCGTGATCTGAGATCCATCTTCCATATGAAGTGTCACGGTGTGTCTGTCACTGTCTATGTACATGATATCATCTGTGTACGGATAACGGTACTGCCGCTTATTTTTGATGGCAACCCTACGTTTCATATCTGTTTTCAGGATTCTGTTCAGAAGTGCTTTCAGTTTCTCTTCAGAATAATGTTTCAGCAGATAACCGGCCGCCTGCACTTCATAACTTTCCACCGCATAATCCGGCGATGCAGTCAGAAATACAATGGGGATCCTGCACTGAAGGGCGCGAAGTTTCCTGGCTGTTTCCATCCCGTTCAGCTGATCCATATAAATATCCAGAAAGAGCAGTTCTCCCTCGAGATACCCTTCTTCCGCATCTGCCACGAGCACTTCACCGGAGGAATATTCGATAATGGAAACTTCCTCCTGGATTTCCTCGAAATATTGAATTAATATATCTTTTAACAGGAGTCTCTCCAGTTCCATGTCATCACAGATAACAATTTTACGCATTTATTCTTCCCCTTCTGAAATATTTTCCCTTAAATCATACAGGTAGTCAAAAACTCAATCTGTTCTATTATATACAAACACTATCCTGAAAACAAGCCTCTTCTTGACTTTTGTATTTCAATGACTTTATGTTTTTATTTCGCTGCTGTACTTCCTGCAGATTCTTCTGTGTATTCATTATGAACAGCAAATCCATGATCCATGGGGCCGCTGCCTTTTCCCAGGTCAAGCATGGCAGACAGAGCTCCTGATATGTACTTTTTGGCACGTTCTACAGAAGTCTCCAGATCATAGCCTTTCGCCAGATTAGAAGCAATAGCACTGGACAAAGTACAGCCAGTTCCGTGAGTATTGGGATTATTGATCCTTTCCCCGTAAAACCATCTGATCTTCCCCGCCTGCCACAGCAGGTCATTGGCGTCATTCAGCTGATGCCCTCCTTTACAAAGCACAGCACAGTGGTATCTGCTTCCGATCTCCTCTGCAGCACGGATCATATCCTCACTGGAACGGATCTTCCTTCCTGTCAGCAGCTCCCCTTCCGGAATATTGGGAGTAAGGACTGATGCCATGGGAAATAGTTTTTCTTTCAGTACATCAACTGCCTCTTCACTGATCAGGCGTGCACCGCTGGTAGCCACCATCACCGGATCGATCACAATATTGTCTGCGTGGTATTTCTTCAGCCTGTCCGCGATCACATGGATCAGTTCTGCTGATGATACCATTCCGATCTTCACTGCATCCGGATAAATATCTGTAAAAACAGCATCCAGCTCTTTTCCCAGAAATTCCGGCGTTACTTCCATGATCCCGGTAACCCCTGCAGTATTCTGTGCTGTAAGTGCTGTAACTGCACTCATGGCATAAACTCCGTTGGTAAGCATTGTTTTAATATCAGCCTGGATCCCTGCCCCTCCACTGGAATCACTGCCTGCTATGGTTAATGCTGTCTTCATACTCCCTTGCCCTCCTGGTTTTATTTTTTGATCTTTTTTCAGACACGCTTTAATATAATATTATTATAAGATTGTTTTCGTGCCTGTCAAGTTGTTGTGAACTTTTTCTTTTGCTGTGCTATAATAGTTATTGTTCACCGGTAATATCCTGCGAGGTGTTTTTTTGTAAGCGAAGGTCACAGAAAACCCGAAACATATTATATAGAGAAAGAAGGCTTTTTCATGCGTCAGGAAAAATTCAAAATGGAACGACAGGGGCTGATCGAGATTGGAGATGAAATAGAAATTTCTGAATATCAGTCATTTATGAACTACAGCTACATTATCGAACCTGCAGTAGCCATGTCAGGCTGCTATCCCAATGCACAGAGGATCAAGGCGCGAAAGGGGATCGTACGTAATATTGAACATACCCCAAGGGGATTTATCGTAACAGCAGAATTCGAAGAATAACTAAAAGCACCGAAAGCGGAGAGATTCCTCTCTCTTATAGCGGCTGGAAAGACAATCTTTGATCGCGATCTCACTTTTTCCATCCAGATATCCATGTACAGTGTCAAAATAATTAAACCCGTTTTCCAGAAATGTATCTACCATCTTACAGGTCTGCTCTTTGTCAACTTCTCCACTCTCCAGCATAGGAAGACGCACGCACCCAAATCCAAAATCCTTTTTTATTCTGTCCATTCTTACTGCTGCTCTTTCATAAAAAGCAGACCACCTTTCTTAAAACTCATTGCTGTTCATTCCATGTTTTATTCCGCTCCCGGATTTCTGCTTCCACAATTGACGTATATTTCCAGAAGTTATATACTGTTTGGCAGTTACAATTTTATCATACATCATAAACTGCACTTTAAGTCAACGATTTTTCTGGCTTCTCTGACTTGAAGTGTAGCTTTGGAGGAAAATCATTATGAACAGCGAAATGATCATCCGCACTGCCTCTGAAGCAGATGCACCGGTTCTTCTTGAAATTTACGCACCTTATGTGGAGCGCACAGCTATCACCTTCGAATATGAAGTTCCTTCTGTGGACGAATTTGCATCCCGCATCCGCAATACCTTACAGAAATATCCTTATCTCGTCGCCGAAAAAGGCGGCCGGATCCTGGGATACGCCTATGCCGGTCCTTTCCATGACCGTCCTGCCTATGACTGGTCAGTAGAAACTTCGATCTATGTAGATACTTTCCTAAAACATATGGGGATCGGCCGTAAACTTCATGACGCCCTTGAACAGGCTCTTCAGGAACAGGGAATCCTGAACATGAATGCCTGCATCGCTTATCCCTCCACAGAAGATGAATACCTGAATAAAAACAGCGTAGAATTCCACACTCACATGGGTTACCGCCTGGTAGGAGAATTCTATAAATGCGGTTATAAATTCCACAGATGGTATAATATGGTCTGGATGGAGAAACTTATCGGCGAACACCTTACTGACCAGAACCCACCGAAATTTGGTTAGAACAAATGACAGAAAAACAGCGAAGCTGACATTTTTGTCTGCTTCGCTGTTTTTATTAACATTAGTTCCTTTTCTTCTTTATATGGATCTCCGGGATCGCCACATTCTCATAGGTGATGGGTTCCCTGCTTCGTTCATCTTCGACAGTCTCCTCCGGTTTTACTTCATGGGTATGTACCTCCGGCACTGCCAGATTTTCACTTTCTATTTTATATTCTGATGATTTCTTTCTTTCACCTTTTCTGAATAATTTCTTTCCAAACATTGCAAACCCTCCTCATCCTTGTTCTCTCGATATCGGAAATTATAAAAAGTTAATAAAGAATGTAATAACCAGACTGTTAAGGAAATCTGCAAATAAGCTTCCTACAAGAGGAACCAGCAGATATGCCTTTACAGACGGTGCGAATTTTTCACAGATTGCCTGCATGTTCGCCATGGCATTGGGTGTGGCTCCCATACCGAATCCACATACACCGGAGGAAAGAACCGCTGCATCATAATCTCTTCCCATTACATTGAATACTACGAAATATGTATACACAAACATGAGAACGGTCTGGCCTGCAAGCAGGATGATCAGTGGAAGGGCCAGATCTGCAAGCTGCCACAATTTCAGTGTGATCATAGCAATTCCCAGGAACAGAGACAGGCTGATACCACCGATATCATTGATCTCACCCATATAGATTGTGAATTTTCCGGAATATTCTCCGATATTACGGATAAATGCCGCTGCTATCATAGCTCCAATATATATCGGAAAAGTCATTCCTGTCAAGGACAGAAGTTTCGATACGATCGTTCCGATACCGATGGCAATGATCAGCTGAAATACTGCTGACGGATACATACTGGTATGTCGTTCGTGCTTTTTCTCCTCTTCTACCAGAAGGCTGTCATCTTCCTGGACAACCGTTTCCAGAAGGTTCTTCTTCTCGATCAGACGCTTACCGATAGGACCTCCCATCATACTTCCTGCAATCAGACCGAAAGTAGCTCCTGCTGTACATAAAGTACTTGCCCCTGAAACCCCGAAATCCTCCAGAACAGGGCCGAAAGCTCCTGCCGTACCATGTCCTCCCACCATTGGGATAGAACCTGTACAGAGGCCTACCAGAGGGCTGATATGGAGCAGCTTTGCCAGCCCTACAGCCAGGAAGTTCTGGGAAAGGATCAATGCGATCACAAGCCCCAGAAAAATGATCAGTGATTTGCCGCCGCTTTTCAGTACTTTCAGATTCGCCTGAAATCCTACGGAAGTAAAGAAAAATACCATACACACTTCCTTCAGGATATCATCAAAAGAAAATTCTACGATTCCCGTCACATAACACAGACAGGTAAATACAGCAAACAGCACACCTCCGATTACCGGAGCCGGAATACAAAATCTCTCCAGTATGCTGAATTTGGTTTTCAAAAATTTTCCCAGCATCAGTACGACAACTGCAACAGCTATCGTCTGATACATATCCAGTTCTATTTTCATCTTCTCTTACCCTGCTGCTTATTTGCTTCCTTTCTCTGTTGTTACATCCACACCTGCAGACTCATAATATTTCACAGCTCCTTTATGGAACGGAACAGAAATTCCCTCCACTGCTTCCGTCTCATCCAATGCAATATCTGCTGACAAAGAGTACTGTAATTCCTGTTCATTGGCAAATAATGTCCGGGTAAGATTCTCTACTGTCTTCTCTGACAGTTTATCGCTTGCAAGTAAAACTGCTTTTACTCCTACTGTCTCTACCGGTTCTGTCTGACCTGTATATGTCTCAGCCGGGATCTCATATTCTGTATAGAAATCATAAGCTTTCAGCAGCTTATCTTTTCCCTTTTCATCCAGATCCAGAAGACGGATCCCACACTGCTTCGCCAGCTCTCCTATTACCGTTGTCTGTATACCGGCAGTACAGAAGAACGCATTGATCTCGCCATCTTTCAACTCGCTGGCGGCTTCTGTATAATCCAGATTTACTTTATCAACCAGCTGATCTGTCAGACCATATGCTGCCAGGATCTGACTGGCATTCTGCTCTGTTCCGGATTCCTCTTCACCTACGCTTATTTTCTTTCCCTGAAGGTCATCTACTGATCTGATATCTGAGTCATCCCGGACTACAATCTGACATGCTTCTGTATAAAGCCCGGCTATTGCACTATAACCCTGGTACTCTTTTCCTTCAAAGATCCCTGTTCCATAGTAAGCATCATTCGTAATATCTGCCTGAGCGATGGCAAGCTGTACATAATCATCTGATAATAAACGAAGATTCGCAGCAGATCCTGCTGTTGTTTTTACTTCCATTTTATAGTCTTCATCCGACTGCGCAATATCACTAAATGTATCTGCAAAGGCATGATACATACCGCCCAGACCGGCAGCTCCGAAACGGATCCTGTCAGTTATAGTTCCGCATCCTGCTGCAATGCACCCTGTCAGAGCCAGTATCAGCATTCCTGCCACTGATCTTCTCATTGTACTTAATTTTATTTTCTGCACAAAAACACCTCTTTATTTTTTGTTTTACGCTTTATTGTATCACAGTTTGAAACTGTTTGAAAGATTAAATTTTCCAATCCGTAAAGCACCCTGCTCATAAAAAATTGCAAAAAAATACCTCAGATAACTTTCATTATCTGAGGGTTTCAAGAGGTGCCACCCGGATTTGAACCGGGGATAGAGGTGTTGCAGACCTTTGCCTTACCACTTGGCTATGGCACCATATTTAATTATATGCAAGATTTCTTACATAATGACTCCAAGGGGATTTGAACCCCTGTTACCGCCGTGAAAGGGCGGTGTCTTAACCGCTTGACCATGGAGCCTGGTAGAAAATTTAATTTAGTATCGGACTTCATGTTTCCGAAAACTCCCCCTGTTGGACTCGAACCAACGACACTGCGGTTAACAGCCGCATGCTCTACCGACTGAGCTAAGGAGGAATAAAGGTTTGCACCTTCAAAACTACATACATGTTGACATTTCCTTGAGATTCATTACTTCCTGCGATTCTTGGTCAAGCCCTCACCCGATTAGTAACAGTCAGCTCCATGCATTACTGCACTTCCACCTCTGTCCTATCTACCTCGTCGTCTTCAAGGGGGTTTACTTCTTTCGAATGGGATATCTCATCTTAAGGGGGGCTTCACGCTTAGATGCCTTCAGCGTTTATCCCTTCCGGGCTTGGCTACTCGGCCGTAGACTTGGCAGTCTAACCGATGCACCAGCGGCCCGTCCATCCCGGTCCTCTCGTACTAAGGACAGCTCCTCTCAGATATCCTACGCCCACGCCGGATAGGGACCGAACTGTCTCACGACGTTCTGAACCCAGCTCGCGTACCGCTTTAATGGGCGAACAGCCCAACCCTTGGGACCTACTACAGCCCCAGGATGCGATGAGCCGACATCGAGGTGCCAAACCACTCCGTCGATGTGAACTCTTGGGAGTGATAAGCCTGTTATCCCCAGGGTAGCTTTTATCCGTTGAGCGATGGCATTCCCACTTAATACCACCGGATCACTAAGCCCTACTTTCGTACCTGCTCCACCCGTCGGTGTCGCAGTCAAGCTCCCTTCTGCCTTTGCACTCTTCGAATGGTTTCCGTCCATTCTGAGGGAACCTTTGGGCGCCTCCGATACCCTTTCGGAGGCGACCGCCCCAGTCAAACTCCCCGTCTGGCATTGTCCCACCGCCGGGTCACGGCGGCTGGTTAGAAACCCAATACTGCAAGGGTGGTATCCCAACAGCGGCTCCATAATAACTGGCGTTACTATCTCCTAGCCTCCCACCTATCCTGTACATGCAATACCGAGTCCCAGTACCAAACTGGAGTAAAGCTCCATGGGGTCTTTCCGTCCTGGCGCAGGTAACCAGCATCTTCACTGGTACTTCAATTTCACCGGATGCATTGTCGAGACAGCGCTCAAATCATTACGCCTTTCGTGCGGGTCGGAACTTACCCGACAAGGAATTTCGCTACCTTAGGACCGTTATAGTTACGGCCGCCGTTTACTGGGGCTTAAATTCAAAGCTTCGCTTGCGCTAACCTCTCCTCTTAACCTTCCAGCACCGGGCAGGCGTCAGCCCATATACCTCACCTTTCGGTTTCGCATAGACCTGTGTTTTTGCTAAACAGTTGCTTGAGCCTATTCTCTGCGGCCTCATTTCTGAGGCACCCCTTATCCCTAAGTTACGGGGCCATTTTGCCGAGTTCCTTGACAATGCTTCTTCCGCCGGCCTTAGGATTCTCTCCTCATCCACCTGTGTCGGTTTACGGTACGGGTACGGTATAAACAATAGCGGCTTTTCTTGACGCATGGCTCACGGACTTCGTTACTTTATTTCACTCCGCATCACGGCTTCCCATTGCCACCCGGATTTGCCAAAGTGACTGGTACCCCGCTTGCACCGGGCTTTCCATTCCCGGCTTCCGCTTTCCTTACGTGTCCCCACAGTTCTGTCATACCGCAGTACAGGAATCTCCACCTGTTGTCCATCGGCTACGACTCTCGTCCTCGCCTTAGGCCCCGACTTACCCAGAGCAGATCAGCTTTACTCTGGAAACCTTGGATATTCGGCCTAGAGGATTCCCACCTCTATCTCGCTACTCATTCCGGCATTCTCTCTTCCATGCAGTCCACAGCTCCTTTCGGTACTGCTTCTTCCCGCATGCAATGCTCCTCTACCAACCTTTCGGTTCCTTAGTTTCGGTGGCGCGTTTCAGCCCCGGACATTTTCGGCGCAGGACCTCTCGACCAGTGAGCTATTACGCACTCTTTGAATGGATGGCTGCTTCTGAGCCAACATCCTGGTTGTCTTCGAAATCCCACATCCTTTTCCACTTAACGCACACTTTGGGACCTTAACTGAAGGTCTGGGCTCTTTCCCTTTTGACCGCCCAACTTATCTCGTGCAGTCTGACT